>CAVPKR010000105.1:0-23677 GCA_963705675.1 Terriglobia bacterium
TCGGCGCCGACCTCCGCGCGGCGTTCGCCGCCGGGACCGGCGAGCCGGTGAGCTCCTACGACGGCATCGGCAGCATTCAGCCCCGCGACGACCTGGCCGGGGTCGACCTGACCACCCGTGCCCAAGGTGTTCATCGAGTGCGCCAACATGCGCGATGCCGCCGACGCCGCCCTGGTGACGTCCGCGCGCTGGCAGGTCCTCGGCCGCCCGCGCCATCGCCGCCTGCGAAGCAGAACGAACGAAGAAGATGTCACAGAACACGGCCGAGGATCGCTACAAAGAAATGATCGGTGAGGCGATCAGGGATCGCTCCGAGTTCGGCGTGGTGCTGGCCAACGATAAAGGAATCGTGAACACGGGATGCACGGCGGTGGTGGATAAAGTTCTGCGCCAATATCCGGACGGACGCATGGACATCATGACGCGCGGGCGGCGAAGGTTTGAGATCGTCTCCCTGAACGATGAACGGCCGTTCTTACGCGGCGAAGTGGAATTTTTCGACGATGACGATGAATCCGAGGCTCCATCGTCAGAGCTTCAGAAGCGCGCCATTGACGGGTTCAATGAGTTGCAGGCGATCAGCTCGTTTCCGCCTCTGGAGCCGGCGCAGATCGCCGTTCCGCAATTGAGTTTCCGACTGGCTGCTCCCATTTCGGACCTCGCGTTCCGGCAGGCGCTGCTCGCGACGCGGGGCGAGGGCGAGCGGCTGCGGCAGATCGCGGAGTTTCTGCCTACGTTTCTGGTCCGTCAGCGGCAGATTCAGCGGGTGAAGGAAGTGGCTCCTCGCAATGGGCATGGGCGGGCGCACCGCGTGGTCGAATGAGTTTCCTGATTTTCGACGCCGACGATACGCTGTGGGAAAATAACATCTATTTCGAGCAGGCTTTTGAAGACTTTGTCGCGTTTCTGGATCATTCGAATCTTTCGCCGGCGCAAATCCGGGACATTTTGAATGAAATTGAGCTGGTGAATTCGGCGATTCACGGGTACGGGTCGATCAACTTTGGCCGTAACCTGCAGCAGGCTTTTCGTCACCTGGCGGAGCGCGAGATTCGTGACGATGATCTGGTGAAGGTGATGTCGCTGGCGGAACGCATCCTCGAACAGCCGATGGCGCTGATCGTCGGGGTTCAAGAAACTCTTACTTATCTTGCTGATCGGCATGACTTGACGCTGTTTACCAAGGGTCATCCCGAGGAGCAGCGGCTGAAGGTGGACCGGTCGGGATTGGGACGCTTTTTCGGGCACACGGCGATCGTGAAGGAAAAAGATGCGGCGGCTTACCGGCGATTAGTAAAGGAACGGGGGCTTGACCCGGAGAAGACCTGGATGATCGGAAATTCGCCGAAATCGGATATTAATCCCGCGCTCGAGGCGGGATTGAATGCGGTGCTGGTGCCGCATCCGCATACCTGGGTGCTGGAACATCAGGCAGTGAACGGCGTCGACGGACGATTTTTGCAGGTGGAACGATTTGGCGATCTTCGGGCTCATTTTTAGCCGCGGCTTGTCGATATGACAACATGATCGACTTCAGCACGCCACTCGCCGGGATGGAATGGGCCGCTTCGAGCGTCAACCAAACGGCGGCCAAGATCGCGACGGCCAGTTCCGAGGGGACCGGAGATTCCGTCGATTTAGGCTCGGAAATGGTGTCGTTGATGCAGGCTCAGAACGACTTCAAGGCGAATACCAAAGTGATTCAGACTGAAGACGATATGACGAAGAGTCTGCTAAATATTACGGCTTGATAAAACCCGCGGTTCAAAATTTCAACCCGGCTTTGCTCGCGAAATCGAGGACAAAGGACGGGAAGATTCCCAGCAGCAGGGTTCCGGCGGCAGAACCGTAGACTGCGATCTTAAGCGCCGCATCCGCGGGCGGAAGTGGATCCTGCCCGGCTTCGGGGTCCTTCATGTACATGACTACAAGGACTCGCAGATAGTAATACGCGGCGACGGCGCTGTTGAGCAAACCGAGGACGGTGAGCCATACCAGGTTCGCATCCAGCGCGGCCTTGAAGATATAGAATTTCCCGAAAAAGCCGCCGGTGAGCGGGACGCCGATTAACGACAGGAGAAAGATCGCGAGCATCGCGGCCATCATCGGCTGGCGCTGGGAAAGTCCTGCGAAGTCGTCGATTCTGGTATATTTCTCGCCTTTACGGGCTACATAGGTGACGACGGCAAAGGCTCCAAAATTGGTGAAGGCATAGGCGGCAAGATAAAACATCGCGGCGGCGGCTCCAATGCCGGAATGCGCCGTGACTGCGACCAGAACGTATCCGGCATGCGCGATGGAACTGTAAGCCAGCATGCGCTTGATGTTGGTTTGCTGAATAGCGGCGAAATTTCCCACTACCATAGTCGCCAGCGCACAGGCCCATACGAAAGGCTGCCAGCGGTCGGCGATGGGACCGAAAGCGGTCAGGAAGGTTCGCAGGAGGATCGCGAAGGCGGCGGCTTTCGGTCCCACAGAAAGAAATGCGGAAACCGGGGCGGGCGCGCCCTGATAAACATCGGGGGCCCAAACCTGGAATGGAGCCGCGGAAATCTTGAAACCGAACCCGACGAACATCAGCGCGGCGGCCGCGCCGGTCAGCACCAGTGACGGCCCAGGATCGATCAGCAGCGCGCGACGGATCTCGACCAAATTCGTAGAGCCGGTGATGCCGTAAATCCAGGCGATGCCATACAGCAGGAATCCGGTGGCGAAGGAGCCCAACAGGAAATACTTCAGCGCGGATTCGTTGTTGCGCTTGTCGTCCCGCAGGTAACCGGCCAGGATGTAGGACGCGATGGAGGAAATTTCGAGGCCGATGAAGATCATGATCAGCTCATTGGCCGCCGACCATGATGCATTGGCCCATCACACTGAACAGAATCAGGGCGAAAAATTCGCCTCCGGGATGATTTTCGCGCCGGAGATACTCGGTGGAAGCGAAGACGGCGAGGATGCCGACGGCGATCACCAGGACCCGGAAAAAAGTCGCGAATCCGTCGACCACCAGCATGTCATGGAATGCGAAACCGGGATCGTTATTGGCAGCCACGGATGCGTAGAGCGCGGCGGCCAATCCGGCAAGTGACACAGGAGCGAAAATGCGTTTTTGCTCGCCTTTGAGGACCGCTTCGAGGAACATGATCAGGGTTCCGACCAGGGTCAGAATAATTTCCGGAAGGATGCGGAAATATTCGGCGGAGGTGGGGAACAAGCTATCGGGCAACGGGCACCTCCGGAGTTTCGAGTTTTACGCGTTCGACTTTCAGGTGGTGCGTTCCTTCCAAAATGCGGGCGTTCTGCGCGCTGATCGAGGGCATGAAACTCTGGGTGAATGTCCCCATCCAGACCATTAAGACAATGAGCGGAACAATCGCCGCCCATTCACGCGGGGTCAGGTCATGCATGTGATGCATTACGCCCTCTGACGCCTTTCCATAAAATGTCCGCTGATAGAGCCACAGCATGTAGCATGCGGAAAGGATCACGCCGAGGGCGGCGAAGACGGTCCAGGTAAAGTTGGCTTGTGCGACGCCTTGCAGGACCAGATATTCCCCTACGAAATTGTTCAGCATCGGCAGGCCAATGGAAGCGAGGGTGGTGATCAGAAATACGATGGCAAGATTCGGCGCCGGGGTCGCGACGCCGCCATAAGCGGATATCTCTAGCGAGTGGCGACGCTCATAAAGGTAACCGACCAGCATGAACAGGGCGCCCGTCGATATGCCGTGGTTCAACATCTGATACACGGCTCCATCCATCCCCTGCTGCGTAAAGGAGAAGATTCCGAGAACCACGAATCCAAGATGGCTGACCGAGGAATACGCGACCAGCTTCTTCATGTTGGGCTGGACCAGGGCGACTAACGCTCCATAGATGATGCCGATGATGGCCAGCGCGCCACCCAGTGCGAAGACGCGTGGGCGGCTTCGGGAACAGCGGGAGGCAGAAGCGAATAAGACCGTAGGTCCCCATTTTCAGCATTACCGAAGCGAGCATGACGGAACCGGCGGTGGGCGCTTCGACGTGCGCGTCGGGCAGCCAGGTATGCAGCGGGAACAACGGGACCTTGATCGCGAAGGCGATGAAAAAAGCCAGGAACAGCAGCATCTGCAACGTGCGGATCGAAGAACCAGGCGGCCGGTCTGGATCTGGCTGAGAATCTCGACGTAATCGAATGAGCCGGCCTTGTTGTAGACGTAGATGATCCCGGCCAGCATCAGCATGGAGCCGACCATGGTGTACAGGAAAAACTTGACGGTCGCGTAGATGCGGCGCTCATGGCCCCAGATCCCGATCAGGAAATACATGGGGACCAGCGAGACTTCCCAGAAGACGAAGAAGAGGAAAAGATCGAGGGCGATAAAAACGCCGATCAGCCCGAATTCCAGCAGCAGCAGAAACGCGAAAAATTCCTTGGCTCGATGATCGATGTGTTTCCAGGACACCAGCACCGCGATCGGGGTCAGTAGAGTGGTCAGCAGAACCAGCCACAGGCTGAGGCCGTCGATGCCGACGTGGTAGTTGATGGCGGGACTCGTTGATCCAGGGCGACGTTGGTGTTGAAAACGAAGCCGGTGGGGTTCGCGAACCAATAAGGTGCGATCAACCCGAGCGACACTACGAAGATTCCGAGCGAAATGACCAGGGCGGCCATGCGCGGCATCGTTTTGGGAATCAACAGGAGGGCGAAAAATCCGATGAGCGGGAAGGAACAGCACGATGTTGAGGGTCATCGTGCGCCTCCCCAGGCCATCGCGAGAATCACGAGCGATGGAGCCCGCCACTACCCAGGCCGCGTAACTTCGAATATATCCGGATTGCGGTAGCTTCAAGATGCCGCCGATGGCTCGCGCGATGCGTGCCCGACACCATTCACCGCGCCGTCGATGACGGTCACGTCGACGCCGCGCCAGAGCAGAGTGCGGGAGCCGTCGACCATCGGCTCAACCACTGCGGAATCGTAAAATTCGTCGACGAAATATTTGTTATAGATCAGGTTATAGAGTCCGTGGAAAGAACCGGCCAGCGATTCGGGGAGCGAGGGCGAAACTACATAGAATAAGTACGCGAGCGCGATTCCTAAGATGCCGGCGGCGACCGAGACGTAGACGGTCCACTCATTGCCGCCGGATTCGCCGGATGCGGAACATCGGTTCGAGAAATTTCGGCACGTTGATGTATCCGCCACCCAGGCTGAGGGCCGCGAGCAAGGCAAGTGGAATCCACATCACTGGCGGAGATTCGTGGGGATGATGATGGCCGCGGTAGGTTCCAAAGAAGCACAGAAACAGCGCCCGGAACACGTAAAACGCGGTCATGAAGGCGGTAAAGACGCCGACCCAGTACATCCACGGGGCGTGCTGGTAGGCGGCGGCGAGGATCGCATCCTTGCTATGAAATCCGGAGAAAGGAGGCACGCCGGCGATGGCGACTCCGCCGCACATCAGGGTCCAGAAGGTGATCGGGATTTTTGTGCGGAGCCCGCCCATGTTGCGGAGATCCTGCTCACCCGAAAGCGCGTGGATCACGCTGCCTGCTCCCAGGAATAGGAGAGCCTTGAAAAACGCGTGGGTCATCAGATGGAAGATTCCGGCTGAGAAGGCTCCTGTGCCGAGACCGAGAAACATGTAGCCGAGCTGAGAAACTGTCGAGTAGGCGAAAACCTTCTTAATATCGTTCTGGGCGAGGCCGATAGTGGCGGCAAAAAACGCGGTAGTCAGGCCGACGATGGCGACAATGTTCAGCGCGAAGGCCGAATGAAGATAGATCTGCGAGCTGCGCGCGATCATGTAGACGCCCGCGGTGACCATGGTAGCGGCGTGGATCAGCGCGCTGACGGGAGTGGGACCGGCCATCGCGTCGGGCAGCCAGACATACAGCGGGATTTGCGCCGATTTTCCAGCTGCGCCGACCAGCAGGAGGAGACAGATAGCGGTGATCCAACCGGGGCTAAACTCGACGGGCATGTCCTTGACCTGCGAGAATACTTTGCCGAAATCGAGCGAGCCGAAGTGGATCGCGATCAGGAAGACGGCGAGCGAAAAACCGAAATCGCCGATGCGGTTCACTATGAAGGCTTTGTTTCCAGCATCGGTCGCGAATTTTTCCGAGAAATAGAAGCCGATCAGCAGGTAGCTGCACAGTCCCACGCCTTCCCATCCGACGAACATGATCAGGAAGTTCGCGCCAGGACCAGCACCAGCATGAAGAACATGAACAGATTGAAATAGGCGAAAAACCGGTAATAGCCGCCTTCATGCGCCATGTAGCCGATGGCATAAACGTGGATCAGGAAGCCGACGCCGGTAACCACCATCAGCATCACTGCGGTGAGCCGGTCGACCGCGAAATCGACGCTGATATTCAATGCGCCGGATTGGATCCAGGTGAAATAGTGCTCGATGTAGGGGTTTCCATGGCCGCCGAGAAGCCAGCCGCTGAGGGTCTTGAGCACCCACAGAAACGACAGCAACACGGAGCCGGCGGCAATAGCGTTGATCACCGGCTTAGGAAAGCGCCGTCCGAAGAGGCCGTTCAGCAGAAAGCCGAGCAGCGGAAAAATGGGAATGAGCCAAAGTTGCATGTCTAGTTTTTGAGCGAGCTGACCTCGTCGATTTCGAGAGTCTGGCGATTCTTGAAAACGGTCAAGATGATGGCGAGCCCCACGGCGGCTTCGGCCGCGGCCACCACCATCACGAAGAAACTGTAAATGTGCCCGTCGTTCTGGCCGTTCTTATAGGAGAACGTGACGAAGCTGAGGTTCACGGCGTTCAGCATCAGCTCGATGGACATGAACACTGTAATAATGTTGCGGCGGAACAGGAAGCCCGCCACACCGAGCACAAACAGGATCGCGCTGAGGATCAGATACCAGGAAACGGGAGCGCTTTGAGGAAGCTGCGGCATTTTATCGAATCTCCTTTCGCGCCAGCACGATGGCTCCCAGGATGGCCACCAGGATCAGAACGCTGGTGACTTCAAACGGCAGAACATAGACCTGAAACAACTTGAGACCGATGTCGTACGCGTTGCCGTGCTGGAACGCGCCGAACTTTACCCCCGGCGACGGCGGAAGCGCGCGCTGGACAATGTAGGCCAGGATTCCAATCAGCGCCGACCAATAAGGGCGCGCCTGCGTATTTCGGCCAAAGATTTCGCTTGGTACGAATCTCCGTTCCCGCGTTCAGCAGCATGATGACGAAGACGAACAACACCATGATGGCGCCGGCGTAGACGATCAACTGCGCCATGGCGATGAACTCGCCTCCCAGCAGCAGGTACAGTACGGCGAGCGAGGCCATGACGCCAACCAGCGAGAGCGCGCTCGATATCGGGTGCCGCTGCAGCACCAGATTGATGGCGCAGATCACGGCGATTGCGGCGAAGACCAGGAAAAGGATCGCATCCATAGAATTAAGAGAGCGCCACCACCAGGCCGGTAATCAACAGGTTAACCATGGCGACGGGGAACATAAAAGTCCAAGCGAAACGCATGAGCTGGTCATAGCGGAAGCGCGGGAGCGTCCCGCGGACCCATATATAAAGAAAAAGAATCACTCCGACCTTGGAGGCGAACCAGAACAGCGGCAACAGAATGGTCGAGACCATGGGGATCAGGAATGCCGCGGCTACGCCGAGGAAAACTACGCCGAATACTGGAAGCGTGATGCGATCCAGGCGGCGTGCGGGGTTGAGGCCGTGATAGAAGCACACAAGCGCGGTTAGCACGAAGATAATCGTGGGAATAAAACCGGACCCGAGGGTCGCGGGGAACAGCGGCTGCCACCCGCCCAGGAACAAGAGCGTCGCGACGCAGGAAACCGTCACCATGTTGGCGTATTCGGCCATGAAAAACGCGGCGAACTTCATGCTGGAATATTCGGTGTGGAATCCGGCGACCAGTTCGTTTTCAGCTTCGGGAAGATCGAACGGTACGCGATTGGTTTCCGCGAAGGCTGCAATAAGGAATAAAAGAAAGCTGACGATTTGCGGGAAGGGTCCCTGAAAAATAGTCCAGCGCGGGATGAATCCGAAATAAAAACCGCTCTGCGCGTCGACTAACTGGCGGAAACTGAGGCTGTTGAGCATCAGCAGCGGCGCGGCGATCGCGATGGCCATGGGAAGCTCATAGCTGATCATCTGAGCAGAGCTTCGCAGGCCGCCGAGCAGCGCGTATTTATTGTTCGACGCCCAGCCGGCCAAGGCGACTCCGTAGACTCCCATTCCCGAAAGGCCCAGGATGAACAGGACACCGATGTTCAGATCGGTGAGCTGCATCGCGGTCTTGACGGGGCCGATCGTGATATCGGTGCCGAAGGGGATGACGGAAATCGCGATCAGCGCGAAAAATACCGCGATAAACGGCGCCAGGAAATAAAAGACCGTGTTGACGTGAGACGGAAGGATGTCCTCTTTGGTCAGGAGCTTGATTACGTCGGCCAGCGGCTGAAGCAGGCCGTGGGGCCCTACGCGGCGGGGACCCACGCGAAGTTGGATATGCGCGATGACTTTCCGCTCGATCCATTGAAGATACGCGAGCGTCGTCATCAACACGAAGGCTACGACACCAGCCTTAATCAGACTGATTACGAAAAAGTTCATCGGGGGCTATTGCTCCTCCCCGCTATACAGCGTTCCGGGAGCTTCCATAACTGACTTGAGAATGTTCGAATACCGGCCGAGCGTGCCGGACGTAAATAAGGTATCGCCGCTCGATGCGATGGTTCCAGGCAAGGCCGCGACACGTCCGTTCAGAGGCATCGTCGGAGCGGCGCCGCCTGTCGCAACTACTGGCAGGGGCACGTCGTAACCGTGGACGGTCTTGCGAATTTCTGCGAAAACGTTATCCGGCAGCCAGATGCCCAGGTGCAGGCCCATTTCTTTCGCGATCAAGCCGAAGATTTCCAGATCGGTTTTGGGGCCCATCACTTTCAAAGCCTGCTTCAGCTTCTGGACCTCGCCGCAGACGTTGGTCACGGTCCCGGATTTTTCGTAAGCCGATGCGGCGGGCAGGACCAGGTCGGCTCGACGGGCAGTTTCGGTCATGAAGAGATCCTGCACGACGACGAAAGCGTTCGATGCAGCCAGAGTCGCGTCTTTCAGGGGATTCGCGCCAACCACCCAGAGCACGTCAAGATCGGCCGCGGCGAGCATCTGTTCCCGGCTCATGCCGCCGTCCTTGGGAATCAGACCCATGTCAAAAGCGCCGCGCGAGTTGGAATAATCCACCAGGCAGATGTATTTGACCGGAATGCCGAGAGAATCGCCGAACGCGACCAATCGTCGAACCGCTTCGCCCTGCACGGAATCGCCGAACACGATGACCAGATCGGTTTCGGCTTTCAGCTTGTCGCGGAAGGAATCGTAATCGCCGCCACGGACGTGGAGCAGCCGAATATTTGTCCTCGCGAACCGCGCCTGAAGTGGCCGTATAAATATGTGCGGCGTGATGCCGGTAATTCGCGCGTGCCTGAAAGGACAAAAGTGGATGCTGCTGGGCCAGGTCGCTGCCGACGATCAACACGGCCTTCGCGTTGTAGAGGTCGTTCGTGGTCGCGAGGGCATCATTGCGGCCCGATAAAGCGTCGAAGAACGTCGTCAGGTCACCGGTGCGGTGATGATCGATGTTCTTGGTCCCCACGCCCTGCCTGGCCAGCTTCGCCAGGAAGAAATTCTCTTCGTTGGTGGTGTGATTCGAGCCGATGATTCCGAAATGGCCGCCTCGATTCTTGATGTTCGAGAAGCGACCGGCGATGGTTTCGATCGCCTTGGACCAGGAGACGGGCTCGAAGGTGTCTCCGGCGCGAAGCATCGGGGATTGAAGGCGCTCGGGATGATCGACGAAATCGAAGCCGTAGCGGCCTTTGATGCACAGAAATTCGTTATTGATGCCGCTACGATCGCGATTGTTGCCGCGAATAATCTTCCCGTTGCGCACGCCGAGCGTGGTGCGGCATCCATCCGAACAGTGCGTGCAGATGGTGCCGACGTGCTCCATTTCCCAGGGCCGGGTCTGATAGCGATAGATGCCGCTGGTCAGCGCGCCCACCGGGCAAATGTCGATGCAGGCGCCGCACTCGTCGCATTCGAGATGATCCTGACCATTGGGAATGATTTCGGAGATAGCCCCGCGGTCGGATACGCCCAGCGCGTTCACACCCATGCCTTCATTGCAGACTCGGACGCAGCGGTAGCAGAGAATGCAGCGCGGCGCGTCGAAGAACACCACCGGGGACCATTGTTTCTCGTCGACGTGATGCTTGCGCTCGGTAAACCGGCTCTCGCCGGCCCCGTAGCGGAATACCATGTCCTGCAATTCACACTCGCCGCCCTTGTCGCATACCGGGCAGTCGAGGGGGTGATTGGTCAGAAGCATTTCCAACGTGCCTTTGCGGGCCTGTTTCACCAAGTCCGAATCGGTGTGGACGATCATGCCTTCGCCCACTGGCAAAGTACAGCCGACTTGCAACTTCGGCGTTTTCTCCACTTCCACCAGGCACATGCGGCAGGCGGCTTGCAGCGTCAGTCCCTCGTAATAACAAAATGCCGGAATCTCGATGCCGGATTGGCGCGCAGCCTCGATCAGCAGCGTGCCTTTCTCGATTTCGACTGGACGGCCATCAATCGTCAGCTTAACCAATTCTGCCATCCTTATTTCCACCGCGCACAACGCAGCGCGTCGCGATCCCTTCTTGAATTCAAAGTACGCGTCACACGCTGTGCGCTCATACCAGTACCGCCTCGGGAACAATATATTTTTCGAAATCCTCGGCGAATTTGTCCACGATCGAAATGGTAGGCATCGCGGCAGCGTCGCCCAGCGCGCAGAATGTCCGGCCCAGCATATTCACTGACAATTCCCGGATCAACGCGACATCTTCCCGGCGCCCGTTGCCTTCCACCATTCGATTCAGAATCTTTCTGAGCCACGTCGTGCCTTCGCGGCACGGAATGCACCAGCCGCAGCTTTCATGCGCGTAGAATCGCATAATCCGGAGCGCGACTTTCACCATGTCGGTGGTCTCATCCATCACGACCATGCCCCCCGACCCGAGCATGCTTCCGATCTTCGCCAGCGAATCGTAATCCATCGGAATATCGCACTCGGAAGCCATGAGCACCGGGCAAGACGATCCGCCGGGGACGACGCACTTAAGTTTCTTGCCGTTCGGAATCCCGCCTGCGACCTCTTCAATCGACTTCATCATTGGATAGCCGAGAGGAAGTTCGTAAACACCGGGCTTGTTCACGTGACCAGAAATGCACACGAGCCGCGTGCCGCCATTCTTCGGCGTGCCGAGATCGGCGAAGGCTTTGCCTCCGTCGTTAATAATCGCTGGAATCGCACTGAAGGTCTCGACGTTATTGAGAAGAGTCGGGTGGGCCCAGGCTCCCGCCACCGCGGGAAACGGAGGTTTCATGCGCGGAATACCACGTTTGCCTTCGATCGAATCGAGCAGCGCGGTCTCTTCCCCGCATTCATACGCGCCAGCGCCCGAATGCGTATAGAGATCGAAATCCCAGCCGGTTCCGGCGATATTCTTTCCCAGGTAGCCTTTCGAATACGCCTCCGCGATGACGCGGTCCATGTGATCGATCAGGTAGCGATATTCGCCGCGAATGTAAATGTATCCGGCATGCGAGTCGACCGCGAGGCCCCCGATCAGAATCCCCTCGATCATCTGGTAGGGATCGTATTCCATCAGGAGGCGATCCTTGCAGGTGCCGGGCTCGCTTTCATCGGCGTTGACGATGATGTATTTCGCTTTGGGAGACGTCCGGGGAACGAAGCTCCACTTCAAGCCGGTTGGAAAACCAGCGCCGCCGCGTCCACGCAACGCGGACGCTTTCACCTCGTCGATGATCTGCTCGGGCGACATGCCGCGGGCTTTTCGAAACGCTTTGAAGCCGTCAGTGGCCAGATACGCATCGAGCGTATGCGAATTCGGCAGCCCGAATCGTTTGCTGACGATCCTGGTTTCAAGCGGACTGGGTTCGTTATATAAAGCCATCTCTTCTAGTGGGCCTTCTTAAGGCCGTCGATCAATTGATCCAGCTTCGCGGGCGTTACAAAATGGTGAAAATCGTAATTAATCTCCACCGCCGGGGCCCAGGAGCAGGCGCCCATGCACTCCACTTCCTCTAGCGAAAACTGCCCGTCCGCGGTTACTTGTTTATGTCCGATACCGAGCTTTTCCTTGGCGTGCTCGTACAACTCCTCGCCTCCCACCAGCATGCAACTGATGTTGGTGCAAACCTGCACATGATATTTGCCCATGGGTTTGCGGTGGAGCATTGAATAGTAACCCACCACCTCATCCACCTGCAACGGCTTGACGCCACATCGATGCGCGACTTCGGCGATCAGCTCCGGCGTAATCGAGCCCACCTCATCCTGGGCATAGATCAGCATCGGCACGACGGCCGAGCGCTGTCGGCCTTCGGGATAGCTGGCCAGCATTCTTGAAAACCGCTCTTCTAGTTGGGGTGAAAAAGCTCACCGGTCCGTGTCTCCCAAAACGAAGTCCATACTACCGAGCGCGGCGATCGAATCGGCGATCAGAATATCTTTCAGCAACACCGGTAGAGCCTGCAGATTGCCGAAGCTCGGGGTACGCATGTGGATACGATAAGGTTTCGATGTCCCGTCGCTGACGATGTAATAACCGATTTCCCCTCGCGGCGATTCGATACACTGAAACACCTCGCCCGCCGGAACCCGGAAGCCTTCAGTCACAATCTTGAAGTGATAGATGAGCGCTTCCATCTGCGTCTTCATCTTTTCGCGATCCGGCAAAACCACGTGCGGCGCATCCGCCTGCCACGGACCTTCGGGCATCCCTTCGAGCGCCTGAGTGACAATGCGGGCGCTCTCGCGCATTTCAGTCAGACCGCACGCGATACCGCGCGTATACGTCGTTATCGGTCTCGGTCGCGATCTTGAAATCGAACTGGTCGTAGCTCGAATATGGCTCGGATTTGCGGACGTCCCAGGCCAGTCCGGCGGCGCGAATCATCGGACCGGTGACGCCCAGATCCAGCATGTCTTCGAGCGAAATGAAACCCACGCCCTTCGTGCGCCGCGTCCAGATCGGGTTCGAATCCAGCAGGTCTTCGTATTCGTCCACTTGCCCGGAAATGCCCGAATGAACTTGCCGACCGCCTTCTGCCAGCCTCGCGGAGGCTCCAGCGCCAGGCCGCCGATGCGGATGTAGCTGGTCATCATGCGCTGGCCGGAGAACATTTCCAGGATTCGCAGAATGTCTTCGCGCTCGCGGAAGCAGTAGAAGAAGACGCTCATCGCGCCGATGTCGAGAGCGTGCGTTCCCAGCCAGACCAGGTGGCTATTGAGCCGGGAAAGCTCGGTCATCATCACGCGCATCCATTGCGCGCGCGGCGGAATTTCGATCTGAAGAAGTTTTTCGACCGCCAGCGCGTAAACCAGGTTATTCGAAAGATTCGCCAGATAATCGACGCGATCGGTCAGCGTCACCACCTGCTGCCAGGTCTTCTGCTCGCACTCTTTCTCGATTCCGGTGTGAAGGAATCCGATGTCCGGCTGGGCGTTGCGAATGGTCTCGCCTTCCAGCTCCAGCATGATGCGCAGTACCCCGTGAGTCGAGGGATGCTGCGGGCCCATGTTGAGCGTCATCAGACGCGGCGCCGCAGGGTTCGCTGGGGTTTCGACCGGAGCTTTTAGCGTTGATACGGGATCGTCGTCGCTGATTCGTCTCATTTATTGCTCACGCCTATTGTTCATTGGGATAACTGTACTTATAGCCGTGGACCGGATAATCTTTGCGCAGCGGATAGCCTTCCCAATCTACCGGCATCAGGATGCGCTGCAAGTTCGGGTGATTGCGAAAGCCGATTCCGAACATGTCGAAAATTTCGCGCTCATACCAGTCGGCGGCGCGCCATACGCTGTAAACCGAGTCGATTTCGGGGCTGCTTCCGCTCAGGCGGCACTTCAGGCGCAGGCGCAGATTGCGTTCGATCGAGTGCAGGTGATAGACCACCTCGAAGCGCGGCTCGGCCGGATGCCAATCGACCGCGGTGACGGCGCTCAGGCGGATGAAATTTTCTTCGGTTTTGAGATAACGGCACAGGTCGACGATGGCCGCCGGGTTGGCGATCAGCGTCTGTTCATGGAAGGCTTCGAGGGTTTCGAGAATCGCCGGATGCGTCATTTATGTTCCTTGTCTGCCGACCAATCCAGCGCGCCTTTCTTCCAGACGTAGAAGAATCCGATCATCACCAGCGCCACGAAGATGAACATTTCGGCGAAGGCGAACATCTTCAGCTCGCGGTAGACCACGGCCCACGGATACAGGAACACGGCTTCAATGTCGAACAGGATGAAGATCATCCCGACCAGGTAGAATTTCACGCTGAATCGCTCACGGGCGCTGCCGACGGGCGCCATGCCGGATTCATAAGGCGTGTCCTTCAGCGGGCTGCGGGCGCGCTTGCCCAACAGCGATGACATGCCCACCAGACCGGCCGCCAGAGCGAATGCAATGGCCATTTGAACCAGGACAGGGAAATAGGACTGCGGGTAGGTTTCAGGCATCTTCGAATGTGTGCTGTAAGTATTGAATATAATGAGCGTCGAAACGGTGTGTCAAACCCAAAAGTGGAAAGCGCTGAAACAAAAACGATTCAAGTTGTCGTGAATGGCCAGCCGAAGCACGTGCCGGAAGGCCTGAATGTCGCTCGTTTGCTCGATTTTCTGGAGATTCCGCGCTCCCGGGTCGCAGTGGAACTGAATCGATCGATCGTCAGAAAGACGGAGTGGGAATCGACGTCGATCGAGGCGGGCGCGCAAATAGAGGTCGTGTGGTTCGTCGGCGGAGGATGATCATTCATCTCTCAGCATGGTGACCGGATCGACGCGAGCGGCGCGCGACGCGGGTAACGCGGTGGCGGCAATACCCGCAAGGAGCAGCGTGAGGATGCCCGCCGCCCAGATCTTCGGATCGGTGGGCGTGATGCCGTAGAGATACGTATCCAGCGATCGGCGAAGTGCGTAGCTCAGCGCCATGCCGCACAAAAGGCCCGCCGCCGTGAGCGTCAGCCCCTGTAGCTGGACCTCCCTCCGAATACGCCGCGGAGTCGCTCCGAGGGCCATCCGGATCCCCAATTCTTTGCGCCGCTGCTCGACCGAATAAGAGAGAAGACCGGACAGCCCGATCACGGAGATCAGCACAGCAAAGCCGGCGAATCCCGCCAGCAGCCACGTTAACAGACGTTCCGGGCTCAACGACTGGTTGATGTTCCCACGCACTGTGTTGACCTCGGTGAACGGCATGCGGCCGGCTTCCTTCTGAAATAAATATTGGAGCGACGAAAATACTGGCTCGAAGGGTCCACGGTAACGAATCGCCAGGCTCATTCCGGGATTGATCGCGGCGCTCCAGTACGGGATGTACATCGTGGGTGGAGGGGACTCCCGAATGTTCAGATACTTCGCGTCGCCGACCACGCCGATGATCTCCAGCCACTTATTCCCTGGTTTCAGGCGCTGGCCGATCGCCTCCCGCGGCGATCCGAAGAACCGGTGAGCGGCATTCTCGCTTATAAGGCAGATATCGGTCCGCGTCGACCCGACAGGCGGCAAATCGGTTCCGGCGATCAGCGGGATGCCGGTCGCGGAGAAATATCCGTCGCTGATCTGGTGTCGAAAAACGGTCCGCTGATCGGGACTCAGGTCAGAACGCCCCGCGACTTCGACGCTTTGACTTGAGAAGCCGCCGTTTAAGGGAATGTAGCTCGTCCAGGCAGCCGAGACGACGTTCGGCTGTTCGCGAATCGTGGACAACAGCGAGATATAAGCTCGTGGAATACGCTCGCGGCTGATTCCGGCGTTGAATAGATCGGGTGATAACCAAGCCGAGTTCTCCGCCTGAAAGCCGGTGTTCTGTTCGACCAACCCGCGCAGCGAGGCGAGCATGAGTCCCGCGCCGCCCAGCAGCGTCAGCGACAACGCCGTCTGCAACACGATTAGTCCCCGGCGAAAAGTGAGCGACCCAGACCCTCCTGATCGTTTCTTGAGCGCATCCTGCGGAGAGACTCTAGAGGCTGAAAACGAGGGAATCAATCCAGCAACGAGCACCACAACGACCAGAACGCCCGCCAGGAACGCAAAGATGCGCCAGTCGACTGAGGTATCGATCCGGATGGTGTTGGCGGGTCCAGACGACGCGATCGCTTCGAAACCGGAGACCAGCCAGCCTGCCCCAATCAAGCCCGCCCCCGCCCCTACAGCCCCGATCAGCACGCTTTCGAGCAGCAATTGGCGTCGAATCCGCGACACGGGAGCGCCCAACGACAGCCGCAGTGCGATTTCGTGACGCCTCGCCGTAGCACGTGCCAGAAAGAGATTCGTCAGATTGGTCACGGCTATCAGCAAGACTGCGGCCACCGCCGCCAGCAGAATCCAGAGGGCACTTCGGTAATAATCCGCCATCCACGGCAGACCGGCGGGCGCGGCATGCGGCTCGAATTTCATGGCGCGAAAATACTTCGCGTCCTGGCTGCCGAGCTTCGGGTCCATGGCGTCTTCAAGCACGGCTGAAGCAATGCCCGCCAAATGCCGGCGCGCCTGATCCATAGTCACTCCGGACCGCAGCCTCGCCATCGGCTGGATCATCCAGAACCCGCGATTGTCGCGCCAGTTGAAGTGTGGATAAATCGACTCCAACCCCGCCAGCGTGACCCATAGATCGGTTTCCCCGCCGGTGTTGATGGTCTTGAATGCCGCCGGCGCAACTCCGGCGATGGTCAGCGGCACGCTTTCGATCGAGATTCGGGCCCCAATCGCGCTCGGGCTTCTTGCGAACAACCTGGTCCAGAGCTCGTCGCTAATCACCGTCAGGGGAGCCGCGCCGGGCAGGTCGTCCAGCTCAGTCAGGCAGCGCCCCGCCTCGGCGGGCAGCCCAAGCGCGGAGAACATCGAGCCGGTAACGGCCGTGACGCGGGCGCGATGCGGGACGCCGCCAATCTCCACTTGCATCCCGCCCCCGCCCGCAAGTCCGAACATGCCCGAGAAGACCTGCTGGCGCTTCTCGAGCGCACGGTACATGGCGTAAGTCATCTGACGACGCTCGTCCTGTTTCACCTCGCGGCCCCCCTCCCATTGCCGATAATTGGGAGGCAAATTCGTCACCGTCAGCCGAACCAGCTGCTCCGGATGCTCCACCGGCAGCGGCCTCCATAGCAGCCCGTTCAGCAAGCTGAAAATCGCGGTATTGGCCCCGCTCCCGATGGTCAGCGTCAGCAGGGCCACCAACGTGAACGTCCGATCCTTGCGAAGCAAGCGAATCGAGTACGTCAGATCGGTCCAAAGCGATTCGAGATAGCGGAAGGTCCACTGCTCGCGCGTGTCGGCCTTCACGGCCGTCAGATTACCCAGCGACAGCCTGGCAGCCCGCTGTGCGTCTTCCATGCTCATTCCCTGCTCTTCCAGGCGGCGCTGCTTCATTTCGAGATGATGCGCCAGTTCCGAGTCGAGCTCGGTTTCAAGCTCGGCAGGCGCTTCAGGAATTTCGCGATCCACGTCATGACGTCTTGAGAATCCGGTTCATCCCCAGCGCGAGCCTCTGCCACTGCTCGCGTTCCGCCGCCAGCTGTTTCCGCCCAGCCGCGGTCAATTTGTAAAACTTCGCCTTGCGATTCGCCTCCGACACTCCCCACTCGGCGGCGAGCCATCCTTTCAACTGGAGCCGGTGCAGCGCCGGATACACCGCACCCTCTTCCACGCGAAATAATTCGCCGGAGCGTGCCCAGATACTCTCCATAATCGAGTAGCCGTGCGCCGGACCGTTCTCCACGGCACGCAGAATCAGCAAGTCCAGCGTGCCGGGAAGCAGTTCGTTGGTTTTTAGACCCATAAGACAATTATGGAAGAAATATATCGCGGCTCCCCTAAGGAGTCAAGGGGGGATTCCCTGGCCGGTTGTCACCCAGTTGACATCACCCCCCAGTCGAGTACAATCGAGAAGTCGCAAGCAAATCACTCAAACGGAAGTGACCGGTAATGTTCAAAGCCAAAAAGAACCGCCCCGAAGCCCAGATCCAGGAACGAACCTATTCGTCGAGCGAAGTTTCCGCGGTTGCCTCAGTCAGCCTGCGCCAATTGCAATGGTGGGACGAGCGCAAAGTGGTTTCCCCGCGGCATGAGGGACACCGGCGCATTTACTTCCCCGCCGAGGTCATCGAAATTACGGTCATCGCCGAGCTGCGCCGCAAAGGCTTCTCGCTCCAGAAAATCCGCCGGGTTCTGCGGTTCTTGCAGCGCGAAATGGGCAAACGGCTGGCCGAGGTGATGCAGGCGTCGTCACATCTGCACCTGGTGACGGATGGCAAGTCCATCTTCCTCGAGGATCAGCAGGACCGCATCATCGATATCCTGAAAAATGCCCGCCAGCCGATGTTCCTGGTCTGCGTCAGCGATCAGGCCCGCCGGCTGAGCGACATTGAGCGTAAGCCCGTAAAAATGGAAGCCGCTCCGGCTGCCAGGCGCGCGCGCATCGGATAATTTCGACAACTAATCTTGATATACTGGGCCCAGGTGGAGGTCCGATGCCGTCACGTCGCCGCAATTATATTTTTGTCCCGTTGGTGATCGTACTCTGCTCCGTTGGAGCGGGCTTTTTCAGCGCCGGAGGAGCCAAGGCGGCCACCTCGGGCGACGATGCGGTCAGCCAAAGCTTCCGGTCGTTCACCAAAGTCTACAACCTGGTGGAACAGAACTTCGCCGAGCCGGTAAAGCCCGATACCGCCATCTATAAAGGAGCGATTCCGGGTATGCTCCATGAGCTCGATCCGCACTCCAACTTCTTCGATCCCAAGGAATACCACGCCCTGCGCGACGATCAGCAAGGTCATTATTTTGGCGTCGGGATGACCATCCAGTTGCATAACGAGAAAGTGGTCGTGTCGTGGCCTTTCGCTGGGACGCCGGCTTATCGGGCGGGCCTGCGGCCAGGCGACGTGATCGTCATGGTCAACGATAAGAAGGTCGAGAAAATGAGCACCGCCGAGGTCGCGGACCTGCTCAAGGGCCCCAAAGGGACTCCCGTGCAGATCGTGATTTCGCGGGAAGGCAGCGACAAACCGATCACCTTCAATCTGAAACGCGACGAAATTCCGCGCTACAGCGTTCCGGATGCTTTTATGCTGAAGCCGGGCATTGGCTACGTCCATATTGAGCAGTTCAACGAAAACACCAGCAAAGAGCTGGATGACAAGCTGAAGGCGCTGGGCGAGAAAGAGATCAAGGGTCTGATTCTCGATCTGAGGGAGAATCCGGGTGGTCTGCTCAATGAAGGCATCGAAGTCGCCGGACATTTTTTGAAGAGAAATGAAACCGTGGTCAGCGTCCGTGGGCGCGTGCAGCCGAACAAGACTTACACCGCGCGCAGCAACAACGGCGGCTTGGAATATCCCATCGTGATCGTAGTCAACCGCGATACGGCTTCCGCGGCTGAGATTGTTTCCGGGGCCCTTCAGGACCACGATCGGGCTTGGATTTTCGGAGAAACCACGTTCGGCAAGGGCTTGGTCCAGCAGGTCTATCCGCTCAGCGAGAATACCGGTCTAGCGCTGACCACCTCGCAATATTTCACTCCCAGCGGCCGTTGGATTCAGCGTCCCTACGCGGGAGTCTCGTTCCTCGATTATTACTATCACACCAACCTGGACCAGAAGAATACCCAGGACGTGAAGATGACTGATAGCGGCCGCACCGTATACGGCGGCGGCGGAATCACGCCGGACGAGAAGTATGCGGCGCCGAAATACAACAAATTTCAGATCGAGCTGCTGCGGAAATTCGCGGTCTACAATTTCGCCGCGAAATTCTTCGGCTCGCGCAACGACACCAAGCTTCCCAAGGGCTGGTCTCCAGACGACAAACTGGTCAACGAATTCCACGATTTCCTCGGTAAGAGCAACGTTCAGTTCACGGACGCCGATTTCACCGCCAATCGCGATTGGGTCCGCCAGGAGTTGAAGCGCGAGATGTATATCACAGCGTTCAGCTACGACGAATCGAGGAAAGTCGCCATCGAGCAGGATGCCGAAATCGTCAAGGCCATCGACTCGCTGCCCAAAGCGAAAGCCTTGGTGGACAATGCCAAGAAGCTGCTGGTCCAGCGCATGAATCAGCAGGATCGCGCCTCGGCGCTGAACGCCGCGCCGGTTCTGTCAAAATAGGATTTGCACCCACAAATCACCGTCCTCGACGCCGGGGGACAATACTGCCATTTGATCGCCCGTAGGGTTCGTAACCTGGGCGTCTATGCCGATGTTGTGCCCAGCGAAACGCCCGCATCCGAGCTCGCGGGCCGCAAAGGCCTGATTATTTCGGGCGGTCCTTCAAGCGTCCACGCCGAGGATAGCCCTACCATCGATCCGGCCGTGCTCGCGTCGGGCATTCCTGTGCTCGGGATTTGCTACGGCCAGCAGTTGATGGCTCACCTTCTGGGCGGGCAGGTCGAGAAAGGCAAGCACGGGGAATACGGCTTTGCCCAGTTCGACATCGCCTGCACCGATGCGATTCTCAGCGGCATCGACCGTCGCCAGCAAGTCTGGATGAGCCATTTCGATACCGTGGTGAAGGCTCCCGACGGATTCGAAGTTTTGGGCAGCACCGAAACCTGTCCGATCGCTGCGATCGCGTCACCCGCGCGAAAGCTCTACGCGGTCCAGTTCCATCCCGAGGTGGCCCATACGCCGTGCGGAACCACCATTCTTTCCAATTTCATCTTCGACATCTGCGGATGCGAGCGCGACTGGGACCCTGCCGGCCAGATCGCGGAGATCGAAAACCAGATCCGAGCCGTGGCCGGCGATCGCAACATTTTCTTTTTCGTAAGCGGAGGCGTGGACTCGACCGTCGCCTATACGCTGTGCCTTCGGGCGTTGGGGGCGTCGCGCGTGTACGGCACTTACGTCGATACCGGACTCATGCGGGAAGGCGAGACCGAGTTCGTTCGCGCCAATTTCGCGGCCTTGGGAACCAGCTCATTCGCAGTCGCCGATGCCGGAAAGCAATTCCTGGGCGCGCTTACCGGCATTACTGAGCCCGAAGCTAAGCGTCACATTATCGGCCAGCAATTCGTCGAGGTGCAGGAAAAGATCCTCGAAGGCAAGCATTTTCTCGATGGACACTGGATTCTCGGACAGGGGACCATCTATCCGGACACGATCGAATCGGGTGGCTCAGCCAAAGCGGACCTTATCAAGACCCATCACAATCGGGTCGCGGGAATCCAGGCGCTGATCGACGCAGGCCGGATCGTCGAGCCGCTGGCATCCTTTTATAAAGACGAAGTCCGCATCATCGGAGCAAAGCTCGGCCTCAACGCGGAGTTGCTCGACCGTCATCCTTTCCCGGGCCCAGGTCTAGCGATTCGCTGCCTGTGCTCGGAGGCCGGGGCCTCGCTGGAAAGTACACGCGACGGCTGGATTCTTCCCGTCCGATCTGTAGGGGTCCAAGGAGACGCGCGAACTTATCGGCCGGTGCTGGCGCTTGCGGAGTTTCCCGAATCGAGCGAGGAAGCGGCGCGTTTGACTAATCGGCTGGCGGGAATCAATCGAGTGGTGGTCACGGCGTGGACGGCATCACCAATGAAGGACTTGCGTGTCACCGCCGCCGCTTTGACTCCTGAGCGTTTGAGCCGGTTGCGCCGGGCCGACGCAGTGGTGCGAAGACTTTCTCACGAATCTGGCTTCGACCGGACCATCTGGCAGTTTCCGGTCGTGCTGATTCCCGTGGGCACTGCCGGGAGACCCGATTCCGTGGTATTGAGACCAATCGATTCGGTGGACGGCATGACCGCGCACGCCGTACGCATGCCCGAGGATCTTCTGACGGAACTAACCGCGGAGTTGAAAACGATTGACGGGATCGGAGGAGTGTTCTACGATCTGACCAACAAGCCGCCCGCTACGATTGAGTGGGAGTAGCGTTCCAGCCAAGCTGGACCAACTGCGATTCCAAGTACGCCAGACCGGTCATCAAGGTCTTCTTATAACGCTCATCCGCGCAGGATTCCAACTGACCCAGAACTCGGGTGCGCTGGAGCAGAAATCCATCCCGCTTGCGCTCGACCTCTAATTCTTCCCGCGTTTGAACCAGTTTACCGTTCCCCTCGCGAGCCCGCGCCGTCTCAATCTGTTCCTGGACCGATTTGCTTTCCCAACCACGAGCCACGACCTATTATAACCGGGCGCGGCCGTAGGAGTGTAAGAAATCTTCAATTTCAATGAAACAATTTGCCCAGCGGCCGTTTACGGCGAAAGTACTGGGCTATAAACAGATAAGGGCGTCCCGAAGGACGCCCGCTGGCGGGAAAAACTAATTGCGCGGCTCGCTAGACGGCGGCACAATGCCCTTGACACGCATATACACAGACAAATAGCCGTATTCTTCGTTACTATGCACCACTACACCCCACAGGATCGCGAACTTCGATCGGGGACCTCCACGGCCGCCGGTCACCATCTTGGTCGCATCTTCGTCGGTTAGCGAATTGAACACCGCATCGCAAGCTTCGAAGGACGCCGTCAGAGCGGCGACTAAATCCGCTTTCGTCGTCTTGGAACCCGCGCTGGCCGGAGCCGTTGCGCCCGAAACCGCCGCACAGGTTCGACCCTGCGCGTCGGCGACGTGAGCGATCAGCGCGCCGAACGTACGGATATCCGGCGACGCTTTGAAGCCGTACTGGTCGTCCGGCATCTTTTCAGCGGCTTTCATCAGGTTGGTCTTAATTCCGTTGTACTGGGCCTTGAGCGCGGTGGCTTCAGTGGTCGGCTGTTGCGCAACCAGGGCGCCCGCTAAGGCCAAAGAGCCGAGAATCATCATGGAAGATCGGTTCAAAATTTTTCTCCTGTTAGATCGAATGTAATTGTAGCTTACTTGCTGGGCTCGCTAGAAGGCGGGACCAGTCCCTTAATGCGAAGATACGTGACGATGTTGCCGTAATGCTCGTTCGAGTGGGCCACGTTGAAGTTCAAAATCCCGAACTTCGTCATCTCGCGGCCGAAGAACTTCACTTTTTCAACTCCGCCGGCATCCGTCATCGAATTGTAGACCCCATCGCAATATGCGAAAGCTTCCTTCAGCGCGCCGACCAGTTCCGCTTTCGACTTCAAGGTCTTTTCCGCGGTCGGGTTTTTGGTTTCGCCTTTAACCGGGGCGCAGAACTCGTATTGAGCGTCCGCGACGTGGCCGATGATTTGGCCGAACGTACGCACGCTATCCGTCGGCTGGAAGGAATAATTCGCCTCCGGCATCTTCTCGGCCGACTTGATGATATTGTTTTTGATCCCGTTGTAAAATCCCTTGGTTTCGCCGCTCAACGGATTGCTCTGCGCTTGCATCACTGCCGCACATCCGAGGGCCATAGTCATAATCGAAAGTAGCTTCATTTTGTTCCCCTTAGCTCTAAATGGTTTTACCATCATACCTTGGACGGGTTGCCGTGAAATTCGTGAGTAACCATCCGGATTCCTCACGGTAATATCGATCTATGCCCGCGCTCGTTTGGATCTGCGACACGGGCTCCGCATGCTTCGCCAGGCTCGAGCGCTATTGCTCGCTTCCATGGGCCATTACGGAGTTTTCTCGCACATGGTGACGCAACGCCGCCGCGAAGACGTCCTCGCT
>CAVPKR010000106.1:0-31197 GCA_963705675.1 Terriglobia bacterium
GTTGCAATCCCGGAAGTAGTATATTAATATTGGAATCAAGCCGGGGAGGCAACTCCCACCAAAGCGAGACTAACCTCATTAAAGACCCCTGAAGCAAACCTCCCCGGCGCCCCCTCGGGGTTCTAAATTGAAAGAGGTTCAGGGCGACGAGGTGGACCGGAAATCCTACCCAGTCCAGTGCTATGATCGGAGTCGAGTGACTTTTCTCACCCTGCTAGGATCAACCGGGTCCATTGGGACCAGCACTTTGGACGTGGTTCGAAGGTGGCCTGATCGGTTCGGGATCTACGCCCTGGTCGCGGGCCGCAACGTCGACCTTCTGGCGGACCAGATCGCCGAGTTTAAGCCCAGAGTTGCCATCGTCGCCGATGAGGCGGCTTTGCGCGAACTGCGCCAAACGATTCACCTGAAAGGCATTCCGATCCCCGAGTTGGCGGCTGGCGCCAAGGCGCGCTTGGCAGCCGCCTCGGCCCCGGAAGCTGGATTCGTCATGTCGGCGATCGTCGGCGTCGAAGGGCTGGAGGCAACTTATGCGGCGGTTAAGTTGGGTAAGCGAGTCGGGCTGGCGAACAAAGAAGTTCTGGTCGCCGAGTGGTCGGCTGGTTATTCCGCGATGCAATCCTTAGGAGCGGAGTTGATTCCGGTCGACAGTGAGCATAACGGGGCCCATCAATGCCTCCGCGCGGGCCGCCGCGATGAGGTTACTAAGCTGATTCTAACGGCCTCGGGCGGTCCGTTTCGGGAAACCCCGGCGTCCGACTTGGCGCGGGTGACGCCGGAACAGGCCTTGAATCATCCAACTTGGAAGATGGGTCAACGAATCACCATCGATTGTGCAACGTTAATGAATAAGGGTTTTGAGGTGATCGAGGCGTGCTGGCTCTTCGGCCTCCAGCCGAAGGATGTTCAGGTGGTGGTCCATCCCCAATCGAAGGTTCACGCCATGGTGGAGTATAACGATGGCAGTGTGATCGCGCAAGTGTCGGCAACCGATATGCGGATGCCGATCCAATACGCTTTGACGTATCCCGAAAGAGCGGATGCTCCCGTGCCGCGCTTGGATTGGACGCAGGCCACGCGGTGGAGTTTCGAACCTCCGGATTATAAGAAATTTCCTCTTTTGAAGCTGGCGTTTGAGGCTTATGAGACCGGCGGGTCCGCGTGCGCGACGCTAAACGCCGCCGATGAGATTGCCGTCGAAGCCTTTCTGAATGGTCGAATTCCGTTTCCGGCGATCGCCGCTACGGTGGCTGAAGCATTAGAAAGAGTTCCGGTCCGTGAACCCGCTTCGGTCGAGGAAGTGCTGGAGATAGATCGGGAGTCACGACAAATCGCCAGAAACGTCATAGAATCAAGATGGGGTGAGAAGATTGCCAACCGAAGCGGCTCTACGCGCGTAAATAAGTTATATGCACTTTTTAGAGAACATCTGGTGGTACTTGGTTCTGATCGGAGTGATGATTCTGCTCCACGAACTGGGCCACTTCTTAGCTGCCCGGTATTTTGACGTCAAAGTGGAAACATTCAGCTTCGGCTTCGGTCCGAGGCTGTTTGGCTTCAAGTACGGCGATACCGACTTCCGCTTTTCGGCGCTGCCCATTCTGGGCGGCTACGTGAAAATGGCAGGCGACCAGCCCGGCGACGACGAGGCCAATGCCGATCCGCGAAGCTTAATGGCGAAGCCGCGCTGGCAGCGTTTGATCATTACCTTCGCGGGACCCGCCATCAACGTTCTGCTCGCCATCGCGCTGCTGACCGGGTTATTCATGCAGCATTTTCCGAAGGTTCCTACTCCACACGATCCACTGGTCGGTTACGTAGTTCCCACGGGAGCGGCCGCGAAAGCCGGCATTCATGAAGGCGATCAGGTGGTGCAAGTGGACAGCATGGTGGACCCAAACTGGGAGGATATCGCGCTTCGAGAGATCGCCAGCGCGAACCGTCCCATGCAGGTCTGGGTGATGCGCAATGGCGAGAAGCTTCCATCCCGTCACGCCTGCGCTGGACGAAAAAAGAGGGCTTCGGCTTTGCGGGATGGGACCAGCAATCGGATGTTCAGGTGGGCAGCATCGTTCCTGGAATGGAAGCGGAAAAAGCGGGTCTGAAGCGCGGCGATATTCTGGTCAGCGCCAATGGGCAGCCGCTGCGATCCATTTCGAAATTGCCCGAGATTGAAAAGGCGACCGACGGCAAGCCGGTGGAACTGGTCTATTCGCGCGCAGGACAGGAACACAGCGTGATCGTAACGCCGGTGAAGTCCGACCTGGACGACCAGGGTTCGCCGCACTGGATGATCGGCCTGACGGCTGAACCCAGGATCGAAATCACCAAGCTTCCATTTTTCGCGGCGCTGCGCGAATCCGCCGCTGGAACATGCAAAACGCGAAGCTGTTTCCAGTTTCTGGAAGGCATGCTGGAGCGCCGCATGTCCCCGAAATCCATCGTCGGGCCTGTGAAAATCGCCGCCATGTCTGGCGATGCGGCCCGCGCCGGCGCGGCTTCCTTCTTCAGTTTGATGGCTGCGGTCAGCTTAAACCTGGCGATCTTCAACCTGCTTCCGATCCCGATTCTGGATGGCGGCGTGATCATGATGCTGCTGATCGAAATGCTGCTGCGACGCGAACTGGATCTGAAGGTGAAAGAAGCCGTGGTGAAGGTCGGATTTGTTTTCCTGATGGTCGTGGTCGTTTTCGTGATCTACAACGATATCTCTAAAATCCTGCCTGGTTAGATTTCGGCTGTGAAGCGATCGGGATTTGCCGATACGCCGCTGCATGGCGGCTACGTTCCCTCCTGGCTGGCTGAGCGCATGACTAAGCTCGGCACGGCGATTGTGGAAAGTATCCTGCTCCACTACGGACGCGGCGAATTCCTTTCCCGATTGAGCGATCCGTTCTGGTTTCAGGCGCTGGGCAGCGTGATGGGTATGGACTGGCACTCCTCCGGCATCACGACTTCC
This sequence comes from Terriglobia bacterium, assembly GCA_963705675.1. Classification (GTDB taxonomy): domain Bacteria; phylum Acidobacteriota; class Terriglobia; order Bryobacterales; family Bryobacteraceae; genus Palsa-187. Next base: position 2,960 of record CAVPKR010000106.1, read on the forward strand.
GTGCTGGGCGCGCTGAAGCGTGGTCTAAATCCACGCGCGTCAGAGTTTGGGCCTGTATGTTTGCGGAGGCCGCGGGAAACAATCGCGAAAGACTCCCGATGAACTGCTTGCTGTGGCGGACCGCAGGGGCTCGACGGAGATGCGTTAGTTCGCACCAGCCGGTTGACGGCGAAGATCGACAACAACTGCATCGCGGACGGATTCCAGATTTACCTTCATTCGTTCGTCGTGTCGGCCGACGGCGAATGGGCCGTGGTCCAGCAGGGGATGAACACGGCGAGCGGATTCGCGCGGCGATATCACTGGCATTCCGCGAACGTGCGCGACTTGGTGGAGGAGCCTCACACCGGAATCGTTGGCGAGCCGATGGGCTCGATTATGAATTTAGTTGATTCGGGGGCGCGACCCGCGCAGGATGCATTGCTGTCGATCGCCCATGATGTCCCTGAGAAAACTTTGGATCAACTGCGTCATTTTAAAATGCCTGCTCACCACGATATTCGAGCGGAAAACGTGGACTTGAAAAGATTGGGCGCTGTGCTCGCGGTCGCATACGAACGGGACTTGCACACGTTTGCCGATTTTCTGCTGACGGAAAACCTGGGTCCTCGTACGTTGCAGACGCTGGCGATGGTGGCAGAAGTGATCCATGGGACTCCGGTGCGATTTTCAGATCCCGCTCGATATTCGTTCGCGCTAGGAGGGAAGGACGGGCATCCGTTCCCGGTGCCGTTGAAGACTTATGACGAATCGATCGAGGTCCTGCGGAGGTCGCTGGATGCTGCGAAGGTGGATGGCGGGGAGAAGTCGGAAGGATTTCGGAGGCTGGATAAGTTTGTCGATGCGGTGGAGACGCATCGTGCTCCGGAGGTGGATTTGGCTTCTTTGGTGGAGCATGAGATGGCGATTTCGCCGTCGCTGGACGGAAGAACCGTGCTGCAGGATCGCAAGAAGCCTCGGATTAGGCCGGCTCAGCTGAATCTATTTGATCTGCGAACTCCATAGGCCGCACGATTCGCTGGGTTTCTGCCGAGTCCGCTATGCCCTGCGTTTGTTGCCTCTGCGTCGGTCTTGCCTGCTAGAGAATTGCCGAACGTGTCGCGGCCGAACGTCGACTGATGAAACAAGCGTAGTCGTCGACTCGGCTCTCTTATGAGCTAGCTAGGCGCCCAACGGCCGCAATCCGACTCCAGCATCCTGCAAAGTCTTCGCCACTGCCTCGGCGATCTTCGGAGCACCCGGAGTATCGCCATGAATGCAAATCGTCTCCGCGGTGATCTGCACCGTGGACCCGTTCGACGCGATCACGCCCTCTTTCCGGGCGATCCTTAGCGCCTGTTCGGCGGCCTTTTGCGGGTCATGAATCAGCGCGTCTTCGAACTTGCGCGATCTTAGTGTTCCGTCCAATTCATACTTGCGGTCCGCGAACGCCTCGGCTGCTACCTTAAATCCCATCTCGCGAAACACCCCCAGCATCGACGAGCCCGCCAATCCGACCATGACCACATCTTTATTCACGCGAGCCACTCCTTCGCCGATCGCTCGGGCTAGCGCTGGTTTATTTACGGCCTGATTGTAGATGGCCCATGGGGTTTCACGTGGACGATGGCAGTCGCGTAGGTTGCGGCGATTTCGGATAGCCTGCGGACCTGTTCATAGACCGTCTGGGCGACCTCGCTCAGCGGCATGTCCATTTCCAGGCGGCCGAAGTTCGCGCGATCGGGATAGCCGGGGTGTGCGCCGATGGTCAGGTTCCAGCGCAGAGCCTGCTCGATGGTCGCCTTCATCATCGACTCATCGCCCGCATGGCCGCCGCAGGCAATGTTTACAGAGGTGATCGAGGGCATCAGGGATTCCTGCGTGCCGTCGTCTATATGCTCGCGAATTTCGCCCATGTCGCAGTTGAGGTCGATGTTCATTCCTGGTCCTCCGTCACGGCGAGCTTCGGCACGACAGTATCCGGGCGGATCGGCGGGCGGCGTTTGTGCCATTCGGTAGCGCGTTCATAGGCGTTCGCCAACGCGAGGACGCGGCCTTCCGAGAAGCGGGGACCGGCGATCATCAAACCCACGGGAAGACCCGCTGCGGTGAAACCGCACGGAATGGAGATCGCGGGGATTCCGTAAATGTCGAACTGACCGGTATTTTCGAGCTCCGGGTTGCGGATCTTTTCGGTCTCTTCGCGCTTGATGGACGCGTCAACGGTACGCGGAGTGTGCCGGCGCGTAGGCAACACCACTAAATCGAAATCCGTAAACGCATCGTCGATGGTGCGGCGGATGGTCTCCAGTCTCCATAGCGACCGGACGTAATCCGCGGCCTTGGCATTCCCCCCATTCTGCAGGGAGCGCCGCGTGGGGATCTGATACCGCCCCGCGCCGTGGGTGAAATATTCTTCGTGATAGGCGTACGTTTCCGCTTTCAGGCTCAAGTTGCCTGTGGGCGGCAGCGTCACGTCTTTCACGCTCTTGGTCAGCTTGGCGAGCACTCCGATCGCTTCTTCGACGGCGCTGGCTACGTCGGCGTCCACCATGTCGAAGAATGGAGCTCGGGGGATTCCCAGCCGCAGACCGGAGATGGGCTGCTTCATCGCGGCCACGTAATCTTCTTTCGCGTGCTCGACGCTGGTGATGTCGAGGCGGTCATACCCGGCAAGCACGTTCAGGATGAGCGCGGCGTCTTCCACGGTTTTCGTCAACGGACCGCAATGATCCAGCGACAACGTGAGCGGCACGATGCCGCGAATCGGGACTAGGCCGTATGTCGGCTTGAGCCCAACGGTCGAGCAGTACGATGCCGGAGTGCGAATCGAGCCGCCAGTATCGGTGCCGAGCGCGCCAAAACATAGGTCGGTCGCGACCGCGGCGGCTGAGCCTCCCGACGATCCGCCGGGATTGCGTTCCAACGCCCAGGGGTTCCGTACCGGCCCGTAATAGCTGGTGGCGGAAGTGCCGCCGAACGCAAACTCGTGAAGATTCGCCTTGCCGATAAAGATTGCGCCAGCCGCCTTCAGTCGAGTGACCACCGGGGCGTCCTCGGCAGGGACGCGATCGTCGAACACGGCACTGGCAGCCGTGGTGCGGATGCCGGCGGTATCGATGTTGTCCTTGAGTGCAATCGGAATCCCATGCAAGGGACTGCGAAACTTCCCAGCCTGCTGCTCGACGCCAAGTTCGCGCGCCTGCCGCATGGCCTGCTCTTTAAGGACGGTGATGAACGCGTTGACTTTCGGGTTGTAGACCTGAATACGGGCCAAGCAAGCCTCGACCAGCTGCGTGGGACTAACCGCGCGAGAGCGAATGCGAGCCGAGGCGTCGGCCAGCGTCAAGGTTGCAAGGTCGTCTTGAGCATCCCCGAGCGCCGCCAAAGCGCCAAGCAGGGAAAGGCTAAATCCGCGACGAGTGACTTCGTACATAGGATTTAGATTAACTCGATCAGCCCGGCCGCGAGATATGGCGAAAGAAGGTGGTCTTGGCTAAATCCAGCCAAGACCGTAAAAGGACATCCATGTTAGGAACTTCCATCATGAACAAGCCTAAAACGGCTGTTCCAGCGACGGACTCTGCGGCGTGAACAACTCCGCGCCGCTCTCTGTGATATGCATGTCGTCCTCGAGCCTCACTCCGAATTCGCCCTTAATATAAATGCCGGGCTCGTCGCTGAACACCATGTTCGGGGTGAGCTTTAGTGTGTTTCCGCGGACCAGGTAGGGCCACTCGTGGCCGTCCATTCCCATGCCGTGACCTACGCGGTGCGCGAAATGGTCGTAATTCGCGCCGTAGCCCGCGTCGGCGACGACTTTGCGAGCGGCCGCGTCCACGTACTGCGCGGCGACTCCAGGAGCCGCCTTCTTCACGGCTGCGGTCTGGGCCTGGTGGACGAAATCGAAAACCTGTTTCATTTTTGGGGTCGGCTTGCCGAGCATGAAAGTCCGGCTCAGATCGGAATGATAGCCCTCCACTTGACAGCCGCCGTCAATCAGCAGGATGGTCCCTTCGCGAATCACCTGCGGCGTTACCGACCCGTGGGGGAGCGCCGAGTAAGTGCCGGACTGGACTCCCGCGCTGCCGGGAAATCCCAGACGAGCGTGCGCGGCCGAAACCAGCGCTGCGAAATCGTTCTGGGTCATGCCTTCGCGCAGGCTTTTCCACGCTGCTTCATAGGCCTGCAAAGTGACATGCGAAGCCAGGCGCATCAAAGCAATTTCGTGAGGCGACTTGATCGAGCGGCAGCCTGCCGTCACCGGAGTCGCACTGACCAATTTCATGGCCGGAACCGCCTTCGAAATTCCATCGGAAAAGACGAACTTCACCGTCTCCTCGACGCCGATGGTACCGGTGGAGACTCCGCGCTCCTTCAATCCGGCAGCAACGCGTGCGTAGGGGCTGTCATCCTCCTGCCATACCAGCAAGCGTGGATCTTTTCCACCGGGACCCAGCGCGATTTGCTCGCGTGCGCGATCCTCTTCAAACGCCGGTGAAACAAAGAAAGGCTCGCCTTTGGCGGGCACCACCATAGTGAACAGACGCTCGCTCAGGCCCCACTTGATCGCGCCGAAATATTCGAGCGACGTGCCACCGGTCAGTACCAGGGCGTCGATCTTGTTTTCACGCATCAATTCCCGCGCGTGTTCGATTCGCGCGCGCCGCTCGTCTAAGGTGATCGGCGTGGCTTCGGACTTGCGGCTTTTGAGCTGCGTAATCGGTGAATCGGCTGGAAGCTTTTGCGCGGCGGCGGCAGAGGCGGTCAAGCCAAGGGCGGATAAAGCTCGTCTTCGTGTGATCATCACACACATCGTACAACGCTAGACTGGATGGTTATGGTTCGTGCGTCTATCGGAGCATGCGTGGTGGCGGTGCTGGCTCTGCTCGCGTCGATGAGCTCCTACAAAATTTCGGAGCAGCTTGCCGTCAAATCGCCGGATCCGTTTCGTATCGCCGACTCTGAGAGGCGCTTCGGCGGCGCACTGGAGCTGATCCCGCCCACTGGCACGGTGGCTTATGTCACGGATATGCCGGTGGGTGAGCGCACCGGCAGCATCGCTTTCATGTCGACGCAATATGCGCTGGCTCCGCGTGTGCTGGTCCCGGCCGGAACGCAACCCGCTGAATGGGCAGTGGGTAACTTCGACGCGCAGGGTGACTACGTTGCAAAGGGATTAGTGGCTGGCTATATGCTAGTTCGCGACTTGGGTTCCGGCGCCGTGGTGTATCGGAGGTCGCATTAGCATGGATGTTCTGGTCATGCTGCCTGCGTTTGTTCTGGGCTGGATGCTGGTGCGACTGATGCTGCCGGTCCGGTCATGGATCTTGCAGATTTCCTTGGGTGCAGGGCTCGGAGCCGGGATCACCTCGTCAATTTACTTTTTGCTCGTGTGGGCGGGAATCGCGAGCCGTTCGACGGTTCTATCCTCCGAAGCAATGATGCTTCTTGCCGCGGGAATTATGCTCTTTCGCAAAACTCCAGTGCTGAAAGATCCGGCCAAATTCGTAAATCCTTCCTGGATTTGGGTGATTCGCGGGGCCGCGATCTTAGGGATGTGTATTTTCGCGCTCGATGTCTCAGAGGGGGTCACAGCGAACCCGGGCGGCGGATATGACGCGGCGGCGATCTGGAACCTGCGCGCGCGTTACCTGGCTGGTGGATGGCCGACTTGGAGGTTGGCGGTGTCCGACAAGACCGGCACGAATCATCCCGGATATCCGCTGTTGACGTCGGGGTTCATTGCACGCACCTGGACGGTGATCGGCGATACACGTTCATCTACACCTGCTTGGTTCGGATTGGTATTCCCGGTGGCTACATTGGGAGTGCTTTTCAGTTCCATCGCGCTGCTCGCGGGGGAGACGGTGGGATTGCTCGCGCTGATGGTATTGCTCGCGACCGAAGGATTCGTTTCGCAGGCAACGGCACAATATGCCGACATCCCGTTGAGCTATTACCTGCTGTCGAGCCTTGTACTGTTGGTGATCAGCGAGTGGTCCGCGCCGGTATTGACGCTGGCGGGAATGTTTGCGGGACTTGCTGTTTGGACCAAAAACGAAGGATGGCCTTTTCTAGCTTTCATTTGCATCGCGGCGCTGTGGCGTGGAGGATGGCGCGCGCTTAAATATTTCGCCTCGGGGGCGGCCTTGCCGTTGATTTTGACGCTTGCGTTCAAACTATTTCTGGTCGAAGGACGCGAAGCGATGTTTCCGCGAACGGGTTCGCAGGCGCTGAAAATGATTGCGAGTGGGGGACGGTGGGGCGAGATTATCGGGTCGTTCTTAGGCAGCTTTGTTCAGTTAGGGTTCCCCTGGGCGCATCCTATGTTGTTGATGGCGATTTTGGGTTGGGCGTTCGGATTCGGGCGCAAGAAGTGGTGGATTTTGTTGGCTCCGCTAGGCCTGCTGGCCGCGGATTTTGGGATCTACCTTATCACGGCGAATGATTTGACCTGGCATTTGAATACATCGAACGACCGTGTGATTATTCAAGCTTGGCCGGCGATTCTATTTGGATGTTTCGCCATGCTGCGTCCGTTAGAGATCAAAGCACCCGCAGCGAAGCGGGCGAAAAACTCGATGAGCCAGTCCTGCGTATCGGGTTGAAGATTGAAATCGGCGTGCGGGACGTTGACGGCAATTCCTCCGGAAAATTCCAGGCGCATCGATTCCGGGCGATCGATGGCGCGTTCCAAATGAGCGGGGATTTGATTGGGACCGGCGCGGCCGTTCCGCGGTAGCGCTTTTAGTTGTTCGGGACGCACGCAAACGGTTACCCGGTCGCCTTTCAATCGACCCGGGAAATAGGGGCCGTCGAGCTCGTGTTCGCCTATAATGACCCGGCTCTTGTTGCGACCCGGATCGAGTGATCGAATTTCGCCCGCGAGTAAATTGAATCGGCCGAGCAGCCGCGCAACGTCAATGTTCGCGGGCTGATCCAAGACCTTGCGCGGGCTCCCATTTTGCACGATTCGGCCCTCGCGCATGACGATCATCTCGTCCGCGAGCTCAAAACATTCATCCAGGTCGTGTGAAACCAGCAAGACGGGCGTCTTGAAATCCGCGCGAACTTGCCGGATTATGTCGTAGAGTTCTGAACGGAGAGGCGCGTCTAGCCCTTGAGTGGGTTCATCAAGCAGCAATAGCTTCGGTCCACCGATCAGGGCGCGGGCAATGGAGCAGCGTTGCTTCTGGCCCCCGGAGACTTCGTGCGGCTTGCGGCCGGCGGCATCTTGAAGGCGGAAGCGGTCGAGCATTTCGTTGACCCGGCGATGGCGCTCCAGACGCGGACGGCGTTCGACGGCAAACGTCAGGTTCTGGCGGAGGGTCATGTGAGGAAACAACGCGTAGTTCTGAAACACGTAGCCGCAGTTGCGGGCTCGCGGAGCCAGGTGCACGCCGGATGCGGCGTCGTAGAGGATCGCGTCGTCCAACAGGATGCGGCCTTCATCGGGACGAACGAAACCCGCTATGGAGTCGAGCGCCAGTGTTTTTCCGGATCCGCTGGGACCGAACAGGACCGTCACTCCGGCGGAAGCCTGAAATTCCACATCGATCGAGAATGCCGCCGAATCAGGACGAGCCGGAAAGGTCTTGCGAAGCTTCGCTTGAATCATTGGCCCAGCATCATTTCGCGGCGATCCGGTTCGCAAAAGTCAGAATCAGTAGCGCGGCGATGGAGACGATCAGGACTAAAGTTCGCGCGACCGCTCCGTTACCGGCTTCGACAGCGTCGTATATGGCGACTGCGACGGTCTGAGTTCGCCCTGGAATATTGCCCGCCACCATCAGGGTGACACCGAAGTCCCCCAATGAACGGGCGAAGGCCAGGGCTACGGCGGCGAGAATGGATCGCTGGGCCAAGGGAAGCGTGACGCTCCAGAAGAGCCTCCATTCGGATGCACCCAGGGTGCGGGCGGCACGCTCATAGCTTCGGTCCACGCTTTCTAGAGCCGCGCGTGCGGATTTCACCAGGAGCGGAAAGGAGTGCAGAAACGCAGCGATTACCGCGGCCTTCCACGTGAACACCAGCGGCGAACCGAAGACTTTTTCCCAGAGTTGACCGATGGGACTGTTACGGCCGATCAACACCAGTAAATAGTATCCGAGCACTGTCGGCGGCAGGACCAGCGGCAAAGTGACGGCCGCATCCAGGGCTTCTTTGAACCGGAATTCGCGATTGGCGAGGATGTAGGCAATCCACAACCCGGCGGCCAGCGCCACGGCCGTCGACAAGACCGCAACGCGCAGGCTAAGCCAGAGCGGGAACCAGTCGATGGGCATGGAAGGACTATTGTAGCGGTTTCGCCGCCTACTGAATCTCGATGGAATGGGTGGAGCAGGCGAGTTTTTTCTCGCCGGCCTCTTCAACCACCTCGCGCACCCCGTAGGATCCCGCAGGAGCCTGTAAGGCGAGTTTTGCGTTTAGGCCGGTTTTCACGAGGCGGTTGTAAGTGGCCTCCTTGAGAGACAACTCCATGGTGGCTTCTTTCGCCGTGACGATGGCGCCTTGCGGATTGATCAGGGCGCTGACGAAGCGGATAGTCTGCTTGCGGCGGTCTCCCTGTTTCGTGAAGTTCAGTTTCGAGATGTCGACACTCGCCACCACGACCAGTGTGGTGGTGCCGCCTGAGGGTTTTCCGAGCTGTGCGCTGACGTCGACTGGAAAGTCCTCGATCGTATCCGCCGCAATCACCTCCTGGTCGAATTTTGTCGCGACGTTGTCGGTCTCAGTTGAAGGCTTCTCGGAAGGTGCGAAATAGCCGGGACGGGCCTGCACCGATTGGTGCGATGCGTGGACTACTGTCACCTTCAGCTTGTGGTACGACCCGTTCGCGGTCGCATCGGAAAGACGAAAACTCAAGCGGTAAACAACCTCCGGCGGAGTTGCTAATTCCATAAAACCGGTGGTTAGATCGTTGCTGTTATGGAAGAAAGTTCCGCCAGTTCCTTCAGCGAGTGCGGCGAGCGGCTCGTTCATCGTTTCCGTACGTTGCCCCACATTCGCCGTGTTATATCTAACGGACTCCAGACCGCGCGACGCGCTGGGACCGGCGAGGGGAACTTCGAGCGATGCCGTCATTTCCCCATAGACCCCTTTCGAGTCGAGCGCGTTGATTACCACACCCGCCTTAAGCGCATCGCTGACGATTTGGTCCCTCTGCTGCTCGAGTGTGCCCGTGAGAAAACCTGAGGATGCCAGCAACAGCACGCGCACTCCCGGCATCGTCGCCAAGCGGGCAGCCACGTGTCCGATAGACTCCAGGGTCGCGGCCGAAACCTCCTTGGCCAGCCGCCAGGTTTCTTCTGCTTGTTGAGGCGACGCGTGGCACCTATTTGCCAGTTCTTTCTCAGCGGTGGAATCGTGAACTACGACGACGGAATACGCCAGGTACGGAGTGATGCACGCGGCTTCAGACAACCGCGGGTGCGGTTGCACATTGCCGATCGTCTCGATCACTTTGGCGGAGTCTGAGGTAAAATCGAGCGTCTGCGCGCCGGAAGCGGTAAAGAGGCCCACTTGCACTCCCGGTTGGAGAGTCTTCTTGACAAACCCTTCAGCAGCTTCCTGGGTCTGCTTCAGGTCATTAAAATGCCGGCCGTCTTTGGCGTTCACATCGTCGATATACAGAGCGATAAAGCGCGCCTGTGCCGCGCCTGTTGCCGGCGTGGAATCCGCTTTTTGATTCTCTGATGGCTCAGCGGGAGTCGCGGGTTTCGGTCCAGCGGGGACCGCTACATCGACGGCGAAATTGGCGATCTCGCGTTGCTTTCCGTTGTCGTGAAGCTGGAAGTTTTCCTTAGTCAAGCCGGGGACCGTATGCCCCTTGCTGTCTCTAACAACCGCTCCGACTTCCACCAGCTTCGTATCGACGCGAAAGACCTTGGAAGACTGCGGGACATAGGGGCGGCTGGTGACTTTCACTTCGTCGGGCGAAAGGCCTTGGGCGGAGAGAAAGGGGACCGTTAGGACCAAGGGAATCAGCCCTGATTTGATGGACATTTTCGGAGCTCCCCAGCTATTGCGTAGTATATAACTTAATCCGGATCGCTCGCGCTGACTTTCAGGACGGCTAGGAAGGCCTCTTGGGGGATTTCGACGCGACCCACACGCTTCATGCGGCGCTTACCCTCCTTTTGCTTTTCGAGGAGCTTGCGTTTGCGGGAAATGTCGCCGCCGTAGCATTTTGCCAGCACGTTCTTGCGCATCGCCGCGATGGTTTCGCGGGCGATAATTTTTCCACCGATGGCAGCTTGCAGGGCGACCTCGAACATCTGCCGCGGGATCAGTTTGCGCAACCGCTCGATCAGCATCTTGCCGCGATCGTAGGCGAAATCGCGGTGGATAATCATGCTGAGCGCGTCGATGGGCTCGCCCGCGACCAGGACGTCTAGCTTGACCATCGGGCTAGCGCGGTGGCCGGAGAAATGATAATCGAGCGATGCGTAACCGCGCGAGGCGGACTTCAGGCGGTCATAGAAATCGAGCACGATTTCGTTGAGCGGCAATTCGTAAACCAGCAGGACTCGCCCCGTGCCGATGTATTCGAACTTCTTCTGCGTGCCGCGCTTTTCTTCGAGCAGCTTGAGGATCTCACCGATGAATTCTTCACGCGTGATTACTGTGGCGTCGATGATGGGTTCTTCAATCTGCTTGATCTCGGCGGGATTGGGAAACTTGGTGGGGTTATCGAACTCGAACACTCGGCCGTCGATGGTGGTGACTTTGTAGCGGACGCCGGGCGCTGTCGTGATCAGGTCGATCTGAAATTCGCGTTCCAGGCGCTCCTGCACGATTTCGAGATGCAGCATCCCCAGGAAGCCGCAGCGGAAGCCAAAGCCCAGGGCCACGGAATTTTCAGGCTCGAAGCTGAAGGCGCTGTCGTTGAGGCGGAGCTTTTCGAGCGCATCGCGCAGCAGGCCATGTTCGTGAGATTCAATGGGATAAAGGCCCGCGAAGACCATGGCTTTAAGCGGCTCGAAGCCGGGCAGAGGCTCGGATGCGGGATTAACGTGATCGATAATTGTGTCGCCGATCTGTGCGTCGGAGACGGTTTTGATATTTGCGAACAGATAGCCGACTTCGCCGGCGGACAACTCGTCGCAGGGAATCGGCTTGGGGGATTGATAACCCAGGCCATCCACTTCATGGATGCTTTGATTCGACCAGAGGCGGATTTTTTGATTAAGCTTGATGCGGCCGGAGAAGACGCGCATCAAGATGATCACGCCGCGGTAAGGGTCGAACCACGAATCGAAAATCAGGGCGCGGAGCGGATCGTCAGGCGAGCCTTTCGGATGCGGGACCAGCGTAACGATGGCTTCGAGGACCTCATGGATCCCAAGGCCGCTTTTCGCGCTTACCAGCAACGCTCCGCTGGCATCCAGGCCGATCACGTGCTCGATCTGCTCGCGAACGCGGTCGGGCTCGGCCGAGGGGAGATCGATCTTGTTGATTACAGGAATGATCTCAAGGTTGTGGTGCAGGGCGAGATAAGTGTTCGCCAGGGTCTGGGCTTCGACGCCTTGCGATGCGTCGACGACGAGCAACGCTCCCTCGCAGGCTTGCAGGCTGCGAGAAACTTCGTAGGTGAAGTCGACGTGCCCAGGCGTATCAATCAGATTGAGCTGATAATCGTCGCCGTCGTCGGCTTTGTAATTAAGGCGCACGGCGTGGGCTTTGATGGTGATGCCGCGCTCCCGCTCCAAGTCCATGGTGTCGAGGACCTGCGCCTGCATTTCGCGCTGGGAAAGCGCGCCGGTCACTTCGAGCAGACGATCGGCCAGGGTCGACTTGCCGTGATCGATGTGCGCAATGATACTGAAATTCCGGATGTACTCGGGGAGCATGCGGTAAGATGTTGCTGGAACCTTATTATCCCACGATGTCGAATCAGCAGATGGAATGGTCTCAAAATGACGCGCGCGGGCTGAAGTTCGCGATGGTCGTGGCGCGGTTTAATTCGAACATTACCGGGAAGCTGCTGGATAGCGCCCGGAAGGGCTTGGAGGGCGCCGAGCGGTGCGACGTATTCCATGTCCCGGGCGCGTTCGAGCTTCCGCTGGCGGCGAAGATCCTGGCGCACACGCACGCCTATCATGCGATTATCGCGCTGGGCGCGGTGATTCGTGGAGGTACGCCGCACTTTAATTACGTGGCGGGAGAAGCCGCCCGTGGATTGCAACAAGTCGCGCTTGAAACAGGCATTCCGGTGGCATTCGGCGTCCTGACCACGGACACGATGGAACAAGCCGAAGCGCCGTGTGAACAAGGGATACGATGCCGCCATGACGGCAATTGAAATGGCGCACTTTGCGCCGTCGATCGCTAAGACTGCCCGAACCTGAGCCATGCCCGCCCGTCATCGATCCCGTCAACGCGCTCTACAGGTCCTCTTTTTGTGGGACCAGCGGAAGCAGGCGATAGAAGAAGCGATCTCCGCGTTTTACGAAACGCTCTCGTCGGAAGAAGACCAGCCGACACGAGCTGATCCGGACCAGTTCATGGAGACGCTGGTGCGCGGAGCATCGGAAAAGGCTCCGGATATCGATAAACGAATCGTTGAGAAATCCGAGAACTGGCGGCTGGAGCGGATGCCTGTGGTGGATCGCAATATTCTGCGGCTGGCGGTCTACGAAATGAGCGAGCTGGAGACTCCGGCGCCGGTTGTGATCGATGAGGCGCTGGAGCTGGCGCGGCAGTTTTCAAGCGACGAGTCCGTATCCTTTATCAATGGCGTGCTGGACGCCGTGCATCGAAACCCGCGGTGAATCCACTGCGCGTAGTTTTGGTTTCGCCGCGGAATCCCCTGAACATCGGAGCGGCAGCGCGCGCGATGAGCAATTTCGGATTCGCGGAAATGCGCTTGGTGAATCCGTACGACGTCGCGTTTCGCGAAGCGAAGTCAGCCGTGAAATCCCAAAAAATCCTGCAAGACGCCCGCGAGTATCCGACTCTGGCTGAGGCCATCGCGGACTGCGCACTGGTTGTGGGAACCACCTCAAAAGGACATCGCGCTCTGGAGCATCCGCTGCGCAGGTTGGAGCTGGGCGGCAGGCTGATCGCGAAAAAGCTGGCATCCATTCCGGTGGCGCTGCTGTTCGGGTCCGAGAAATTCGGCCTGACCAACCAGGACATGAGCTATTGCCACTGGCTGATGCGGATCCCTTCGCGTGAAGAGCACGGTTCGATGAACCTGGGGCAAGCGGTCGCCGTATGCCTATATGAGATCATCCGCAATCCCGCGGCTGCGAAGGCAACACCAGTGCTCAAGCGCGAGGCGAAGGCGGAGGATCTGGACCGTTTGACCGTTCTGCTCGAAGAGGTACTTGAACTTTCGGGATATGTGAAAGAACGTGTGGAGGGTTCAACGAGTATCAAGATCCGGCGGCTGATCCGGCGCATGGATCTGACGGAGCATGACGCGGAGGTTTGGCTCGGCATGCTGCGGCAGGTGCTCTGGAAGCTGGTATCCTGAGTCTTCCATGACGAAGGTAACGCTCCACTACGAGTTGCAACGCCCCTTGACTGAAGACGATTTTGCCGGTGTAGCCAAGGCTCACAGTACGTACGGTATCGCAAGGTTGCAGGTCGCCCCGGCACTGGACCGGATCACTGTGGATTATGACGCGTCGCGGTTGACCAGGACCGATGTGGAGAAAATTCTCGTTCAGCACGGGGTGCCGATTCATACGGAAGCTCAAGCGGTGGCCTAAATAACTTCAGGCATCCTTCAGCTTAGTCGCGCATGATGGGAGCCTATGAAGATTCTCCTGTTTGCGGTCGTCGGGAGCGTCCTGTGCCTCGCCGATTCTGAAACGAAAATCAAAATGGAGGACTTGCCGGCCGCCGTGCGGCAAGCCGTCAAGGAGCAGAGTAGGAATACCACCATTCGCGGATTCACCAAGGAAGTGGAAGGCGGCAAAGTATTTTACGAAGCGGAAATGATAGTGAACGGTCACTCCAGGGACGTCAGTTTCGATTCGACCGGCAAAGTGATCACCGTAGAGGAAGAGACTACGCTCGACAAAGTCCCCGCTGCCGCCCGCGACGCCATCCAGAAAGCTGCCTCAGGAGCGACGCTCGGAAAAGTAGAGACGGTTACCGAAAGCGGCCGGACCAGCTATGAGGCGACCATCAGGAAGGGTACTCGGGATACCGAATTCAAGGTCGATTCAAGCGGAAAGACCGTGAAGTAGGCAGGCTTGTCTGACCCAGTCCTGCTGATCGTGCCAGGAATTCCAAACAGCGGCGGCCCATTTCATAATGGCTTCATCCCGAGGCTGCCCAGGGTCTGCTCTCATGACGTCCGCCACGGTGATAACGGAACGCTCGGCCGGAGCTTCCAGTTTCGGCCATTGCTTCCGATGCCGGACTAGATTCATGTGAGCGCGCTGAACTTGCCGTCCGTTGTAGCCTTTCTCGATGGCGAGATACAGGCCCATCAGCGCGAAGGCCGGGCCGATATTTTTTGAGGCGCTGTTCGCATGCTGCGCGGCATAGGCATCCACTACGTGCTGATGGATGAATTCGCGACCTCCCGGGTTAACGTGTACGCCGATAATTCAGCGTAAAGCTGCGCGCAATCCTCAATTCCGCAGCCGGGACACACCGTCGGCTACCCGATGGGTTTATACGCCACGCAGTCGATTTCGACACGCATATCGCTGACGAAACTGCAGACGATGGTGGTCCGCGCCGGATGATTTTCGCCGAAGAACGTGGCGTAAACCTCGTTCATCTGCTTGAACTCCGACCCATCCTTCAGAAACACGCCGCACCTGACCACGTCGGCCATGGTGGCGTCACAGGCCGCCAGAATTCTGCGGATGTTCGACAACACCAGCTCGGTTTCGTGCTCGATGTCGCCCGGCGACAATTTGTCGGTCACCGGGTCGATGGGCCCTTGCCCGCTCACATAAATGAAATCGCCCGCGCGCACGGCAGGCGAATACGGACCTCGCGGGGCCGGAGCGTTTGGCGGGAAAATTCTCTCGACGCCCATTTACGTCCGGCTTCTTACGGCGGGTCGGTCGCCGCGACGGACCGGAACCCTGCGGCTTCGTGATGCGTTTCCGTGTAACCACGCGCTTCGGTTTCGCGGGCGGCGGATTCGGCTCGAAGATGGTGGGCTGGCCTTCGACGTAAGGCTGCGGCTCGTCTTCTTCCACCTCTTCCTGTGCGGCCTCAGGTTCGGGTTGCGGCGGCTCGGCCGGCGGATAAAACTCCGCGCCGAGATAGACCAGCATGCCTTGCTCTTCGTGCGGCTCCAGGCGAACCACGGTCTTATCCTGCGCGTAATTCAGAAATTCGTTGAACTACTGAAACCCGTAGGCGCTCGCTTCGAAGTTGGGCTGCTCGGTTTTGAACCAGCCGGCCAGATCCTCGACCGGGCATCCGTTTTCGATTTCCAGACGGTGATTTTCGAGCACGTCGCGCAGCGGCGGCAGCAGATCCTCGGGCTTGAGCGTCGGCACGTTCAGGCTGCGAGGAGCCTTTGCGCTCGATGATGTACCGGCCGCCGGTTCCGCTGACGTTGACCAGCTCCGCCCGCTTCAGCTTCTCGACGAAATCCGAAAAGCTGGAGCCTCCGTAAGCGCGCTCGTTAAACGCCGGATCCAGCTGCAGCATGGTCGACTTCAGAAGACCCAGCTGCGGCTGCACGGCGCGACGTTCCAGGACCTGCAAGAGCGCGCTCCACCAGCGGCATCGCCTGGGTCAATTCAAGCGGCGCCGGACGCTGACGGCGATCGCCACCTCCACCCCACCGCCGCTGCTCCCGCGATCAAGCCGGTCGGGGCGATCCTGGCGTTCGGGCCGGTCTGTGCGCGGGCCGCTCCGCGGCACCCGAGTCTCCATGGGTAGCGATCACGGGTCCCGGCGCATCCTGCATCAGGGATTCGAAGCTGATGAATTCGTGGCAATTCTGCTGGAGAATCGTCGACGTGAAGGCTTTGCCGCCCACCACAAAGACCGTCTTCCCGTATTCTTTCAGTTTGTTGACCAGCGGGATAAAGTCGCTATCGCCGCTGACGATGGCGAACGCGTTCACATGCGTGTGAGTGAACGCCATCTCCAGGGCATCCAGCGCCAGGTTGATGTCCGCGCCGTTCTTGTCGCCGCGAGGGGAAGGGATACGCTGCACCATCTGTACGGCATTTTCGGCCATCTGGCGCGTCGCGCCGTCCTGGCGTCCCCAGTTGGCGTAAGCGAACTTCGCCACAATGTCGCCGCGCTCCTTCAATGCGTCAAGCGCCAGGGAGACATCGAATTCGCGCCGCAGCGTCGATTTCAGTCCGATCTCGATGTTGTCGTAATCGACGAACACCGCGATATTCAATTTGTCTTGCATTCCAATCTTTCTTTGGTGAGCGGAGCTTATCAAGCTGTCTGCTTCACTGAGTTGCGGATGAACTCTACGATCTCTTCGAGCGAGGCGCCGGGTTGATACACGGCGGCCACTCCGAGACGTTTTAGCTGGGCGGCATCTTCATCCGGAACGATGCCTCCCACGATGACGAGCACGTCGTTCATCTGTTTTTCCTTCAGCAGGTCCATCACGCGTGGCACGATGGCGTTGTGCGCGCCGGAGAGAATAGACAGGCCGATGACCTGGACATCCTCTTGCAGCGCGGCATTGACGATCATTTCCGGAGTTTGCCGCAGGCCGGTATAGACGACCTCCATACCGGAATCGCGAAGCGCGCGAGCAATTACTTTCGCGCCGCGGTCATGTCCGTCGAGGCCGGGCTTTGCGACCAGCACCCGGATTTTATGATCCATATTGTAGAAGAGACTCGTTCCGCCGGGCTCTGTGAAGAAGCCGGTGGAATACCTCGGTTTGATTATAGCGGGTTAGGCTGCGCTATGGCAGAACCCCCGGTCTAATGCTTGGCCCGGCCGACTCTGCTCGTCTTTTGAACGTATACCCGGCGGGCCTGATCGAAAACTACTTCATCGAGATACGTAGATTCATCGCCATGTCCCGGCTGCCGTGTAAATTGCCAGTGTCCTGGGCCGACAGGATCTCTCGCGAAAATTTCTTCCGTCCATTGCGCCGTCACCAATCCTGAGGCGGCGCGAATTTCTATTGGAAACTGCACAACCCGATCAGGGGCACGCTCCCACCCGAACACGGCCGTGGACACGGTCTCGAACGCCTCAAAGGTCAGGAGTGTGAACTGAGCTCTGCCTTCCTTCACCCGTGAGGTCTCTCAGGTATAAAATTGACCGTTCTCGATTGAGATCCAACATGCAAACCGGCAGCTTGAACGTGTCGTCAGCGGATCGGAAGCCTAATGCGCCCTCTCGAATTTCTACAGTATTTATGATCTTCGTCCTTTCGGAGTCGAGCAGCGACAGCCGCGTCGGCGCTTTTCTGTATTGGCCGAAGTCACCGGTTCTGATATCGCTGCAAGACCCGCCCTCGCGATTCCGTACATCAAGATTGCGTTGGGGATTCAGCATCCACAACACCATGACACGCGGCTTCGCAGCTAAGGCAGTCAAGTCTGTCGTCTCGATGATCTCTGCGCCCGCCGGAAACAGTAGCTGAAGAGTCGCGGCGGGTAACTGCTGAGCCAGAGCGGTAGCATTGACGGCGAGCGCCCCGAGTATCGCATGCCCTGCGAAGCGATGCATCTTGCCCAACGAGTCCATGCGAAATTGGCCTGCTACTTGGCCGGAAATCCCGGAGTCGACTTCACTTCCTCGATCTGCTTGTCATGCCGCATATTGTGCAGCGGGATATACAACACCCACTGATAAGCGTTCAACGGATTGAAGATAGGAAAAGGATGCTCGATCAGATGCTCCTTCAACGGCAACTGCGTTTCTTCGACGAACTTCAAGGTCCTCGCACGACCCTCCGCGAAGGTAGCCATGATCTCCGCACGAGGCATTTTGCCGCTCGGCACGATCTCTTCGGGTGCCGTCGCTTTCCCCTTCCGTTGCGCCATCACCTGTAACAAGATCTCAGTCTTTCCCGCGGTTTTCCTTTCCCAATCCGGATCGGCTGGATTTTTCAAAGCCCCCTGGGCCTTCGAGAACAGCGCAGCTTCAGAGAGGACGATGTGCTCGGCGCACTCACCGACGGACCATCGTTCGGGCGCGGGCTTCCATTTCCACTGGTCGTCGCTCAGGTTGGAGACGGCTTGTACGAACTCCTTTTGCGAGTCCTTCAATAGTTGGACCAACTGGGTTCGTTCTTGCGCGGTGATATTCGGGTCGGCCGCCGGCAGTAGAGCCGCGGAAAAACACAACATCAGAAACGATTTCACGAAACGACCTCCTGGCTAACGGTGTTTACAAGTCTAAATCGTCTAACGATGTCCGGGCTTGTGGCGGTTCCACCAAATTTTCAGGTCGGGAACAAATTCGGGAATTAGATTCACCAACCCGGTGCCGGCGATGCTGGTACCCCAATTGGTGGAGGATACTCGCGCGGTCCTGCTCACGTCAGGATAGTAGGCGTTCGACAGGCCCGCGCTCATCGCGCTTCCGAGGACGTTCGACCAGTTGAAACTGGCGCCGCCCGAGTCCGTCCGCGTGACGATGGACCGGCTGATCGCATAGCCGATGCGCGGCCATAATCGACGGGAGGGTCCTTTGCGAAAATAGCGGGGGTCTTCATGAAAGGCCGATGCGAGCATAAAATCGGCGAAGAAATTCTGGCTCACAATGTCGCCGATGGATGCGCCGAATCGTTTCGGATATGCGGTCCAGCTGCGGCCATAGAGCGGAGCCGATCGGGTCGCCTGTGAAACGGCTCCATTAAACGCGCCCGCAACCAAGGTGAATGGCGACAAGGTTTCCTCATCGAAATGAGCCCACTTATCGGCTGTTGATAGGGGATCTGGCGGCGATTGAGAAACGTCCTGAGCTAGGAGCGCCAGGGGAAAGCCGATGATGATCGCTAAGAATTTCACCAATTCCGCTACGACGGTACTCCATTGTAACAGTCGCTCGAATTTATAGATGTTACCAGCGGTTGTAGAGCTTCACCAGGCTGTCCTTGATACTCCATGCGGCGAACACATAAGCGGCGCCTGTAGCTACGACGCCGATAGTTCCGGTCTGAATGGGCTTCCTAAGCAGTGCTTTCTGGTTAAGCAGAGCCTGCCGCGCCGCATATCCTGCGGCATCGCTTGCAGGCGTTTTTCCCAGCTTCACCTGGACTGCCTTGGTCAGCTTCAGATTGCGCATCTTGAGGAAATCGTTGAAGCAGTCCGAAACTGCCCCGGGAACGTTCATCGGCACCACCCAGACATCGGCTGTGCGTCCGGCATTCCAGGTTTCGGCGACCGAGATGGTCAGCGACCCGGCGACGCCCACTGCCATCTTCTCGAGACCGAGCTTGAGTGTCATCCCGGCCGCGGCAGTATTGAGAGCAAGACTCGCCGTGGGGACCATTGACCCGCCGACGGCTGCCACAGACGCCCCTGCGGCAGCGCCGAATAATCCCACCACCGTGAGCGCGATCTCCGCAACGGCCTGGGTGGTCGCGCTGGCTCGGACGCTGAATGTTAGCGCATCGGACATCCGCTTATTTGTGGCGTTCAGATTCTCGCACATGGTCCGAAAGTTCTGCTGGTATTCATACGCCGCCTGCCGCGCTGAGCCCAGCCAGTCCCAAGCCGTCTGCTTACCGCCGTCGCAGGCCACGTCAAACCGCTGGTACAGCCGCATTTCCTCATCGTGGACCCATTTTACGAATGACTGATGGTTGTAGTTTTCGCCAATCGAAAGGCTGCTGGGTTGCAGCTCCTGCACCTCCGGAACGTAGAAAATGTTGTCGTAGTTCTCGCCGACCTTGGCCGCGTTCATCAGCGTCCTCATATAGGCCAGTCCATGGACGATGGCGGCCGCCCTGGCGCCATCCACACCCATCATTGTGATTATGTCCGGCATGGCTTTTCCTCCCCTGGGTCTTCAAATGCTTCCTACGCGCTTAGACGGCGCGCTCAGGATGGACGTATTAGCTCAGGTTCGAGTATATTTAGAAAAGTAGAAGCGGTGGAGTTCGCTTAACGCCATCCCCGATGGCCAATGACTCCTACAGTGGGTTTCGCTGTGGGAGCGCGGTCAGAATCCCTCCAGCAAGCCCAAACCAGTTGACGAGGTGAAGTGTGGATAGATATTTAGTCGTGTTGGCGGGCGCCGGCTTGGGAGGCTTGGCCCGGTATGCCCTGGGAACCTGGATCATGGCGAAGTACGCCGGTAGATTTCCCCTGGGTACCTTCGTGATCAACATCAGCGGCGCGTTCCTGATCGGTATGTTGATGACGCTATTCATCCAATGGCATCCCCACCCCAATTGGAGGCTGTTCCTGGTGGTGGGGGTACTGGGAGGCTATACGACGTTTTCGAGCTTTGAATATGAGGCTTTGATCGCGTTCCGCAATGCCGAACGATTGATGGGATTGTTGTATGTCGTGGGCAGCGTCTCGGCAGGATATTTAGCGGTGTGGCTGGGCGCGATGTTGGTCTCGCGCCGGTAATCTATCGGATCCTCGCCATGGCGCCTCCCAGTTAGCCCTGCCAGTTAACAGCGAGGCGGTGCGGCGCTCTATTCTAGAGATGTAACCCCATTCATGCCGACCCTGAAGTCTGAGATTTCCCATTTGCAGGCGCTCGAAGCCGAGAGCATCCACATCATCCGCGAAACCGCCGCCGAATTTTCCCGGCCGGCGATGCTGTACTCGATCGGTAAGGATTCTTCGGTTTTGCTGCGGTTAGCGCAAAAAGCCTTTGAGCCCGCCAGGATACCGTTTCCTCTGGTTCACGTCGACACCACCTACAAATTTCAGGAGATGATCGAATTTCGCGACCGGTTGTGTGCTGAGTTGGGCGTTAAACTGATCGTTCATACGAATCGTGCGGCCATCGAGGACGGCGCGAGTCCCTTCAAGCTGGGAACCGCCAAGTGCTGCGGGCTTCTCAAAACCCGGGCGCTGCTCGATGTGCTGCTGGAAAATCGAATCGATGCGGCTATGGGAGGGGCGCGGCGTGAGGAAGAGCGTTCGCGCGCCAAGGAACGCGTGTTCTCTTTTCGGGATGCTTACGGCCAGTGGAACCCCCGCAATCAACGGCCGGAGCTGTGGAATCTGTTCAACGGGCGGATCGAAAACGGCGAAACCATGCGCGTGTTTCCCCTTTCGAACTGGACGGAGCTGGACGTTTGGCGGTACATCGAGATGGAGAAAATTCCCGTTGTCCCGTTGTACTTCGCCAAAGAACGCGAAGTCCTGGTTCGTGGCGCGATGCTGATTCCGGTGGAGCATAACCCTCCGCTCGGCCCCGGCGAACATCCGCAGAGGGTAATGTGCCGGATGCGGACGTTAGGGTGCACATACTGTTCGGGCGCGGTTCGCTCCACAGCCGATACGGTGGCGAAAATCATTGAGGAGCTGGAAACCGCAGTGCGATCCGAGCGGGAAACCCGGATTATCGACCACGACCAGGACGGGTCCATGGAAATCAAGAAGCGTGAGGGCTATTTTTAGTGGCAGAACGGGACCTGCTCCGTTTCCTGACGGCCGGTAGTGTGGACGACGGCAAATGCACCCTGATCGGACGGCTGCTGCACGATTCGAATGCGCTGTATCAGGACCAGTTGGCGTCAGTGCGATCAGTGTCGCCTAACGCCGGGCTCGATTTTTCGTTGTTCACGGACGGTTTGCGGGCAGAGCGCGAGCAAGGCATTACCATCGATGTCGCGTACCGGTATTTCTCGACGCCCCGGCGCAAGTTCATTCTGGCAGACGCGCCTGGGCATGAGCAATATACGCGCAACATGGCGACCGGCGCGTCGACCGCGGATTTGGCCGTGCTGTTAACCGACGCGCGGAAAGGCCTGCTGCCGCAGACCCATCGTCATGCGGCGATCGCCTGGCTCCTGGGAATTCGAAGCTTCGCGGTCGCGATCAATAAAATGGACTTGGCCGGGTTCGATGAATCCATTTTTCGCAGCATCGAAACGGACTTCAGGCGCTTCGCCGAAAAGCTGGGGCCGCTGGAACTGTTCTTTATCCCCACCTGCTCGTTGGATGGCGATAACGTGGTCAGCTTATCGGAGCGTACGCCGTGGTATCGCGGTCCCAGCCTGTTGGAATATTTGGAAACCGTGCCGATCGCGTCGAATCTCAATCGCCAGCGGTTGAGATTTCCTGTGCAGAACGTCCTGCGCGCGCCAGACGAAGCTCGGCGGTACGCGGGACAGCTCGCCTCCGGTGCGGTCTCGGTGGGTGCGCCGGTCACGGTGCTGCCATCGCGGCAGGCTACTCGAATCGCATCGATCCGAGTCGGCTCGCGGGAGCTGGAATCGGCCGCGCCGCCGCTTTCGATATCGGTGGCGCTCGACGACGATGTGGATATCGGACGCGGGGACATGCTCGCCGACCCTGAATTTCCGCCTTCCGTGGACCGCCGTTTTCGAGCGACGGTCCTGTGGATGAGCGAGCATCCATTAGAGGTCGGACGGCCCTATCTGATGAAGCACACCACGCGGCAGGTATGCGGCAGCGTCGTGCGGTTGAATGCCGTCCTTGACCCCACCAGCCTGGACCGGCGGCCTGCGGAGACGCTCGCATTGAATGAATTCGGCGAGTGCGAAATCGAATGCCATCAGCCGCTCTACTTCGATCCATACAGCGAAAACCGCCGGACCGGCAGTTTCATCGTTATCGATCCCATCAGCAACGCGACGCTTGGCGCGGGGATGATCGATGGCGCGATGGAGACCAGTGGAGTATCCCCGCAAACCGGGGCGGGGCTGACGGTCTGGTTCACCGGCTTGAGCTCGGCCTGCAAGAGCACGATCAGCAAAGCCGTGTATGAAAAACTGTGGGCACGCGGTTATAAAGTGGAATGGCTGGACGGCGACGCGGTGCGGCAGAATCTGAGCAAGGGCCTCGGATTCAGCAAGGAAGATCGCGACGAGAACGTGCGCCGTATCGGATTCGTCGCCGAACTGTTAACCCGCAACGGAGTAATCTCTCTAGTTTCATTGATTTCTCCCTATCGTCGACTGCGCGATGAAGTACGACGCCGGATCGGGAATTTTCTGGAAGTTTATGTTCACGCTCCGCTCGAGGTTTGCGAGCAGCGCGACGTAAAGGGCTTGTATCGACGCGCGCGCGCCGGGGAACTGCATGGAATGACCGGCGTAGACGATCCGTACGAGCCTCCGCTCACGCCCGACGTGGAATGCCGCACCGATCAGGAAACCGCGGCCGAGAGTACCGCGAAAGTGGTCGCGGTTGTGGAGCAGTGGGTGGCTACAGCGTCCCGTTGATCTGCGCCGCCAGTTGATCGTAGCGCACGCACTCGAAAAAAGCCCGCTGCTGTGGTGGACAAAGAAATCTCTTCTCGCAGGCGTCACGCCACATCAGGGCCACGCCGCCCGCGGCCCCATAGATGCGTTGTCGCTCAGTTTCAGGTTGCGCGTCGAAGCTCGGGCCAGGGAATGCCACCACCAAGTCCACGTCCTGAATCGTGATCCGAGCCGCCTCCAGTCCGAGGTTCGATTCGCGCGGTGTATGTAATGTAGCCGGATGCGTCAGATAGTGCGTTAACAGATTCCCACCGGCATCCGGATGCGCGGCCAGGTAGGATGCGCAGTCGAACAGGGGATGCGGGCTGCAACACGCGGGTCCTTCGCTTTCGGCAAAATGCGCCAAAGGGTTTCCTCCCGACCTCGCGTCTTCGCAAACCGTCAGGTAATACTCCGGCTGAAATAGCGGATGCGGTTTGCGGCCTTCCTCTGCGCCGTGTAAAACGTAATGGACCAGCGGATTCATACCCATCTCACGAACGTCGGGATTTCGGCGCGTGTAGAACTCGGGATCGAAAAGCGGATGCGGCTTTAGCGTTGCATCGCCGGTCGCCAGATAGTCGACCAGCGCGTTTACTGCGGGCGGTCTTTTGCATTGGCTCAAATAGAAAACCGTGTCGAACAAGGGATGCGGATTGCGGCCCTCGAACGCGCCTCTGGTTACGAAATGCCAGAGTGGATCTTCAGCGACGTCTGGATAAGACTCACGATAATAAGCGGCGTCGAACAATTGCCGAAACTCGCTTCGCGGCCGCATCGCGGTGATATTGGCCGCAAAGCGCATCCGTCGGATCACGAGGGTGAACACTCCAGGCGTTGAAACGTTTGGCGTCAGCCGCGCCTTCCTTTTCGTTACAAGAACCGGCTTTGGCTCCGCGATTTTCGAGGGTGCCGATTTCCCAAGAAGAATCGCGACGCCCTCCTTCAACCCGCGAAGCCGCTCTTCCCGCTCCGGGATCAGTTCGAAGCGACGCCGAACCTCCGCTCGCGCCCGGCAGAGCAGTTCCAGGTCCATCGCATTCAATCGCAACAACTCAGCGTAGACATCCTCACCGCAGGCAACTCTGAATTCTTCCATCCGCTCTGCGAGCGTGCTGCCGGGTCTCGCCGTATCGTTTACGGGAGCCTGAACGCAATTCAAACCCGGAAACAACGCGTTTAATTGCTGAGCGGCAACCAGGCTCTCATTGAAGCGGTCGACCACACCCAGGAACGACGTTTCGAGCATTCTGGCAGTCGCAATTTCCAGATCCCCGATGCCGCGCGGCTGATCGTTGACGATTCCATTGGCCAGCAGGTTCACCTGGACGTCATTGACGGCCCATGGCATCTCCTCCACCATGCGTCGCGTGAATTCGCCGGGCGAATGTTGGTTGGCGAGCTCCCGAGTCGGATCGCCGTCGGTGGGACGGCCGCGAAAATAGTCGTAGATCGAGCGGATTCTATCGATGGGATCCCGAAGAAAGCAAATATCGAAAAACAAAAAACCTGGCGCCTTCGGGACCGGATAAAAAATCTGGTGGCTCGATAAAGCGTTTACGGCGGGATTGCTTTCGAGAAACCGGAGCAGCTCAGGAGTCTTGATTTCATCATCTTGCCGTACTAAATCAAAAGTGGCAAAGGTTTCGCGAAAACTGCGGCGCAAGATCTCCTCGATGGTGGAGCCGCCGTTTTTCAGAATGTGATAGTGGAGCAGGACCAGCCGCATGCCGTCTTACAGTTTTAGCAGTATCCGGCGGATTTGTGACAGGCCGCAAAGCATGAGAAGCTTAGAACATCCAGAAATGACGAAGCGCAAGCGGGCGGTACGCGTAAGGTGATTCGATCGTTGATCGATTATGCCTTGAGGCAGCGCTTTCTAGTGATCGCGGCGGCCTTACTGTTGCTGATTTGGGGAGCCATCGCCTTTCACAATCTGCCCGTCGAAGCCTACCCCGACGTCGCGAATAACTACGTCCAGGTGATCACGCAATGGCCCGGCCGGGCAGCTGAGGAAGTGGAACAGCAGGTCACCATTCCGATCGAAACCGTCATGAACGGCCTCCCGGATCTGGAGCATTTGCGGTCCAAGTCGCTATTCGGACTATCGAGTGTGATGCTGATCTTCGACGATCAGTCCCAAAACGACTCCAATCGACAGAAAGTTCTGGAACGCCTTTCCCAGCTCTCCCTGCCGGCGAATCTCCAGCCGCAAATCGGAACCGATTACAGCCCGGTCGGCCAGATTTACTGGTACACGCTCAAGAGCACCAACCCCGCCTACGATCTGATGGAGCTAAAGACCCTCGAGGACTGGACTTTAGAGAAGCAGTTCAAGTCTGTGCCGAATGTGGTGGATGTGGTCAGCTTTGGGGGAACCACGCGCGAATATCAGGTGAAGGTGGATCCGCAGAAGCTGATCTCCTACGGCCTAACGCTGGGCCAAGTGGAGCAGCAGCTGGCCAACAACAACGTGAACGCGGGCGGGAGCTTCGTCGAGGCCGGATTGCAGGAAATCAACGTTCGCTCGCTCGGCTTGGTGAAGACCGTCAAAGATATTCAGCAGACTGTGGTCAAAGCGCAGAATGGCACGGCGGTTCGGATCGGCGACATTGCGACGGTGACGCAGGGTCCCAAGATACGGCTGGGGATGATCGGGCGGGCGGTCCATCGCGCCGACGGGAAGATTGTCGACAATCCGGATGCGGTGGAAGGAATCGTGCTGCTTCGAAAAGGAGCCGATTCCGACTCGACGCTCGAAGCCATCCATGACAAGGTGAAGGAGCTGAATGAGCACATCCTGCCCCCCGGTGTCACCATCGTGCCGTTCCTGGATCGCAGCGAGTTGCTGCACTTTACCACTCACACCGTGCTTCACAATCTGACCGAAGGCATCATCCTGGTCGCGGTGATATTTTTCTATTCCTCGGAAATCTACGCGGCGCTTTGATCGTTGCGCTGACCATTCCGTTCTCGCTGTTGTTCGCGTCGATTTGTCTCGGTCTGAATAAGATTCCAGCCAATCTTCTGTCGCTGGGCGCGCTGGATTTTGGGATGGTGGTGGAGGGCGCGGTGGTGATGGTCGAAAACATCATCCGGTATCTGAGCCATCGGGAATCTGCCGGCACCGGGTCCAACATTGCGCCGATTCGGGATGCCGCGCATGAGGTTCAGCGCCCGGTATTTTACTCGATCGGCATCATCATCACGGCCTACGTGCCCATTTTCACGCTACAGCGGGTGGAAGGGCGGCTCTTCAAACCCATGGCGTGGACGGTGTCCTTCGCGCTGTTGGGATCGCTGCTGTTTTCGATGTTGATCGCGCCGGTTTTATGCAGTTTTCTGTTCGGCAAGAACGTAAGCGAATGGCGTAATCCCCTGATGACCCTGATGACCAGCTTCTATCGCAAATCGCTGGGGTGGGCCATCCGCCTCCGCTGGGTCACTGTGGGAGTCGCGGCGGCGGCCCTGGCCGCTTCGGCTTACCTGGCCTACAGCGGCCTGATCGGCTCGGAATTCTTGCCGCACTTGGACGAAGGAGCCATATGGGCGCGCGCCACGCTGGCCCCCAGCACGGGACCCACTGAAGGTGAGCGGCTGATGGATCATGCGCGCATCATCCTGGCCGCCTTTCCGGAAGTGAAGCAAGTGATTTCGCAGGTCGGCCGGCCGGACGATGGGACCGACACCGCTGGATTCTTCAACACCGAATATTTCGTCGACCTCAAGCCGAAAGACGAGTGGCGTCCGGTCTTCGAGCAGAACAAAGAGGAGCTGGTGAGCGCCATGGATCGCGAGCTGGAAAAAATCCCAGGAACTTTGTGGAATTTCTCCCAACCCATCGCCGACAACATGGAAGAGGCGGTCAGCGGCGTGAAGGGGCAGCTCGCCATTAAGATTTATGGCGATGACTTGAAGACGCTGGAGTCCAAAGGCGAAGAAATCGTCAGCGTGATGCGGACCGTCAATGGAGTGGCGGACCTGGGCTTGTTTCGTGTGATCGGGCAGCCCAATCTGGAGTTTGAGGTGGATCGAACCAAAGCGGCCCGCTACGGGATCAACGTCTCTGACGTTCAGGATGCCATCGAGACAGCGGTGGGCGGCAAAGCGGTCAGCCAGGTGCTGCAAGGCGAGCAGCGTTACGACTGGTGGTGCGCTACCTGCCGCCATATCGCGACACGAAGGAAGCGATCGCGAACATCCGCCTGCTGGCTCCGTCGGGCGAACGTGTTTCGCTGGCCCAGCTCGGCGACGGCCACGTTCGGGATGGCGCTTCGGAAATTGATCGAGAAGGCAACTCGCGCTATGTCGCCATCAAATACAGCGTTCCCGTTCGCGATTTCGGCAGTACAGTGGAGGAAGCCATTCGCAAGGTAAACCAGCAGGTGAAACTGCCCACCGGCTATCACATCGATTGGGCGGGCGAATACGAGAGCCAGAAGCGGCCTCAAAAGCGGCTCGCGATCGTGGTGCCGCTCACGATCTGGTCATCTGCATCATTCTCTATACGATGTTCGAGTCCGCAAATGGGTGCTGCTGATTCTGGCCAACGTGGCGATGGCGCCCATCGGCGGCTTACTCGCGCTGCTGATCACCCACACATTTCAGCGTCTCTTCGGGCGTCGGATTCCTGGCGCTGTTCGGTGTGGCGGTTCAGACCGGCGTGATCATGCTGGAATACATCAACCAGCTTCGCGCCCGCGGTCAATCGATCGTGGGCGCCGCGATGGAAGGTCGGTGCTGCGGCTGCGGCCCATCATGATGACCATGCTGGTGGCCAGCTTCGGCCTACTGCCGGCAGCGCTATCCCGCGGCATCGGTTCGGATTCGCAGCGTCCATTCGCGATCGTAATCGTGGGCGGCCTAATCGGCGGCGCTGATTCTGGGCGTGTATCTCCTGCCCACGCTCTACGTCTGGGTGGCTCGTGAAGACGATGTGCTC
>CAVPKR010000107.1:0-41528 GCA_963705675.1 Terriglobia bacterium
TGCTGTGCTATCGGTCTGGTAGAACAGCTGCCACTGCGTGTTCCCTCCGGAGCTACTCGTTTCCGCCCAACGTAATTGGACATTGACCGGATTGCCTAAGGGATCGTAGGTGGTGATCGAGCCGCCATCGATTGATTCCGACGTGAAGGCGCTGGCCTTGCTACCGTCTATTGTACCGCCCGTACCCTCAATTGTTGGATCCCAGGCGCTCGACGATGGCGTGCTTGGCAGGTTGGCCGCGTAATCGATATTGGTCGTCGCCTGCGCGGGGAGAAAATTGTTGTTGAACTGCAGAACCTGCGGCGTGCTGCTGGTGGGCAATCCGGTGGCCGGGTTCAGCGGACTCCCCATCAGATAATAGCCCGCGCCGTTGACCAGGTAGCCGGAACTGTCCATCTGGAAGTCGCCGCGGCGCGTATAGTCGTTGACGCCCGAGAACGTCTGCTGGGTGCCGGAAGTCCCCGATGGCTGCGTCACCACGAACCAGCCATTGCCCTCGACCGCCATATCGGTGGTGGTCGATTTGTTCTGGATGGTGCCTTGCACGTCGTTGGTGGCTGTCGAACCGGCGAACACGCCGCCTGCCGTCTGCTGGTTCAAGGCGGCCTGCGACACCAGCGCCGTGAATGCCGTTTCGATTTCCTTGTAGCCGACGGTCTGGGATTCGCGATGTTGCCGGAGATATTCTGCAGGGCGTACGATGATTTCTCCGTCCATGCTGCGGCTCTCCACGCATGCCGAGCCCGAATCCTGCTGCCCGCTGCATAGCCGGTACGGAAACGCGTTGTCCGCCGTCACGTGATACATCGCAGCAGTGGGCTGGCTGTACCAGTTGCTCCACGATTCGCCGCGATTCGCCGACACCACTGCGCCCTGATCGCTGACCAGCAGAATAATATTGGGATGCTCGGGATTCATCCAGCTTTTCTGATAATCGTCGCCGCCCGGCGCTCCGCGTACCGCGGTCCATGTGAGCCCGCCATCCTCCGTCCGCCAGAACACCGTCGAGCAGCTATACACGACGTTCTCATTTCGTGGGTCCACCGTAATCGTAGGCAGATCGCCGCCGCCGATTCGACCCAATGGCCGCGCATCCGGCGCATGCCGCTGTGATCCGGTCTCCGACACCCGAGGATCGTCCGTCGCTGGAAACCAATGATCCCCTCCGTCGGTAGTTTTATAAAACACGATAGACCCGTTCGCACCGCCGCCTCGCCCTCCGCGGCCTCCCCCGCCGGAGCCTGCGTCGTCGCGATGGTCGCGTAAATCACTTTGGGATTGCTCGGCGCGACCGCCAGGTTCGCCTCGATAATCGGCGGCAACCCGTTGGTCAACTGCTTCCATGTCGACCCGCCGTCGGTCGACTTATAAATCCCGCCATCAGTCCCGCCGAACGCGCCATTCTCATAAAAACCCTGCTGCTGCTGCCATAGCGACGCGTAAACCGTATTCGGATCGCGAGGGTCCAGCCGGACCTCATTCCCGCTCTGATATTCATCCTTATAAAGGACCTTCTGGAACGTCGCCCCGCCATCCGTCGACCGGAAAATCCCGCGCTCAGGATTGGGTCCATAAGGATTCCCCAGCACCGCGACAAACAGCCGGTTCGGATTCTTCGGGTCCACTTCAATGTTCGCGATCATCTGCGAATCGCGAAGCCCCAGGTGCACCCAAGTCTTGCCCGCGTCGGTGGACTTGTACATCCCGTCGCCAATCGCCAGATCCGGCCGGATAATCCCCGCGCCACTCCCGACATAAATAATGTTGGGATCCGACGGCGCAACTCCGATTGCCCCAATCGATCCGGTGGGCTGATTGTCGAACAACGGCACCCAAGTCGACCCGTAATCCGTGGATCGCCACACTCCGCCGTTATCGAATCCGATGTAAAACAGGTTGGGCTGGTTCGGCACCCCTGCCAGTGCGCGAGCGCGCCCGGCTCGTGGCGGGCCGATCGACCGCCAATGCATTTCCGAATACAGCCGGCTATCCACCGTCTGCGAAAACGCCGCCAGCGGCCCCGCCACCAGCATCAATCCTCGAATCCACGCGCGCGAAATCAACATGAGCGAATCATTCTCCCGAGTCCCACGATTATACTATCCGCAATAGTACCAATCCGCCCCGGCGTCCACTATTTCATCTCGATCGCCCGCGAACACATCACTGCGTAAGTCGCCAGCCAGTGTGACCCGAAGTATCCCGCTGCGGTCAGCGCCTCAAATCCGCTGCGCCCGTTTATGATCGCCAGCCTCTTCAGCACGGCTGCCCGAGGATCGTCCGCAGGCAGCGCCCGCGCCACATACGCCATCGCCAGGCCGCGCGAAAAAGCCACGCCGATCAGATGCGATTTCCCGGCTTGCAAATCCTCTTTCGTTATCCCCGTCACATCCACCGGCTGCGTCAGCGGCTTAAATTCGCGCGAATACAGCGGCGGTAGAAAATCAGTGACCCAGGCGTGGAAATGTTCGCGATCCATCACCCGGCTCATCAAATCCGCTTCAGCCAGGCATGGCGATAGAAAATCCGTCCCTTGAGGCTCATACGCCGTTGGACAAGCCCGGTCGCCCGCGAAAAATCGATTCGCCGTCTTGACCGCGATCTCCCGCAGCGGCGCATCGTTGGCAGCCTCCGTATAATCCAGCAGCAGCGTGATCGAAAACGCCGTATTCGGATGCATCCCGGTGCGCGTCGGGAACGGCAGATCCTTGTAATAATCGACCAGTTTCTTCGAAAACTGCTGGACCATCGGCGCCATATTCTGCGTCCAAGTCTTTGCGTCCGGATCGTCCCAAGTCATCAGCTCGGCATACAGTTTCAACACCCACGCGTATCCATAGGGCACCTCGAAATTCTTCGCCGATTTGAAATACGCGATCTCCCCATCGATGGCCGGCTTCGCCAGGTGCTCCTTCAGCTTTTCGCGAATCAACGGCCCCACGGCGATCTTCGGGAACTGCTTCAGCACCGCGACCATGGTCCAGGTCGAATTGACCGCCGAATGCCAGTCGAAACACCCATAGAACGCCCGTTTTTTATCAAAGGAATCCAGCAGCCGAGCCGAATCGTCATGCACCCACAGATAATCCTGCCGCTGCTCCGGCAGCGCCTGTGGACGATCCACGCAAGCCAGCGGCAGCGTCACCAGCGCCATCGCCTGCATCTCATCGAACACTGGAAATTTCGCGTCCGGCAAAGACTCGTAGTAAGTCTTCAGTTCCTTTTCTTCCTTACTAGCCGCGGCCAGCGGCAGCAGCGCGCCGAGCATCAACACCAGCATCCGGTTCATTGAACCAAAGTATACATCCGCCCCCCCTGAGCCGCCATGCGCAGCATGCGGTCAATATTCATAGTGTGTGATGACCTGGTTATCGCCGCGTATCGTTTCGCGATTAACCGCACGCTGCGCATGGCGGCTGAGAGCGGCGTCGAACAGGCCAGAATCGACCGGCTTCAAGGGCATCAGCCCGCCTATCCCGATAACGTTCTAGAATGTGACATGCCGAGATTCTTCCTCCTTCTGCTAAGCGCCGCGGCCCTGTTCGCCCAGGACCGTCCCATTGTCCTCAAAGCCTCCACCGCCTTCGACGGGAAGGGCAAGACGCTGCACAATACCATCATCGTGATCGAAGGCTCCAAGATCGCGCGCATCGGCGGCCCGGCGCCCGCCAACGCCGTCACCTACGATCTTTCCGCGTTCACCGTTTCCCCCGGCTGGATCGATACCCATACGCACCTCTCCTATCACTTCGACGACAGCAACCGTCTGGCCGGCCGAGGCGAGCCCGCCGGAATCGCCTTGCTGCACATCGCCGACAACGCGGTCGAAACTCTGGACGCCGGGTTCACCACCGTGCAAAGCCCCGGAGCAATGGTCGACAAGGACCTGCGCGATGCCATCGCGCGCGGAATCTTCCCCGGCCCGCGGCTCCTCACGTCCCTTCAACCTCTCACCGAAACCAGCGGCGATCCCGATAAGCTGCGAGCTCTGGTTCGTGAGCGCAAAGGCCAAGGCGCCGACCTGATCAAGATCTTCGCGTCGAAGAGCATCCGCGAAGGCGGCGACCAGACCATGACCGACGCTCAGCTTCAAGCCGCTTGCGGCGAAGCGAAATCGCTGGGCCTGCGAACCTTGGTCCACGCCCACGCCGCCTCCGCCGCAAAAGCCGCGTCTCTCGCCGGATGCACCTCCATCGAACATGGAGCTTTCATCACCGACGAAGTTTTCGACGTAATGGCGAAGAACGGTACCTACTACGATCCGAATATCGGCGTCGTGCTGCAAAATTATCTCGAAAACAAACCCAAGTACTTCGGCATCGGCAATTACAACGAAGAGGGCTTCGCGTATATGGAGAAAGGCGTCGCCATCGTGATCGAAACCTTCAAACGCGCGCTGAAGCATAAGAACCTGAAGATTATTTATGGAACCGACGCGACCGCCGGAGCCCATGGCCACAACTATCGCGAGTTCATCGTTCGCGTACGCGACGGCGGTATGGATCCGATGGCTTCCTTGATTTCCGCCACTTCGCTGTCCGCGCAATCGCTGAATCTCGGCGACGTCACCGGCTCTATCGCGCCGGGAATGCAGGCCGATATCGTGGCGTTCGATGGCAACCCGCTCCAGGACGTGAACGCCTCCGCGCGGGCAGTCTTCGTCATGAAAGGCGGTAAGGTTTACGAAAACCTGGCGCAAGGCTCGAAAGCAGGCCGGAAATGAAACGCCTGGCAATTGGCGCTACCGCCGTTCTCTTCTGCATCAGCGCCGATAAAGGCCCAACCGACTGGGCCTTCTGGGGAGGCGACCCGGGCGGCGCGCATTATTCCACGCTCACGACCATCAATACTCAAAATGTTTCCGAGCTGAAACCCGCCTGGACCTGGAAAACCGGCGAAACCGCCATCGAACAGTATGGCGTTCGCCCGGGCATGTTCGAAGACACACCCGTGGTGATCGGCGACGCGATGTACGTGACCACGCCGTATAACAAGGTGGTCGCGCTGAATCCCGAAACCGGCGCCGAAATCTGGAGCTACGATCCGAAGTCCTACGTCGACGGCCAGCCGCCCAATGGAACGGGCTATGTGCATCGTGGAATCGCCGTCTGGCGCGATGGCAGCCAATCGAGGATCTACCTGAACACGCGCTATCGGCTGGTCTCCATCGACGCCAAGACCGGCAAGCTCGACAGCAAATTCGGCGATAACGGGGTGGTCGATCTAAGCCAGGGCCTGGTCTGGCCGATCAACAAAATGCACTACACGGAAACCTCGCCGCCGGTGGTCTATAAGGACTTGGTCATCGTCGGCAACGGAGTGGGCGACCGCCTTTCCTACAAAAACGACCCTCCCGGCGATGTCCGCGCCTTCGATGTCCGCAGCGGCAAGCGGGTCTGGTCCTTCCACACGATTCCGCAAGCCGGCGAGCCCGGCAACGAAACCTGGGGCAACGACTCGTGGAAGTTCACGGGCCACACAAATGTCTGGGCGCCTTTCACGCTCGACGAGAAGCGCGGCCTGGTCTATCTCCCAGTCAGCACGCCCAGCAACGATTTCTATGGCGGCAATCGTCCGGGAAATAACCTCTACGGCGAAACCCTGGTGTGCTTGGACGCGAACACCGGCGCGCACAAGTGGCACTATCAGATCATTCATCACGGCCTGTGGGATTATGACCTCGCCTCGCCGCCCGCGCTGGTCACAATCACCGTCAAGGGGAAGAAAATCGATGCCGTAGTGCAGCTCACGAAGCACGGATTCGCGTTCGTCTTCGATCGCGTGACCGGCAAGCCGGTGTGGCCGATCGAAGAACGACCCGTTCCGCAGAGCGATGTCCCCGGGGAACATTCTTCGCCTACGCAGCCCTTTCCCACGAAGCCACCCGCCTACAGCCCGCAAGGGGTCACGCTCGACGATGCGTTCGACCTGACGCCCGAGCTGAAGGCCGAAGCGCAAGCCGAGATGAAGAAATTCCGCCTCGGGCCGCTGTTTACGCCGCCGTCGATCCAAGGCACCCTGGGGCGCCCCGGCATTATCGGCGGCGCGAATTGGGGCGGGGGCGCGTTCGATCCCGATACCGGCATGCTCTACATCCACACTTCAAATCAGCCCGCCGTATTCCGCGTGAAGAAGCCCGATCACTCCTCCGCGAATCCGCGCGCCGCAGAAGTGGATGCCGAATGGAGCGGAGATCTTGGGGTCCAAGCCAGTTTTCACGGCCGTTTGCCGCTGACCAAGCCGCCTTATGGACACATCAGCGCCATCGATCTGAATCACGGAACCATCGCGTGGCAGCAGCCGTTCGGGGACATGCCGGAGCTGCGCAGGAATCCCGCGCTGAAGGACGTAACCCTGCCGCCCGCCCTGGGGGTCGCCGGACCGCAAGGCGGTGTGGTCACCAAAGGCGGCCTGTTCTTCGTCAGCGGGGAAGACCTGTTTCTGCACGCAATCGATAAGACCAACGGCAAAGACTTGTGGCAAGGCGCGCTGCCCGCGAAATCCTATGGCAACCCGCTCACCTATCGCGCTCGCGACGGGAAACAATATGTAGTGATCGCAGTAGGGCAGGGCAACGATACGTCGCTGGTGGCATTCGCACGTTAGAAAGGAGCATCACATGGAACGCCGCGGATTTTTCAAACGAACATTCTCAGCCCTCATTGCTTTGGCCGCTCCACGTTGGGCGAGAGCCCAAACGCCTCCCGCTGAAAAATGGATGCTGGAGCTGGCGGCCATCGTGCTGCCGCCATCGTTAGGCCGCGCCCGCACCGACAAAATCGCAGTCGATTTCCTGCGATGGCTGCGCGATTACCAGCCCGGCGCCGAGATCAGCTCCGGCTACGGTAACCCTCGCACCCAGGTGATGGGTCCGAACCCTGGCACGCACTACTTCGAGCAGATCCACGGGATGGAAATGAGCAGAGCCGGGGTTGAAAAGGCGTTAAATGACGCCAAAATCGACCGTATTCCGCAACGTCCGAACGGAAAACACGTCGCCGCCGATCTGCTCTCCTTTTTCTATAATTCGGCCGACGGCGAGGATTTTCTCTACGGCGCCGCCATCAAACGCGACGATTGCCGCGGACTCGACACGTCCACCAAACGGCCGCCCGCATTGACTTAGAGGATCACACGATGCCAGTTCATGAAAGCGATATTTGTATCATCGGAGCCGGAATTTCTTCCGCCATGCTCGCGCAAAAACTATCCGAGCTGCGCCCCGGCCTTTCCATAACGATCGTCGAAGCCGGCCGCTCCCTCTTCGATTTTGAGAATCGCTTCAAGTACCGCGAGCGGATGAATAAGTATGGAGAAAACCCCTGGCCTGGCGACTTCATCGAGGGACAGGCCGCGGCCGGCGGCATCTCCCGAACCATGGCCGTCGGCGGACAGGCCTTGCATTGGGGTGGCACCTGCAACCGATTCTCCGAAGAAGACCTGCGCCTGAAATCCATGTACGGCTTGTATGAAGATTGGCCGCTCGAATGGAAGGAGCTGGAAAAATTCTACTGCGAGGCCGAGCGCCGGCTGGGTGTTTCGGGCGAGCCCAGCCCCTTCCCCGGCGATCACCGATCGGAGCCTTATCCGATGCAGCCGATCCCGCTCACCTGGAGCCTGGATCGACTCAAGGAATGGGCCGACAAGAGCGGCATTCCGTTCCAAGCGACGCCGCAGGCAAAGAACACCGTCGCCTACGATGGACGCGCCGCGTGCATTCGATGCGGCACTTGCGACATTTGCCCACGGGCGCGCGCTACTCGCCGGATTTCACTTTCAAGCGCCTGATTGCCCAGAAAAAAATCACGCTGCACGACCAAACCCTTGTCCGGAAACTCATCCTCGACGACACCAAGTCCACCATCGTCGCGGCCCAGAGTCCGAACATGGAGTATCGCGCGAAGGTCTTCGTAGTCGCGTCCGGCTACACGTGGTCCTCCCACCTGTTGCTGCTTTCCGCCAACTCGCGTTTCCCGAATGGCATCGCGAACCGGACCGGTCAGGTCGGCAAATATATGAACGGCCACGCGTTCATCCAGGCCTTTATCCAGCTCGACGCCGAGATTTATCCCAACATGAATCCGCAGTACGGCCTGATCTCGCGCCAATATTTCCGCTGCAAACCCGGCGATCCATTCGTGCGCCACGACCTCCGTATCTGGGAAGCGGCCCGCGAAGCGCCTCGCATAAAAGATCAAAGCGGCCGTATTCTGCTGGGCGATGACATCGCCAAAGACTGGCATGCCCGGAATCCCCGCGGTATGGCTCGCGTGCGCGCTTATTACGATGTGCATCCCGCGGAGAATAGCGAGCTCACTCTCGATTCATCGAACAAGAATAAATACGGTGACCCGATGCCTAAGATCGAGCATCGTCCCGACGCCGCTACGCAGGCTCGCTACGGCGCGACTAAACAGCATGTCCAGGACATCTTCGATCGCATGGCGAAAAACGACAACGGCAAGGTCATGCGAACCAACGAAGGCAATTACTGGGATCATCCCGCCGGAGGATGCCGCATGGGTACCGACCCCGCGACCAGTGTCACCGACAACTTCGGCCGCACTCACGATCACGAAAATCTGTTCGTAGTCGGCGCGCCAACCTTGCCCACCGCCGGCTGCACCAACGGGACGCTGACGTTCGTCGCCCTGACCCTGCGGTCCGCCGAGGAGATCGCCAAAAATTTCCGCACGAAAGCGTAATCGTCATGAAGCGTTGGCTGATTCTGCTGCTTATCGTTGCCGCGGCACACGCGGAAGACCTCAGCATCTTCCGCCCGTTACGATGGCGCAACGTTGGTCCGCTGCGCGGTGGACGATCCGTCGCCGTCGCCGGCAGCGCGTCCCGGCCGCTGGAATATTATTTCGGCGCTACCGGCGGCGGCCTCTGGAAAACCACCGACGGCGGCACGTCCTGGGACCCCGTCTCCGATCCATATTTCCAAACCTCATCCGTAGGAGCCGTCGCTGTAGCTCCCTCGAACCCCGATATCGTCTACGCCGGCATGGGCGAAACCGAACTCCGCGGCAACATCATTCAAGGCGACGGAATCTACAAATCCACTGATGCTGGCAAAACGTGGACCCATGCGGGACTCGAAAAAACCATGTCGATCGCCCGCATTCGAGTCGACACCGCGAATCCCGGCCTGGTGTACGTTGCCGCCTTCGGCGACCCCTACGGCAATAATCCCGAGCGCGGAATCTTTCGCACCAAGGACGGCGGCAAGAACTGGGAGCGCATCCTTTATAGAGACGACAAGACCGGGGCCATCGACCTGATTGTCGATCCCCATCACGCCAACATTCTTTACGCGACCCTGTGGGAAGCCTTCCGCACGCCCTATTCGTTATCTAGTGGAGGCCCCGGCAGCGGCCTCTTCAAATCCACCGACGGCGGCGACCATTGGACGGAGCTTACCCATAACCCCGGCATTCCCGGCGGCGTGATCGGCAAAATCACCCTGGCGGTCGCGGCCGATTCGAATCGCATTTGGGCCTTAATCGAGGCTCACGACGGCGGCCTGTTCCGGTCCGACGATGCGGGCGCCACTTGGACCCTGATCAACAACAATCGCAGCCTCTGGCAGCGCGCGTTTTACTTCCATCGCGTTTACGCCGATCCCGTGAATCGCGACACGGTCTACGTTTCGAATTACGAATTGAACCGTTCCACCGATGGCGGCAAGACCTTCGCGATCGTCCCCGCCCCGCATGGCGATCATCACGATTTCTGGATTGCGCCTAACGATTCGATGCGCATGATCGATTCGAACGATGGCGGCGCGAATATATCGGTCAACGCCGGCCGCACCTGGACGGCGCAGACATTTTCCACCGCGCAGATGTATCACGTGGTCACTACCGCGCACATTCCCTATCAAGTCTGCGGGGCGCAGCAGGACAACACCACGCTATGCGTCCCCAGCGACGGCCGCGGCTCGTCTTTCTATCCGGTAGGCGGAGGCGAAAGCGGTTACGTCGCCGCCGATCCCGTTCATCCCGATATTTTCTACGCCGGCAGCTTCGGCGGCTTCATCACGTGGCTCGACCATTCTACGAATCAGCGCCGTGAGATCAACGTATGGCCCGAATATCCAGTAGGCCAATCCGCCATCGATCTGAAGGAGCGCTTTCAGTGGACCACGCCCATTCTGTTCTCTCCCGCCGATCCGAAAATCCTTTACACGAGCTCGCAGCACCTGTTTAAGACCACTAACCAGGGCCAGACCTGGACCGCCGTCAGTCCCGACCTGACCCGGCATGATCCGTCGACGCTAGGTCCTTCCGGCGGCCCCATTACCCACGATCAGACCGGCGTCGAAACTTATGCGACCATCTTCACCGTCGCCCCTTCGAAACTCGATGTGAACCTGATCTGGACCGGCTCGGATGACGGCCTGATCAACGTGACTCGCGACGGCGGAAAAGCCTGGGCGAACGTCACGCCATCGGATCTGGGCCCACTCACGCGGATCAGTCTGATTGAAGCTTCTCCGCTGGATCGCGGAACGGCGTACGTCGCCGCAAATCGATACCAAACCACCGATCGTGGCGCCTATGTTTACAAGACAAGCGACTACGGCAAAACCTGGACCAAAATCGTCAATGGGATCGCTCCCGGAGATTTCGCGCGCGTGATCAGAGCCGACCCGCAGCGCCGCGGCCTGCTGTACCTGGGCACCGAGCTCGGCTTCTACGTTTCCTTTAACGATGGAGCGCGATTGGCAGCCCTTCCGCCTGAATCTGCCGGTGACGCCGGTTCACGATATCGCGGTCAAAGACGACGACCTGGTCATCGCGACCCATGGCCGAGGCTTCTATATCCTGGACCACGTTGGCGCACTTCGACAGATGAGCGCCGCCGTCACCGAATCGTCCGCGTATCTCTTCAAGCCCGCCAATGTCACTCGATCCGTCTCGCGAGCCGTCATCGATTACTACCTCGCCAGCCCAAATCCGAATCTGAAACTCGAAATTCTCGACGCCTCGGGCAAAGTTTTGCGAGCTTTCGCCGCCGGCTCCGCGGCGCGCGAAGCATCCGCCGATGACGACGCGCCTCCTCCGCCCAGCCGTTCCGTTCCCGCGCAGAAGGGCGTCAATCGATTCCAGTGGGACATGCGAGCCGCGCCGTCGCACGATTTTCCCGGCCTGATCATGTATCAAGCCGATGTCCGCGGTCCCTTTGTTCCGCCTGGGCGTTATCAAGTCCGCCTGACCGCCGCGGGTAAGATCCTCACCCAGGATTTCGCAGTCGCGAAAGATCCGAGATTGATCACCGTCACCGATTCCGATCTCACCGAGCAGTATCGCTTCGCCCGCGAGATTCAGGACAAGTTTAGCCAGACTAACGACGCCGTCAGCCGCATTCGGCGCATCAAAGCGCAGGTCGCGGATCGAATCGCGCAAGCCAAATCCGATGCCGTTACCGCCGCCGGAAATAAGCTGGACGCATCACTCACCGAGGTCGAAGGCGTGCTCTATCAATACCGCAATCGAGCCACCAAGGACCCGCTGAATTTTCCGCCGCAGCTCAACAACAAGCTCGGCTCGCTGCTCGGGATCGTCGAAAGCGCCGACGCTCGTCCCACCGATTCTTCCTACATCGTCTATAAGGAGCTCGCCACCAAGGTCGACCGCGAGCTCGCCGATCTGGCCGATGTGCTCGGCCGTGACTTGACCGCCTTCAACAACGCCGTCGCCGCCGCGCATTTGACCCCCGTCTCTGGAAATTAGTCCGACCATGCCCAGCGCCCAGAAGCTCCCCTGGCGCGAATGGCGAGTGCTGGTGCTGCTGGTTTTCTCGGGACTCCTGAATTACATCGACCGCTCCAATCTTTCGATCGGCGCGACCAACATCCAGGCTGAGCTGCACCTGTCGAATTATCAACTCGGACTCCTGCTCTCCGCGTTTTTCTGGACCTACGCCCTGGCGCAGCTCTGTTACATCGCCGGTTGGCTGGTGGATCGCTTGAACGTCTGCTGGATTCTTGCCGGCGGAGTCGCGCTCTGGTCCATGGCCACTGCTGTATCGGGATTCGCGCATAGTTTCACGTTATTATTCGGCCTCCGGCTGCTGTTAGGCGCCGGTGAATCGATTGCCTATCCGTCATACTCGCGCATTCTGGTCACGTGTTTTCCAGAACATCATCGAGGATTTTCGAATGCCGCCATCGATGCCGGAACCAAGCTCGGGCCAGCGGTTGGCGCACTTATCGGCGGTCTGCTGATCGTCAGCATCGGCTGGAGGCCGGTTTTCGTCGTCCTGGGGATCGCCAGCTTTCTCTGGGTGATTCCCTGGATCGCCTGGATGCCGCGTTCTCCGAATCTAGCCTCTACGGTGCGCGACCAGTCGACCCCCGGGATCATCGACGTGCTGCGGCAACCCAAACTGTACTGGACCGCCATCGGCCTTTTCGGCTCGAATTATTTCTGGTATTTCCTGATCACATGGCTTCCGTCTTATCTTGAGAAAGAGCGCGGGTTCCCTAAACAGCGAATGGCCGTCGTCAGCTCGCTCGCGTATCTTGCCATCGCCGTGTCGAGCGTTACAGCAGGCCGTCTTTCAGACCGCTGGATCGCGAACGGAGGCTCCGTCACCAGGGTCCGGATGACGATCGCATGCGGAGGTCTCGGCTTGTCGAGCATCCTCCTTTTAGTGCCAATGACCGATAACGTCTGGGTAGCTATGATCCTTCTGATTTTCGCGTGCAGCAGCTTCGGCATGTATACATCGAATGTTTTTGCGATCACGCAAACTCTCGCCGGACCCGCCGCGGCAGGCCGATGGACCGGAATGCAGAACGGCTTCGCCAATCTCGCCGGAGTGGCCGCCCCGTGGATCACCGGCTTTGTCGTGGAGAGCAGCGGGCACTTTTTTCTGGCATTCCTGGTGGCCACCGCAATGGTGCTGATGTCTGCCGCCGCATTTCTATTCGGTGTCGGCCGCCTGGACCCGGTGAAATTTCAAGCGCGTATACTGGTCAACGGACCCGGCTGATGCCTCACCTTCTCCTTCCCGCGCTTCTGGCACTGGCTGCGCAGGAGCCCGCCGTGTTTCGCGCCGATACGCACCTGGTTCAGATCAACGTGATCGTGCGCGACAAGAATGGTCCCGTCGCCGACCTCAATCAGTCCGATTTCACCATTAACGACCATGGTAGGCCGCGCAGCATCAGCATATTCGCGGTCCACAAGGCGGCTGCCGCAGCGCCCGCGTCACTGGAAGGAGCTCCGCCGCCAGGCACCTGTCAATACGTTTTCGAATCGTGCCGTGAATGCCGCGGCTGCCCCGCCGAGCGTCACCGTGATCCTGCTCGACCGGCTGAATACCCTGATTCCCACTGTCGCCGACCGCGCTCAGACTCCGCTGTTCAGCTCGGATCAGGCGCTCGCGTACGGCAAGCAGCATCTCGTAAAGTTCCTTGACGAACTGGACCCGAAGGAGCGCGTCGCGATTTACAGCCTGGGCCACAACCTGACGGTGCTGAGCGACTTCACCGGCAACCGCGCGCAGCTCAAATCGATTCTCGAAAATTATCGTGCGACGTCCATTACCAGCCGCGAAGTTGCCGAGCCGACATCGGTCTCGGTTTGTCCCTGGCGATCCGGGCGGCTGCCCCATCAACGGCCCGACCGACCGTGACCAGCAGGTTCGCGCCGGCATGTCGAACGCGGTGCGCGCGCAAACCACGATGGGCGCGCTGCTGGCGATCGCATCCCATGTCGAGGGAATTCCGGGACGAAAAAATCTGGTCTGGCTGACCTCGGACGTCATGATTCCCGCCGAAGCTTTGGGCCGCGTCCTCAGTCGCTCCGGTATCGCGGTTTATCCGGTTGACGCCCGCGGCCTGCTTCCCAACGCCATGGGGCACACACAAGCGGATGCCAACGGTCTTGCCTTCGGAAACACGCGCGGAACTCCCAGCGCCGCCGGAGCCGGTTCCCCGGTGCCGGTCGGCATCAACGACATGCAGACCTTGGCCGAAGCCACCGGGGGCCGCGCCTATGTCAACGGGAACGATCTGACCGGCGCCATCCGCGCGGCCATCAACGACGGAGAAGTTACGTATACCCTCGGTTTCTACCTCGATGCCGCTTCGCTCGACGGGAAATTTCATGAGCTGAAAGTCCGGGTTAAACGCGCCTCGCTCGATGTGCGCACCCAGCGCGGATATTTCGCTTTGAAGGACGCACGGCGATACTAATAACCCGGCGTTGGCAACTTCAATGACCAGCCCGCTTGAAACCTCCGCGATTCGCGTATCCGCCCATGTGGATCACGCCGGCCCGGATTTCACGCTCACCGGCTCCATCGACGTAACCGATCTTCAACTCGACCAGAGGGATGATTCGAGCAAGGGCGCGGTACAAATCTACGTGGTCCAGCAGGATGCGGCTGGAACTCCACTCGAGCGGCGCAGTGAGTCGCTCCAGCTTCAACTGACCCGTGCCGAGTACGCGGCGAGTCTTAAATCCGGCGTGGTCTTTCGCACCGTCCTTCAACCGAAAGAAGGAATCAAAACGCTGCGCGTGGTGGTAATGGATCGCGCCCACTCGACCAGCGGCAGCCTGATCATTCCGATTTCGGAAATCAAGTGATGTCCTATTTATTCCTCGCCGCGGTTCTGTCAGTCGCCGCTGCGCAGGACCCGGCCGTCTTTCGCGCCGACACCCACCTGGTTCAGATCAACGTGATCGTGCGTGACAAAAATGGTCCCGTCGCGAATCTCACTCAGTCCGATTTCACCATCACCGACCACGGCAAGCCGCGCGCGATCAGCATATTCGCGGTCCACAAGCCCGCCACCTCCGTTGAAGCTTCGCCGCCAGTGCCCGTTAATACGTTAAATACGTTTTCGAACCGCGCGCTTCGCGACGCCGATACTCCTCCCAGCGTCACCGTGATTCTGCTCGACCGGTTGAACACCATGATCGGCGGGGCCGCGGCCAACGCCGAGACTCCGCTGTTCAGCTCGGATCAGGCGCTCTCGAGCGCCAAGCAGCATCTCGTAAAATTCCTTGACGAGATGGACCCGAAGGAGCGCGTCGCGATCTACAGCCTGGGCCACCGGCTCGCCGTGCTGAGCGATTTCACCGGAGACCGCGCCCGCCTCAAGAACATACTCGAGAATTATCGTGCGACCTCCATTACCAGCCAGGAAGTCGCCGAGCCGACTACCGTCTATTTGCCGAGTGATGTGATGGCCGCGCAGGTTAATCGCGACCGCCAGGTGCTCGCCGGCATGTCGAATGCGCAGCGCGGGCAGACCACTGCGGCCGCTCTCATGGCCGTGGCCGCGCACGTCGCCGAGATTCCGGGCCGCAAGAATCTGGTCTGGTTGACGGCGGACCTGACGATTCCCGCCGCTGCGCTTGGCCGCGCGCTGGGCCGCTCCGATATCGCGATTTATCCCGTCGACGCCCGCGGCTTGCTGCCTTTCGCCGCGGGGCACTCGGAGTCCGACGAGGCTGCGGATCAAGTTCTGCACACGCGGGGCACGCCCTCCGGGGCAGGCGCGGGCTCGACCGTGCCGCCAGGCATCGCCGCCATGCAGGAGCTCGCCGAAGAGACCGGTGGACGAGCCTACGTCAACGTCAACGATCTGACCGGCGCCATCCGGGCGGCCATCAACGATGGAGAAGTCACCTATACTCTCGGCTTCTATGTCGACGCGAATTCGCTAGACGGCAAATTTCACGAGCTGAAGGTTCGGGTAAAGCATTCCAGCCTCGAAGTGCGAACTCAGCGTGGATATTTCGCGCTAAAAGAATCGGCGGGCAGCCCCGTATCGCCGCTTGCGAGTCCGCTCGAGAGCTCCGCGATCCACGTGACCGCCAAAGTGGAGCGCTCCGCCGCCGGCTTGACCATTTCCGGCTCGATTGATGCCCGCGATTTGCAGTTGGACCAGGACAAAGGCGGCGTCGACATCCACATCGTGCAGCAGGACGCCGCCGGAAACACCATCGAGAGCCGCAGCCTCTCGCTCCAATTGGCTCGCGCGGATTACCAGACCTATCTGAAGTCCGGCGTACCGTTCAAGACGTTGCTGCAAATCAAGGAAAACCTAGCCACCTTGCGGATCGTGGTGGTGGACCGAGTCCGCGCCACCACCGGTAGCCTGATCATTCCAGTCTCGGCTATAAAATAATGCCGAATCAGAATCGATACTTCAAGCCGAATTGCATATTGCGCGATCCGATGGAAGTATTCACAACGCCAGTCGGGATGCCGGCCGCGTAGCTGGGATCCGTTTGGTACTGAGTTTTGTTGATTCCGCCGCCCGGGAAAACGTCGGTGGCATAGCCGTTGACCGCGAAAATCGGGGTGTTGAACGCGTTGATCGCGTCGAACCGGAATTCCAGCGATTGCCGTTCCGTGATTGAAAATCGCTTCGCCAAACTCATGTCGATTTGTTTCAATCCCGGTCCGCGCTCCGTCGAAATTCCACAAGTCCCCAGCTTCCCTGCCGCCGGAATCGCCATGGTGGTCGGATCGAACCAGACATAGCCGCCGCCCGCGAAATCTTTATAAGGAGTTGCGACCGATGGCGAGAGACAATCCGGACGCGGCTGGAAATACGCGCCGGTGGGATCGTTGCCGAACTGAATCATGGAGATCGGCATGCCGCCGTGCACGCTCACGATGGTGTTATATTGCCAGCCGCCGAAAACCGCGTTCATCA
This sequence comes from Terriglobia bacterium, assembly GCA_963705675.1. Lineage (GTDB taxonomy): Bacteria > Acidobacteriota > Terriglobia > Bryobacterales > Bryobacteraceae > Palsa-187. Next base: position 16,688 of record CAVPKR010000107.1, read on the forward strand.
CTTTGTTGGAATTCTTGCCGAACGCCTGGTTGTGGCCGTAAGGCAGCTCGTAATTCAGGTAGCCCGAAAAGACATTCGTGATGTCGGCGTCGCACAGCCCGTAATCCAGGCCGACGTTGTATACATACGACTGGAACGAAACATCGGCCGTAGTCTGCGCCGCCGCTGCATTGCCGTAGCGGCCGTAATACCCCTGATTATCGGTCAGGCATTTCGCCCATGAATAGTTAAATTGGAACACCAACCCATGCGAGAGTTGTTCCCTCGCCACCATTTGCAGTGAATTGTAATTCTGAATCGCTGTCGACGTATTCAGCCTCTGTTGGCCGGTCCCGTCGTTGTTCAACGTCGGATTTCCCGCAAGATACGGCCCCGGAATACTGAAAGCGCCCGAAGCCGTCGGAGTGGGCAGCAGCACGTTCTGTCCCATGTTGTAGATCGCAGCGAGATGATCGCTGTGCTGGCCGACGTAGCCCGCTTGCGCCGTGAACGATCGCGTCAGTTGCCGCTGAATTGTCACGTTCCATTGATTCGAAATCGCCGGCCGGTAATTCGGATCGGTAGCATGAATGCGCACGCCCGCGAAACAAGCCGCCGGAGCCGATGTGACGGTGGCCACGGTGCATCCGCTGGTCGCGCCCAGCGCGCCGAAGCCTTGATCGAGCGTCACCTGGTTCGCTGGAATCGCCCCGGTGGCATTCGTAGCTCCCCATTGACCCACCAGGTCGACGTTCCACGGAGCGTTGGTCGCCAGCCGATTGTATTCGCCGGTCCCCTCTTCGAAGCTCGACCGCGAGAAAGCCGCGCGAATCACCGTCTTGTCATCCAGGCTCCACGCCAGACCGGCGCGCGGAAGGAAGTTCGCGATACCGTTGTACTGGTTGTAGAGCGCCGCGCTATTGCCGTTCTGCCCGGCGAGCTCGATTTGCCCGCTATACTCGCCGAAATTCGTCATGCGGTTATGCACTTCGTAAATCGGCGTGAAAAGCTGCCAGCGCAGCCCGAAGTTCACGGTCAGATGACGATTCACGCGCCAGTCGTCCTGCACGAACGCGCCAATCGCATCGTTGCGCTGTCCCACCGTCCCGCTGAATCCGAGCCCGTATCCCATATACGATGGCAGGCCCAGGAAGAAATCCGCTTCCGAATTGCCGGTGTAGGTCCCGTTGAACCCGATCTGTCCCGCGGCTCCGTCGGTGCTGGTGGCCGGAACGTAATCGTTGCGATACCGGATGAATTGGAAGCCGAAGCGCAGCGTGTGGGTGCCGTGGGTCCATATCGCCGTATCGGAGGCCTGAATGGACGTCTGGTGGAAAATCTCGGGACTATCCGTAGTTCCGAATGCGAACGGTCCGTTCAATTGGCCGCCGATCTTGGAGCTCGCGAAGGAAAGACCCGGCAGGAACTGCGTCGGCTGACCGGGAATCAGGCCCGCCCCCGCGGTCGTGGTCAGCTGTTGAGCATTCGCATCGGCGGGATAATAATTCGTGCCCGCGCGGAAATCGTTCACCAGCGACGGGCTGAAGGTGCGCGTGTACCCGAGGACTCCCGATTGCAGCGGGAAGATATTGCTCCCGCTGCCGCTGTACTGAAATACTTCGCTGTTCACCGTCGGATTCGCGATGTACTGTTGCGAATAGCGGAAGAATACGCGATCTTTCTCCGTCGGATTCCAATCCACCTTGGCGTCGCCCTGGTTCCCGTGCGTATAATTCTGCACCGTATTGTTCAGATTATTGATGGTTCCGTTGGCCTGCCCCGGCAGATTCGGTTTGGGCAAAGCATTCGCGATTCTCATCGCCGTGGCGCTGATTCCGCTGATGCACGGATCGACGCCCATCTTCTGGCCGGCTCCGCAAATGGCCGCTTGCGTGAGATTCGACGGCATCGGGATGCGATTGCCATGCGAATCGACAGCTCCTGGATAATACAACGTGACGCCGAGGTCGGTCAGGTTTCCGGCCAGGTCGGCCGCGGTGAACGTCGTCTTCGGGCTAGGCGTGGCCGGCAGGTCGAAGCGTGAGCCTTGATAATCCGCGAAGAAGAACAGTTTGTTCTTCTTGATTGGTCCGCCGGCCGTCGCGCCATACTCATTCCAGCGCTGGCGCGGCGTGGGCAGTCCATTAAAGTTGTTGGACCACTCATTGGCATTGAAAAAATCGTTGCGCAGAAATTCGAACGCGCTGCCGTGAAGCGTGTTGGTGCCGGATTTCGTGCTGACGCTGATCACTCCGCCCAGAAACTGCCCGAATTCGGCGTTGGGATTGTTCGTGATGACGTTAAACTCCTGGATCGCGTCGATACTGGGGGAATACGCGACATTATTATCGACAAATTCGGTGTTCTCGACCCCGTCGAGCAGATAGTAGTTTGCCTGCTCGCGATTGCCGTTCAGGTTAGGACGTGCGGAATTGAATGTCTTTAGCCCGGTATTGAATGACGCCGGGCTGATGGTCGACGCGCCCGGCACCAGCAGAGCGAGCTGATTGTAGTTGCGGGTTTCAAGCGGCAGGTTCTCAATCGCCGAGGCTTCCATTACGGAGCTGACATCAGTCGTGTCGGTTTGAAGAATCGGCGCAGCCCCGCTCACCTCCATCTGCTGCGATACCTGGCCGATCGTCATTGTAATGTCGACTCTGGCGGTCTGGTTCAGCTCCAAAGCGAACGCAGCGTGCACGGCGGCCTGGAATCCCGACGCCTTCACCCGAACCTCGTATCTCCCGATGGGAAGGCGGGGGAAATTGTAGACTCCGTCGCTATTGGTGACCGTCTTCCATATCGTGCCGCGATCGGCGTCTTTGGCGGTGACCGCCGCGCTCGGAAGAGCCGCGCCGGAGGGATCGGTGACCCTGCCGGTAATGGCCGCGGTCACCTCCTGGCCCCAAGAAATCGGGGCGAGGATCAAAACTGTCAAGGCGAGTGCCGCCCAAATCCATGTGTGCGATTTGCTGGTTCTCATAAACACCCCTTTTGCCGAGATTCGCATTCTTCTTCCGCCAATGCTGTGCTTACCCGCCCGCGATGTCCAGTTCGCAACGGTTGTTCCCGCGTTACGAAGAGGTTCGTTACAGGGCCGAACATTTCTGATTTCAATCATTTGACGAGCCTTTTTTGGCTAAAGCCTGAAGCAGCATCCGCACCGGTCTCACGGCCGCGAGGTTCACTTCGGCTTCAGGTTTATCGATTCCGTCGACCACTTTCAATTGCTCCGCGATCCAACCACGGGGTGGCGCGGTGCCGGTTCGCAGATATTCCAAAGTTCGAAGACCAATGGATCCCAAAATCGAGAGATTTTTAGAGAGCTGAACCAGATTGCCGGCCGGTTTCAACCGGGCGTCGTTCAGCTCCCATTCGGTGAACGCGACTTGCAGTTCCGCCAGCTCGAGCCTTCCAACGGCCTTTTCCAGGTGGCGGACGCTTTCGCTTTCGGGTAGAACCGAATCCACGAATCCATTTAAGGGAACCAGGCTGGTGTTCTTTCTGGCGCGCCGTGCATCGATGCCGAGAGCTTCAGAGGCATCCGCCAGCACTTGCATCGGCGCGGACATCGATCGTGGCTCGATTCCCAGCCACTCCAGCTCGCGGCGGACCGATTCCATCCGTTTGTACATCGAGTCCACGTCCGTAACTTCGCGGGGCGACCAGAATCGTTCCGCGATCGCGGCCAACCGCGGCCAAATTCGCGAGTCTACGGTGTCGGCATTGACGTATTCCGACCACATGCAAGCCTCGCCGCCCAGAATTTGCGTGCTCTGCGCCGGGTCCACACCGTTCAGCGGGTCGACCGCGTAATGGAAGCTGGCGGGCTTCAGGTGGTCCAGATAATAGCCGAACGACAGCACGCCGCGATAACCGCTGCGGGCGGCTTCGGCCATAGACGCCGCTCCACGCCAGGATTGAATTATCGTGTCGTGCGAGAGGCTCGGATCGAAGATTTCGTCCCAGCCGATCATGATCTTCCCATGCTTCTTGAGCAGGTCTTGAAGGCGGCCATTGAAGTATGCATGCAAAGGATGGCTGCCGGCCAGGTGATGCCGCTCCTCAAAAGCCTGGATCTCCTTGGAGCCTTTCCATTGCGTTTCGTCCACTTCGTCGCCGCCGATGTGGAAATAAGGATCGGGAAACAGCGCGGCCACCTCGCCGATAAATTCGTCCAGGAACCGGTAGGTTTCCTCGCGCGTGGGGTCCATGGTGGGCTGGAAAACTCCCCAATGCCGTTCGATCGTGTAAGGGCCCGGTGCGCTGGCGAGCTCAGGATAGCCCACCAGCCAACTGGTGGTGTGGCCGGGAACATCGAACTCGGGAATCACGCGGATACCGCGGTCGCGGGCATATTCAACCACTTCGCGAACCTGTGCCTGCGTGTAGAAATTTCCGTCGGAGCCGAACTCCTGAAGCTTCGGAAAACGCCGGCTCTCAACGCGGAACCCTTGATCGTCGGAAAGGTGCCAATGGAACACGTTCAGCTTCACTGCGGCCATGGCGTCCAGATTGCGCTTGACCACCTCGACCGGGATCCAGTGCCGGGAAACATCGAGCATCAGCCCGCGCCAGGGGAATCGAGGATGGTCCTCGATGTGAACCGCGGAAACCTGGGCGCCGTCCAGCAGTTGGAGAAAGGTTTCGAGTCCGCGCAAGGCGCCGGTCACGGTTGCGCTCTTGAGCTGCGCGCCAGCGGGCGAAACATCCAGTTGATAGGATTCGTTTTCGCCCAGCGACGGATATTCTGCACCGCCTTCCCGGCAATCGATCGAAAGGACCGGCTTGGCTTCGGATGGGATCAACGGGACGGCGGTCTGGCGCGAGACTCGGGTCTTGAAGCGAGCGATCGCGGATCGCAGGCGGTGATTGGAATAGGCCGTTACGGCGACGTCGAAGCTTGAATCGATCGTCAGCTTGCCGGGCGCGGGCTCCACTTTCGCCGGCATTGGCATGAGCTGCGCGAGCGTGAGTTGGGCAAGTAAAGCGAGGATCACATGGTCCTCGTGATTTTGTTTAACATACGCGGATGATCGGGGTTTAGGCCTTTGATGGAGGACAAATGGCCCGCGAATAATTGCGCGGGGACGATGTAGGGAATCGGAGTGTACAGGTCCGCTGGGCCCGCGTGGGAGCCGAGGTCGACGGGCAACAGGATGAATCGCGCGGCGCGGGTGCGGGCTTCGCTGTTGCGCGCGTCGGTGATCAGCAAAGTTTCCGCTTTCAATTCCTGGAGCCGATCGAGAACCAGCGAAGTAGAAGGCCACGTTACGCCGCCGGGGGCGAAGACGAATACTGGAAAAGACCGCTCGACCAGTGCGATCGGGCCGTGCATCAGGTCGGCCGAAGAGAAGCGTTCCGCAACCACGTAGCAGGTTTCCATCAGTTTGAGGCCGAACTCGAGCGCGTTGGCGTAGTTCAGGCCGCGGCCGACGGTGACGGCGCGAGTCATGAAGAAATAGCGCTCGGCCAGATCCTCAATGGCTTCTTCTATCGGCAGAACGCACGCGACCCACTCCGGAATGCGGCGCAGATCGTCGAGCTGGACTGCCCCGTTGAGGGCGTAGGCCAGCAGATAGAGCGCGAGAAGCTGGCAGGTATAAGTCTTCGTCGCGGCGACGCTGTGTTCGGCTCCGGCGGAGAGCAACAGGGGATAATCCACCATCTGGACCATCGTACTGGCCGGGTCATTGGTAATGCCGACCGTGGTTGCCCCCCGCTTTCGCGCGTCTTCGAGGACCGCATTGGTGTCGGTCGATTCGCCGGATTGGGAAATGCCGACCACCAGCACGCCGCGCAGGTCGAGGGAGCTTTCATACAAGGTGAGGATGGACGGGGCGGCCAGCGATACCGGAATCCCGGTGGTAATTTCGATGAGGTACTTGCCGAACTGAGCTGCGTTGTCTGAGGTGCCGCGCGCCACCATTACGATCAGCCTGGGGCGATGCGCTTCAAGATGACGCCGCAAATCGGCCACGCTGCGGGAGCCTTCGTGGAACGTCTGGCTAAGCGCCTCCGGCTGCTGGCGGGTCTCTTCGAGCATCTTAGACATCGAAGATGGGGTCCAGTTTCATCGTCCTCACCCCTGAAATCCTGCGCCGGGTTGATCCTCCTGTCCAGTTCCGAACGGTTACGCTTCGGTTCGATACCGGATCGAACGTATTTGTTTTCAGCTCGTTCTGATAGAATCGAATTCTTCATGGCTCAGGAGTCGGCTCCCGTTCCTGACGAGGCAATCCGGGAAGAACTCGCTCGCGTGCTGGCCAGCCACGAGTTCCGCACTAGCAAGCGCAGTCAGGATTTTCTTCGTTACGTGGTCGAGAATACGCTGAAAGGCAACGCCGATATGCTCAAGGAGCGGACCATCGGCATTGAAGTTTTCGGGCGGTCGACCAGCTATGAGCCGAGCGACGATGCGACCGTCCGGGTAAAGGCGGGCGACGTGCGGAAAAGGCTCGGGTTGTATTATGCCGAGCAGGGCGCGCATAATCCGGTCCGGATCGAGCTGCCCGGCGGGACCTACGTGCCGGAGTTTCACCGGGAAATCGGGGTGGTGGAGAAAGCTCCTGAGGTTTTGGTGGCCCCGGCGCCGGCCGGACGGGGGAAATCACGCGGCTTGGTTGCCGGCATTATCGCGGTGGTTCTGATCGCGGTTGTGGCTGCGATCTGGATGCGGACGCGGCCCTCGACGCTGCTCGACCAGTTTTGGGCGCCGGTTCTGAGCAGCGCGGGTCCGGTATCCCTGTGCGTGGCTTATGTTCCCGTCTATGGGCTGGATCGCGAGCCGCCTACGCGCGTTGAGGATTTTGTTTCCCTAACCGACCAGTTCGTAGGCGGAGGAGATTTGATCGCGACCTCGCGCCTGTCGGCCATGCTGACGCGAATGGACCGGCCCTACCTGCTGCGGATCGGCAACGATGTTTCGTTCCACGATTTGCGGTCGTCGCCGGCGGTGTTGATTGGATATTCCTACACGCGATGGAAAGAAATCAGCAGCCAGTTGCGGTTTTTCATCGACACGTCGCACACGCCGATGATCACGGACTCCGGGCGTCCCACGGCCTTTGCGCTGCCGAATCTTCCCGACAATCGGCGTACGAACGAGGATTATGCGATCGTGTCGCGGGTGTTTCATCCGGATACACACGCGATGCTGGTGGAACTGGCAGGGATCACGCAATACGGAACGGACGCGGCGGCGGATCTGGTAACGAATGCGGATCTGATGGCGGAAGCGTTGCGAGGTGCCCCGGCGAATTGGCGGGATAAGAATCTGCAACTAGTGATCCACGTGAAGGTAATCTCGGGCGCACCCAGTTCTCCCAAAGTAGTGGCTTCACATTTTTGGTAACCACGGCTTTTGGGACTTTGGTATTGGCCAAGCTACGCGATTAAGCCCGTGGGCGCTTTCCGATTCTCGAATTTGGCTGAGGCCGATTTGTTGGATATCGGTTCGTATACTGCCGGGAAGTGGGGGCGAGGCCAAGCCGACCGCTACCTCGATGATCTTGAGTCGTGCTTTCGGATGATCGGAGACGGGACTTGCTCGACTGGGGTTTGGATCTGCCACGGAATGATGAAGGGGTTGTAGAGCAAATAGTGTATCGCGATGCCATAGCGCGTCGAGAATTCGCGCATCGCGTGTTGCTGCTTGCTCCCGAATTGCATCGCCTTAAACCGCGACGTCGCTGAGTACTTCAGGAGTTTCGGCTTGACGAGATCGCTGTGCTCGTCCTCCGTCACCAAGAGCCGTCCCATCCCCTGACGATGGTACGGATCGAACTCCTGCATCTTGAGCGGGCTCGCGTACAGCTACTTCGATTGCAGGAACGTGAGCTTGCTGCGCTCGATCTTGCCGCCACGCCGGAAGATAGCCATGAGACCGATGTCCGCGACCTCCCACGTCTCGTAATGCCTGCCGCCGCCGATGAAGTGCGCATCGATCCGGACCGTCCAGTGCGAGCCGAACTTGATAGCGCCCTGCATGCTCGCGAAGTGCGAGAGGAACATCAGATCCAGCGCCTCCTCGTGAGCGTTCGGAAACGTCGTCAGTTGGAACGAGATTCTCCGATTGCACTCGGCAAGGACGCCCATGAGAAACTCGATGACCTGAACGGGCAGGCTCAGACCGGGAAGCACGAAGACTGGCGCGGCCAACGCCTTCGAACCGGTCAATGAAAATGCAGTTTTCTGTCCGGCATTGGTTGAGCGTACCAACAACTAGCGGCGACCGGTTAGCCCCAGCGCGGCCAGAGCCAAGCCGGCTGCCAGGCAGATCCACGCGAACCAGTCGCCGTAACGCGAGTACGCGGTGACGTCTTTGATATAGCGAAACGTCACGTCGCTGGCCAATTCCTGATAAGGGGGAGCGCGATAGACGATGCGGCCCGCCGGGTCGACGGTCGCGGTGATGCCGTCATTGGTGGCGCGAAGAATCCAGCGGCGATTCTCCACGGCTCGCATACGGACCAGCGAAAGATGCTGTTCACGCGCGGCGGTGTGGTCGAAATAGCCGTCGTTGGATAAATTCACCAGGACTTCGGCGCCTCCCCGCGCAAATTCGCGGACCAAATCCGGGAATGCCGATTCGTAGCAGATAAACGCCCCGATCTTATGGCCGTCCACGGGGAATTCCACGATGCGGTTGCCGGGAACAAAATCCCCCGCTTCTTTCGTGATCCGATTGACCCACCAGAACACGTCGGGGACAAACTCGCCGAACGGAACCAGCTTGATCTTGTCGTAACGCGCCACCACCGCGCCGGACGGGTCGATCATAAACGCCGAATTGAGCGGCGCCTGCGCCGGGTTATATCCCACGCCTCCAAACAGAAAATAAGATCGTTCGACGCGGGCGATTCCGGTTACATAGTCGCGAAAAGCCGGGTCGCTCGGATAGAACGGCGCGGGAACCTCGGGCCAGATCAACAGATGGCTGCCGGGGGAATGCGACAAAATCGACAGATCGCGCTCGATGCGGACCAGAGACTCAGGCGTCCACTCCATTTCGGTGTCGACGTTCGGCTGAACGATCAGTGCTCGCTCAGGTCCTCGATCGGGAGCGGGCGCAGGGGGCAAAAGCAATAACAACGGCAGCACCAGCAGCCATGCCAAGTCGCGCCTGGGGCGTCGCAGGAACAGCAGCGCGACCCCGCACGCAAGCATCGCGAACACGAAAGAAACGCCATAGACTCCCAGGAATGGCGCGGCTCGCAAAGGAGCGGCATGCCGATTCCAGCGTTGCCGAGTTGGAGCCAGGTGAACCCCAGCGGTCCGTGGGTCCGTTCGATGCCGGACCACAGTGCGGCCACCGCGGGGATCGCCCACGGCCGCGGCATCAGGAATCCGGCAAGCGCTGCGAAGATCGCCAAGTGCAGGCCTTTTAGAACCGCGAACAGAGTGAAAGTGCCCCAGCCTCCCCATCGTCCTAATCCGCCGTGGACTTCGAGGACGAATTGGATCCAGTAGCACACGCCGAACCAGAACACGAATCCCGCCAGCCATCCGTTGCGGAAGCGCCGTTTCCAGGAGCCTTCCATCGCGCACGCGATCAGGATCGGCGTCAGCGCCACGGGAGCCAGCCATGTCAGATTGAAGCGCGGAAAAATCAGGATCAGGAGAATTGCCGAAACACGGAGAGCAGTCACGAATGCGAAGCCTGCTCGTTTACCAGGTCGGCCATGTAGGAGCTGCGCACCAAGGGGCCGCTGAACACCATCTTAAAGCCGATCGAGAGGCCGTAGTCGCGATATAGCGTCAAACTGCTGTGGCGTGATGTACTCGGCGACCTGAAGATTCCGGCGCGTAGGCTGCAAATATTGGCCGAGCGTGGCCACGTCGACATTCGCCTCTCGCAAATCGCGCAGCAGGGCTTCCACTTCGGCGGAAGTTTCTCCCAGGCCGGCCATCAGGCCGGATTTCGTCAGAATCCCGGGCCGATACTGCTTGGCGAAGCGCAGAACATCCAATGACTGCCGATACGCGGCCTGCGGGCGCACGCGCTTATACAGCCGCGGGACCGTTTCCATATTGTGATTGAACACGTGAGGACCCGCGTCCAGAACCCGCGCGACCGCTTCAAGATCGCCGCAGAAATCGGGTGTCAGGACTTCGATTCGAGCCTCAGGCAGCGCGCGCCGCAGCTCGATCACGGTCTCGGCAAAGTGATGCGAACCGCCGTCGGCCAAGTCGTCGCGATTCACGCTGGTCACTACGACGTAGCGAAGCTGCATCTCGGCGGCCATTCGCGCGACGTTCGCGGGCTCGGCTGGATCGAGGGCGCCCGGATGACGAGCCTTGGGCACCGAGCAAAAGCCGCAGCCGCGCGTACACAGATTGCCCAGGATCATGAACGTCGCCGCGCGGCGATCGAAACACTCGTGCATGTTCGGGCAGCGCGCCGATTCGCAGACCGTGTGCAGATTCAACCGGCGAAGCTCGGTTTTCAGATTGTGAACCGACTCAAAATTCGTCCGATGTTTGCGCAGCCACTCCGGCAGGCGCGGCTGCGGCAAGTCGATATGAACCAGGTCCATCAAAACGTTCGCCGGATAGCTTTATCGCCGGGGAATCCGGCGGCGGTCAGGTCGGATTTGGTCTTGTTCGCGGCGCCCTCGGCGAGCGGACCCACCAGGACTCTGAACGTTCCGTGCTTCTCGGGGATCTCGGCAGTCATCGCCTTGAAGCCTTTCTTACGCAACACGTCGACTTCGATCTCGGCCTCATGCTGGCTGGTCGCGGCGAGCTGCAAATAGGTCTGGCCGGCCGCGGGCTGATCGGTCGCGGCAGGGACCGCAATGGGTTTCGGATGCTCCTGTTTCCGCTCTGGCTTCGCCGGTTCGGCCTTGACGGGTTCCGGCGCCCTGACCGGCTCCGGTGTGGGTTGTTGCGGCGCGGTTTCCGTGGGAGGCGCAGCGGCCGGCGACGGAGCGGCATCGCGCGGCGAAGTTGAATCCACCACCAGCGGCTTGGTTTCTTTGCGCGTCCCCACAACTTCCGCGGCCACCAGCGGACCTGAGTTTCGTCCCACGATGTATCCCATGGTGAAAAATACGCCGAGCAGCACTACGACAATGAAGAACACGCTCAGCAACTGGCGGTTCCCCAGAATCAGTTCAAATTCCCCGTCTTCGTTTTTAGGCATGGGCAGCTAGGTGCCGGACTCCGGACCGGCGAGTTTCTTTAAAACTTGGCTTACAGAAGACAGTATATCCATCGGCAGGGGGAACACGACGGTGGTGTTCTTCTCGGAGCCGATTTCGACCAGCGTTTGCAGGTAGCGGAGCTGAATCGCCGCCGGCTGACGCGCCATAATTTCGGCCGCCTTTTCCAGGTTGACGGCGGCCGCGATTTCGCCCTCGGCGTGGATGATTTTCGCGCGGCGTTCGCGTTCGGCTTCGGCCTGCCGCGCGATGGCTCGAATCATTTGATCCGGGAAATCGACCTGCTTCACCTCGACCAGAGCCACCTTCACTCCCCATGGACCGGTATGCTGATCGAGCGCGGTTTGCAGCTTCAAATTGAGTTTCTCGCGCTGGCTGAGCAGCTCATCGAGCTCCACTTCGCCCAGCACGCTGCGCAGCGTAGTTTGGGCAAGCTGCGAAGTGGCATAGAGATAATTTGCCACCTCGATCACGGCCTTCGAAGGGTCGACGATGCGGAAGTAAATCACCGCGTTGACCTTTACCGTGACGTTATCGCGGGTGACGACGTCTTGCGGCGGCACTTCCATCGCTTCGACGCGCAACGACGTGCGCACCATGCGGTCGATCGGCTTGAAGACGCAGATGACGCCGGGGCCTTTCGGCGAGCCGAGCACCCGGCCCAGACGGAAGATCACGCCGCGCTCATACTCGGCGAGAATCTTGATGCTGGAAATAATATAAAGCACGCCGACGATGACCGCGACGATCACCAGTTCCGATAGGAAGTCCATGTTTCCTCCTCAGGGTTTGTGGCTAGCCTATCTACTGTATCGTAATGGCGCGTCTGATATCCTCGAAGTAGGTTGCTGCCTAAGTTATTTCATTTCGGAAGTTTCTATCTGCCCACCTACGGGGTCCTGGTGGCCCTGGGTTTTCTGGCGGGACTCACGGTCGCCACCAGACTCGCCAAGCGCAGCGGCCTGGATGCTGAATTAGTCACGAACCTGGCAGTTTATTGCGCGTTAGCCGGGCTGCTGGGCGCGAAAATCCTGATGATCCTGTTCGACTGGCGGATGTTTTTCTCGGATCCGCGCCAGATTTTCTCGCTCTCGACATTGCAAGCCGCCGGCGTTTTTCAGGGCGGACTGGTGCTCGCATTCGTCACGGCATTTTTCTACATCCGGCACACCAAACTGCCGTGGCTTCAGACGCTCGACGCATTTGCGCCCGGCGTCGCCATCGGACATGCCATCGGCCGCATCGGTTGCTTCGCGGCGGGATGCTGCTGGGGAAATGAATGCTCGCTGCCATGGGGTGTCACGTTTCGGAATCCCGAAGCTCATGAGCTTACAGGCGTGCCGCTCGATCAGAAGCTGCATCCGTCGCAGCTCTACGAAGTGGCCACTGAGACTGCGTTATTCGCGTTCCTGTATTGGCGCTTCGGGAAGACCCATGCACCCGGAAAAATCATGGGCTTGTATTTAGTCCTGAGCTCCATCGCGCGGTTCCTGATCGAATTCACGCGCTATCACGAGCAGGGTTTGTGGTGGGGACTTTCGCTGACCCAGTGGATCTCCATCGGCGTCGCCGCGGCAGGCGCGATGTTGCTGGCGCGACACACGGTGCCGTCGCCCCGCGTTACCCCTCCGCTCGCGGCTTAGAGCTTATTTCTTATCTGCGTGTATCTGCGTTCATCCGCGGCCATCACTTACCTTAACCCAAGTCTGTGATCTCGAGCTTTCCAGCGACTTTTCGAGCAGCTCCATTCCCCAAGCTCCATCCGCAAACGTCGGATATTCGACTGGAGCATTCGCGTCCGCTACGCGAGCATAGAAGCGGCGGAACATCTGCTTGAAGGTATCGTCGTAGCCTTCGCTATGCCCGCCCGGCAGGTCCGCGAACGTGGCCGCTCGCGCATCCAGCAGCGACGGGTCTTTCACGATGATCTGATTCGGGGTGTTTCTATGCCCGATCCATAATTCGTCGGGACGCTCCTGGTTCCACGAGACGCCCGACTTGGTCCCGTAGATCTCAAATTGGAAGCGATTCTTACGGCCCGCGGACATTTGACTCACCGCGAACGATCCCCGCGCCCGGTCGCCCAGACGCAGCAATACCGAGCCGAAATCATCAGTAGTCATCGCGATCGAATCGTAATCGGCACTCTGCAATTTCTTCCCCGTGAAGGTTTCCACCGATCCCTTGGGGCGCTTGCGCGTCTTGTGAAACGTTTCGAGGTCCGCGCACAGGGCGGTGATCCGCAACCCGGTCAGGTGCTGGATCATGTCCATCCAGTGGGACCCGATATCGCCCATGGCCCGCAGCTCCCGCCGGATTCGGGCAAAGTGCGCCAGCTCCAATCGGTATCGTAGAGCAGCCAATCCTGAAAGTAGGTTCCGTTGACGATCAAAATATCGCCGAGCTCGCCCGCCGCAATCATGCTGCGGATCTGCTGCACTACGGGGTAAAACCGCAGATTGTGATTCGTACAATGGGCCACATGCTTGGCGCCGGCGAACGCCACCAGTTCCCGAGCTTCGGCTGACGTCATGGTCAACGGTTTCTCGCAGACGATGTGTTTCCCAGCCTCGATGGCGGCCTTTGCCATCGGATAATGCAGGTCGTTAGGAGTGCAGATGTGGACGGCATCAACGTTTCGATCGGCCATCACCGCGTGCCAGTCGCCGCAGGCGATGGGAATCGATTGCGCGGCGGCAAAGCGGTCCGCGACGGCCTGATTGGACGCCGCAATCGTGGTCACCTCGACATTGCCCAGCCGCCGGATCGCCTCCGTGTGGACCCTGCCCATGAAGCCGGTTCCCAGGACTGCCGCTTTTAGTTTGCGCATGACTTATAACTTGTAAATCGCCACGCCGCTGAGAAGCTTGGGATAGAAATCAGTGGATTTCTGTGGCATCACGCCGCCCGCGAACGCGATACGCGCCATCTCTTCGATCGGCGTCGGCTCCAGGAGGAACGCCACTTGCGCGCCATTTTGAACCTCGGCCGCAGCCGCGTCGATCCCGCGCACGTACTTGATGTATTTTTCGTCGCGCACGGCTTCCTCGCCGATGCCTAACAGATGATCCAGGATCTCCTGATGCAGGATCGGCACGTCCAGCTTTCCCTCTTTACGCGGGCGCTGCATCAGACGAATCTCGCCGCCCGAGAGCACGCCGATCTGCACGCGCTTGGGTTCGACGGCCGCCATCCGTTTCTTCAATGCATCCAGGCTAGGACTCGCCGCGACGGACCATCCGTCTTTGACGGCTTTTTCGAAAAACCTCACCGCGTTGAAATTCGGCAAGTTCCACAGGACGCGATGGGTGGCCAGGATCTTCAATCCGGGCGAATGCATGTTGACCAGCGTCATCATCACAAATTGAGCCGCCGGGTCCTCCGGATGCTCATTGCGATACGCCAGCGCGGTTTCGTAGCGATGATGACCGTCGGCGATCAGCAGTTTCTTCGACCTCAGCAGCTCCTGAATCCGTCCGATCTCGATCCCTCCCGTAATGGGCCAGAGACGATGTCGGGCATGATACTCGTCCTGAACGTCGAAGATGGCCGTTCCCGCGGCGGCCTGGTCGAGAATCTTATCCACAGCGCCCTCGGGATCGGGATACAGCATGAATAACTGCCCGAAATGGGCGCGGGTGTGACGGAGCAGCTCCAGACGATCCTTCTTCGGACCGGTCAGCGTCTGCTCATGCCGGTACACGATGCCCGCGGAATAATCCTCCAGCTTGCCGATCCCGATGAAGCCCTTGCGAACCAGGTGTTCCCCGGAGTCGGGTACCTGGAACTCCTGAAAGTATGCGTAGAGACCCGGCGCCGGGTCCTGCGCCAGGATGCCGTCGCGAATCCAGTTTTCCAGGTACTGCGCGGCTCGGGTGTAGACGTTGTCCGAATCGTTATCGGAATCGCGCTGCTCGCCCAGCAGTACGCGGACCAGATTGTACGGACTCGCGGCGAGATAATGCTCGCGCATTTCCGGACTGATCTTGTCGTAAGGCTGGGTGACCAGCTTCGACGGATCGCCGGCCTTCGCGGAATAGCGGAACGGTTGGAACGGATTTATAGTCGCCAAGAAATAAGCATACCGTTACTGCTTGCGGTATGTCATAGGCGCGCTGATCAGGACGGGGCGGCGGCTCACGATGGTCTTGGCGATCCACGGGGAAAACAAGTGCGACTGGTAATCGACAATCGCGACGCTGAGCATTTCATCGCCCGGCCGTTCCGCGGTCGAGGCGCGATAGTTCACCTGGACATTCTCGCGATTCAGCCCCAGAAACGCCGGAGCCCCAGCACCGTCCGTGCGGTCGAACAGGATCAGGTTCGCCACCTGGTTTCCGGTTCCGTCGTAGGGATGCATGGTTCCCCAGCGAACCGCGCCGCGCACGCGCTCCACCAGCGCCTGGTGAGCGAACAGGACCTGCCCGCAATCCACCACGCCGAGCAGCAACGCGAAGAAAACCATCAGGACCAGGGCAGACTCAATCAGGCTCTGTCCGCGCTGTTTCACTTTTTCGCCTCCGACATGGCCGGCCGTCCGACATTCGGAAATTCTACCGACGGTCTCCCGGCAAACGTGAACGACCGGAACACCGCATTGATGGTGAATTCGCGTATCGAGACGCGCACATGCGCCGGCGCAGCCGATTCGCCCGGGATCCACTCGACGTCCACTTGCTCAGGCTTCAGATTCGCGACGGCAGGCTGGGCGCCGCCCCCAGGTGGCTGAGGATCTCCGAATACCACCATGTTGCGGATCGCCTGATTGGTCTTGCCGGTATCGCCGGCGTTGTAGGCTTGCATTGCGGCGTAGCGTCCACCATTTCCCACCGCCGTCAGAAGCTGGTTGTACACGTAAAACGTGTAGCCGAATTGGAACGTCGCGCCGACGAAGGCCACCATCACCACCGCCGACACCGCGAGCTCGATCATCGCGTGGCCGCTCTGCCGCTTCAAACGGGATTCGCGCGTCATTCGATCCACCGGGGCGGATTCGCCGCCGCTACCGAATGCGCGGGCACCGTGAACGATGCCGGTCCACCCACCGCGCGTAAGAACGTAATCTCGACGTTATTGGCAGGCGCCGAAACCCTGACCCTGGTCGACCCTGCTTCCTTCGGATTCTGCTCCCACTGTGCGCCGTCCTTGCTGAACTCCACCACGACTCCGGTGAACTCGCTGGTTCCCAGATTCCATCGCATGGGGATGCGCGAGATCTCGTTCCTCGCCCGATCCACGCCCTCGGCGGTTCCGTCCAGATCCGCCGCGGCCGCCAAAGATGCCGCGTCGGTAAAAACTTGCGCCTCATTCCGCGCAATATAGATCCGCCCCAGGTCGAATGCCATCCCGACCACCGCCAGCATCAAGACCATCGACACCGACATGGCGATCAGGACAAAGCCGCGCTCGCGTGAAGAGTGCATTCCTCTCTATATAACGGCAGATTTACGCAGAACCATTAGCCCGACGATGGCGTCTCACCAGCAAGATGGATGCATTGATCCGCCATGCGAGATTGCGGTCGGTCCTTCAAACTGGCGAGGTCCCCCCCATCACGATGCCGGACCCGCATTGATCCGCCATGCGCAGCATGCGGTCAGTCCCTCAAACTGGCGAGGTCCCCCCCATCACGATGCCGGACCCGCATTGATCCGCCATGCGTAGCATGCGGTCGGTCCTTCAAACTGGCGAGGTCCCGCCCATCACGACGCCGGACCCGCATTGAGCCGCCATGCGCAGCATGCGGTCGGTACTTCAAACTGGCCGAGTAGTCCCCCACCATCAGGATGCAGGCCCGACCGAACCAGCGGGCTGCTCAGCGAGGACCACTTCCGCCAGCTCGCTCAGGTCATCGACTATGAAATCGGGCGGGGCGGAGACGAAGGTTTCCGGTTGAAATCCCCAACTGACCCCGCAGGCCCTGACACCCGCCGCGCGCGCCGTGCGGACATCCACAGCGCTGTCGCCCACCATAATCGTTCGCTCCCGATCCGCCCCCGATTCCGCCACCAGCAAATTGATCCCCATAGGATGCGGCTTCTTTTCATCGAAACTATTTCCTCCATACACGCGGAAGAAATAAGCTTCCAGTCCCAGCCCTTCCAGCATCCGGACGCTGAACCGGACCGGCTTATTCGTCAACACCGCCATCGGGACATCGGCGGCGTGAAGGACTTCCAGCGCCTCTTGAACGCCGGGATACAGCACCGTCGCGTCGAGCATGTGATCGCGATAATAGGTCAGAAAATACCGGAGCAGCCGGTCCAGATCGGCTTCGGAAGCATCCGGAAAAGCCCGCCGGATCAGCACCGGCGCTCCGTTGCCGACATAGGACGCGACCACTTCATCGGGCAGTGGATCGCGGCCATCGGAGACTCGAGTCGCATTGACGGAATCGACCAGGTCGCGTTTCGAATCCACCAGCGTGCCGTCCAGGTCGAAGATCAGCAAATCCCGGCTCAACTGTCGACTTCCTTCAGGTCGCTCTTGTGCTTTTTCTTCTTCAACTGCTCTTGCCACAGGATCTGGATGTCGTGCATGCTTTCCCGAAAGGCGTCCTTGATCGCGCTGGGGGCGAGGTCGGCGCACACGTCCGATGCATCGATCGCATACGGAAGAACCGCCGAATCCACCATCCAGGTGGGCAGCGGCTTGGGCGTGAACGCCAGCAGGACGGCGACAAACGCCACGGCGATCAGCGCCCCGCGTACGAACCCGAATATACCCCCCAGCAGCCGATCCAGCCAGGAAAGCCCGGTCCACTTGAATAACTTCGAGAGCAGCTTGGCGATTAATGACCCGACCAAGATGCACGCGAAAAAGACCAGAAAAAATCCCATCAGGTTCGACAGAGTGACCGACTTCACGTGGCGATGGAACCACTCCGCCGGGATCCCGTAGAACCAGAACCCGAACAGCAGCCCCGTCATCGTCGCCAGGAACCCGATTCCGACCCGCGCGAATCCGGCCATGAAGCCGGTGACGACCGAGGCTCCGATCAGGATCACCAGGATGATGTCGAGCAGGTTCACAACGCCTTTCCCGTCAATTCGCGGTAAGCCTCCTTGTACTTTTCGCTGGTGCGCCGGGCCACATCGTCCGGAAGCGCCGGCGCGGGGGGCTGCTTATTCCAGTGAATCGATTCCAGGTAATCGCGGACATACTGCTTGTCGTAAGACGGCTGCGCGCCGCCCGGCGCATAGGATTGAAGCGGCCAGAAACGCGAAGAATCGGGCGTCAGAACTTCGTCGGCCAAAGTGATCTCTCCATTGATGAGCCCGAATTCGAATTTCGTATCGGCGATGATAATCCCGCGCGTCCGGGCATAATCCGAGGCTCGCTTGTAGATCGCAAGCGTCAGGTCCCGAAGCTTAGCCGACAGATCCGCGCCCACGATCTCGACCATCGTTTCGAAAGGAATATTTTCATCGTGACCGCTCTGCGCTTTGGTTGCGGGAGTGAAAATCGGCTCCGGAAGCTGATCGCTCTCGCGCAGACCTTTCGGCAGAGGAATGCCGCAGATGGCTCCCGTGTTCTTGTAATCCTTCCAGCCGGAGCCGGAAATGTAGCCGCGCGCGACACATTCCACGTCGAACATCTGGGCTTTCTTCACCCACATCGCGCGACCTTCCAGGCCAGGCCGGAACATCCGAGCTCAGGAAGTGATTCGGCACCATGTCGCACAGAAAATCCAGCCAGAACAACGTCATCTGCGTCAGCACACGTCCCTTGTCGGGAATCCCGGTGGCCAGAATATAGTCGAACGCGGAGATTCGATCGGTGGCGACGATCAACAGGCGGTCGTGGTCTTCGTAGATATCGCGCACTTTTCCGCGCCCGCGCAATTTCAGGTCGGGCAAACTGGTTTCAAGCACTACTTCAGTGTTTGTCATAAGGGGTTTCGGAACCATTTCCAATTATACTTAGGGATTCCCATGCTCCTGTCCATCCTGATTCCGGTCTACAACGAACGTACCGTCGTCGAGCGGAGCCTGGCTCTGGTGCTCGCCGCCGGTCTGCCGGAAAACATGCAGCGCGAGCTGGTGGTGGTGGACGATTGCTCTACCGACGGCACCTCGGACATCCTGAAACGCCTGGCTGAGTCCGAGCCTTCGATTCGCCTGATCCGCCATCAGATCAATCAGGGAAAAGGCGCGGCGGTGCGCACCGCGATTCAGAATGCGACCGGGGATTTCTGCCTGGTGCAGGACGCCGACCTCGAATACGATCCGTCGGAATATGTGAAGCTGCTTCGTCCCCTGCTCGACGGGCATGCCGATGCGGTGTTCGGGTCCCGCTATCTCGCCGGCGAACAAACTCGAGTGCTGCCGTTCTGGCATTCGATGATGAACAAGGGTCTGACCACGCTCTCGAACATGTTCAGCAATCTGAACGTCACCGACATGGAGACCTGCTACAAGGTTTTCCGCACGGACTTGCTGAAGAGCATTCCCATACGGTCGGACCGCTTCGGCTTTGAGCCGGAGATCACCATGAAGTCGTCCAAGCGTAAGCTGCGCGTGTATGAAGTGCCCATCAGCTATCACGGCCGGACTTACGAAGAGGGTAAGAAAATCGGCTGGAAGGATGGAGTGAAAGCGCTCGGCGTGATTTTCTATTTCTGGCTGGTGGACGATCTGTATGTCGCCCCGTATGGCCGCGGTCTGCTGAATAGTTTAACCGGCACTCCGCAGTATCTAAGCTGGCTGACGCGCGTCCTGAGGCCGCATCTTGGCGATACCGTGCTTGAGATCGGAGCCGGGCTCGGCAACCTGACCGGCCGCCTGATGGCTCGCAAGCTTCATTATGTTGCCGCTGAAAGCGACCCGCTGTATCTTCACGCCCTGCGCAACCGGTTCCTGCGGACGCCCAGTGTTTCGGTATGCCGCCTGGATCCCGAAAACCCCGAGGATTACGCGCAGTGGCAGGATCAGTTCGACACGGCATTGTGCGTGAACGTGCTCGAATCGGTGGAGAATCCCGTGGAGGTGCTGCGCTCGCTGCACGGATGCGTGAAGGCGGGAGGCAACTTGATCGTCCTAGTGCCGCAAGGACCCGGGCTATTCGGCTCGCTCGACCGGGCCATGGGCCATAAGCATCGTTTTTCAGCGCAGCAACTTCAGGAAATGCTGACGGCCACGGGATTTCGCGCCGAGCAGATGCTGCAACTCAACAAAATCGGCGCCGTATCGTGGTGGATTTATGGGAAGCTGCTGGGGCGAAAGCGTATCTCGAAGGTGGCATTGAAGCTGTTCGACAAGACCGTATGGTTCTGGCGGCGTGTGGACGGGCTGATGCCATGGAAGGGACTATCCCTCATCGCGATCGGCAGACGCGACTGAGACGGGTCAACCATGCGAAACTTGAAGAATCAATGAGTAAGTACGTGGTAACCGGTGGAGCGGGGTTCATCGGCTCGGCGTTGGTGCGCAGTCTGCTCGAAGGCGGCGGGTCCGTCGCGGTGATAGACAATCTGCTTACCGGACATGAGCATAACCTGGCCGAGGTGCGCGATCGAATCGAGTTTCATCGCCTGGATATTCGCGACGCCGGCGCGCTGGCCCACCCAATGCGCGGCGCGGACGTCGTGTTTCACCTGGCGGCGATTCCGTCGGTTCCTCGTTCCATCGACGACCCGGTTCCTTCCCATGAAGTGAACATCGACGGCACCTTCAACGTGCTTCGCGCGGCGGTTGAAAGCGGCGTAAGGCGCCTGGTCTATGCGGCGTCATCATCAGCCTATGGCGATAGCCTCACCCTGCCCAAAGTGGAAACCATGGTGACGCGTCCGAAATCGCCCTACGCGGTCCAGAAACTGGTCGGGGAATACTATGCATCGGTATTCCATTCCTGCTACGGCCTGGAGACCGTCTCGCTGCGATTCTTCAACGTGTACGGCCCGCGGCAGGACCCGTCGAGCCCATACTCCGGCGTCTTGTCCTTGTTCATGAGGCATCTGCTGGCGGGAACGCCGCCGACCATTTTCGGCGACGGCGAACAGTCGCGCGATTTTACTTATGTCGAGGATGTCGCCGGGCTGTGCATCAAAGCCGCCGAGGCTCCCAATGCCGCTGGCAAGATGTATAACGCGGGAAACGGGGGCCGTTTCACCCTGAATTTCATCTGGAGCTTGCTTCAGAAAATGGAAGGCATCGAACTACCCGCGAAATTCGGCCCCCCGCGCGCGGGCGACGTCCGCGATTCCATGGCGGACACGGCCGCAGCGGTTGCCGATCTAGGTCATGCGCCGCGATTTACGATCGAGGAAGGATTAAAGAGGACACTCGCATGGTACCGGCGGACCCACCCAGCGGCGGCATAAGGGGCAGCCGCCCGCGTCTGGGCGGCCACGGCTTCACTCCGCGTACCCAGCGGCAGGCCCAGGCAGCCGCTCCCGCGATCGCCAAAAAACGAGTGCTGTTCGTCTGCGTCGGCAATTCATGCCGAAGCCAGATGGCGGAAGCCTTCGCGAAAGCCTACGGCTCGGATGTCATCGACGTGTACAGCGCCGGTCTCGCCCCGGCGACCGTCATCGCGCCCCTGACCCGCCAGGTGCTCAGCGAAAAGAATCTCGGCATCGAAGGCCATTTTCCCAAGAGCGTAGAAATGATCTCGCGGGAGCCGTTCGACATCGTCGTGAACATGAGCGGTGTAAAGTTCGCGATGCCCGGCGCCCGCATTGTCGACTGGCCGGTACGCGACCCGATCGGCTTGAAGGAGTCGGTCTACCGCTCCGTCGCCTCAGAGATCGAAGGCCTGGTCATGCGTCTGATCCTGGAAATCCGCTCGTCGAAATAACCCCCCGAATTGACTACTGGGGGTCAAGTCCTTCAGAATAGAAATACCCCATCGAACGTGCGGATGTGGCGGAATTGGCAGACGCGCATGGTTCAGGTCCATGTTCTCGCAAGGGAGTGGAGGTTCAAGTCCTCTCATCCGCACCAAATCTTGGTTTCAGCCGTGTCCCTCGCTTAAGGACTAGAATCGAGGGAGCGGGAAGACATGAAAGTATTCATCTCCTACGGGGACACGGGCGATCAGGTTACCGCTCTGCGTCTTCAAGCCCTGGGCGCGGTCCATGGTCTGACCTTGTACGTGCCGCCGGCCTTTCACTCGCGAAGCTGCTCCAAGTCTTCTTGATCCGGAGACCATGCAACGGTTGAATCAGGCGGACGCTGTGCTGGGTGTTGTCGGCTCAGGACTGACCGAAGCTTGCCGCCAGGAACTCAACGCCAGCGTGAGTCTTCACAAGCACATGATCGTCATGACGTATCCCGAGTCCGCACCCGAGCTCCAGTCGTATTTTGGGGACAACCTCGTGGTAATCGATCCGGCGAATCCCGACGCAGCCGAGATCGGAATCGTGCCGGGCATCTCAAAAAATCGATCGCAGCAAGACGCGAAGAATGCTCTTTGGCTCGAGTACCTTGTACGCGGGCCTCCTCATCCTGGCGCCCGCCTGAAACGTCAACGCAATGCTAGTCTCCATCGGGCAGGACCCGATCTGACGCACCAGACTCCAACTTATTGAGCGCCCATCGCGCATGCTCCGCTACACCGGATCCACGTGCTTCGCCAGCCGTCCCAGCGGTTCCCGCAATTCCTCCAACCCGCTATTCCCCATCGCGATCGCCACATTGCGCAGGAACCCCGTGTATTTCGGCCGCGCCAGCGCGCTTTCGTGGAACATCCGGTTAAATTCTTCCTCCGATAACCCCGCGCAGTCCGCCAGCGACGGCGCGCGGCGAGGTCTTCGAAGGAATCCGTCACCGCGCGCCAGCATTCCACGGACATACGTCCTGGCAAATGTCGCAGCCGAACACATGAGGACCAATGGACTCGCGATACTCTTCCGGAATCGAGCCCTTAAGCTCGATCGTGAAATAAGCGATACATTTCCGAGCGTCGATCGCCCAGGAATCGCCGGCTAATAAAGCCTCCGTTGGGCACGCGTCGATGCAGCGCGTGCAGGTTCCACAGCGATCCGGCGGCGGCGCGTCCCGTCAAATCGAGCGACGTGATCAGTTCGCCCAAGAAAAACCACGATCCCGCCTCATCGATCAGGCAGGTATTTTTTCCGATCCACCCGAGCCCGCTAACCGTGCGAACGTTCGCTCCAGTAACGGCGCCGTGTCAACGCAGATTTTCCACTCGAAGGCGGCGTGTTCCTTCATCCGCTCCACCATCTTTTGAAGCGCGGCCCGCATCACGTCGTGATAATCCTGGCCCCACGCGTATCTCGATATCACGGCGTCCCCAGGTTGGGCCTGGACGTCTGCCGGGTCTACAGCATCCCTACCCAGATCACGGATCGCGCGCTGGGAAGCAGCTTGCGAACGTCGCTGCGCACCTCCGCGCGCCGATCCGTAAGATACCGCATCTCCCCGGCGTGCCCCTGCGCCACCCATGCGTCGTAGCGCGCGAAATCCTCGGAGGATCGGCGGATGCGATGCCCGCGAGTTGAAAGCCGCAGTCCCGCGCGATCTGTTTTACGGCTTCCGGATTCACCCTGCTTTCATGCCCTTCCTTTAGACTAGAGCTTATGTCGTCCGAAGGAAAATTCCAGGTAGGCCTGGTGCAGATGGCGTGCTCGATCGATCCCAACGAGAACTTCGCCAAAGCCGAATGGAAGATCCGCGAGGCCGCCGCCAAGGGTGCCCAGATCGTCTGTTTGCCGGAGCTCTTTCCGATCTCATATTTCCGCCGGGAAGAAAATCACGAACTGTTCGCCCTGGCCGAGCCCATTCCCGGCCCCTCGACCGAAGCCCTGGGCCATCTGGCACGCGAACTGGGCATTGTCATAGTGGCGTCTCTATTCGAGCGGCGCGCCGCGGGCTTGTATCACAACACGGCAGTAGTGATCGCCACCGACGGCGAAATCGCCGGGATGTATCGAAAAATGCACATCCCCGACGATCCTCTCTACTTCGAGAAATTCTATTTCACCCCCGGCGACCTGGGGTTCGTGAATTTCGAAACGCCGTTCGGGCGCCTGGGTGTCCTGGTTTGCTGGGATCAGTGGTATCCCGAAGCGGCGCGGCTTTCGGCGCTTGGCGGGGCGAAGATTCTGTTCTATCCCACGGCGATCGGCTGGCATCCCAGGGAAAAGGCCCAGTATGGGGAAGCCCACGCGGAAAAGGACTCCTCAGTCACGCGAGGTCGGAGCAGAGGCCATCAGCCGCTCCTGCGGCGGCGGTTCGGGAAGCTGCGCGTCCACGCCAGGGCATCATCTGGCCTTTACTGATCTTACCGGCACCTGCTGTGGCGCACGTTCGACCTGGTACGGCTACATCTCGGGCGCGGTCAGAGCTGCGGAAGGGATCTGCCGGGGCCTGCCGGCGGGCCCTGGTGGTCACTGCCGGCGCCCGCGGCGCATGCGCTGGAACAGGCCCGCGTGGATAGGGGCGCGGATCTCTTTGGCCCACGGCTCGTCCAGCTTGCCGGCATACCTTGGTGCCGTGACCGATGACACCTGGGCCAGCCTGGCCTGCGAGTTCGCCGATGAGGCCTACGCCTCGGTGAAGGGGTACGTGCGCACCTACGTGATGCACCAGCAGCTGCTTGAGCACCTGCCGCCGCCTCCGGCGCCCGTGCTCGACGTCGGCGGCGGCGCGGGCCATCAGTCGTTCCCGCTGGCCCAGGCCGGTGATGACGTGACGCTGCTTGACTCCTCGCCGGCGATGCTGGACAAAGCCCGCCAG
>CAVPKR010000108.1:0-7012 GCA_963705675.1 Terriglobia bacterium
TATGTTCGGTAAAGGCTTGGTCCAGTCGGTTTTCACGCTGAGCGAGAACACTGCGCTCGCGCTGACCACCATGCAGTATTACACCCCGAGCGGCCGTTGGATCAGCGCGACTACACGCACATTTCGTTCCTCGATTATTACTACAACGCCAAGCGCGATCAGAGGAACGCAGCCGACGTCAAGATGACCGACAGCGGCCGCACTGTTTTCGGCGGAGGCGGCATCACGCCCGACGAGAAATACACGCCCGAGAAATTCAACAAGTTCCAGATCGAAGTCCTGCGCCACTCCGGCCTGTTCAAATTTTCAGCCGAGTATTTCGGACCCAAGCAGGACGCCAAGCTTCCCAAAGGCTGGGAGCCCGATCAGGACGTCGTCAACGCATTTCACGATTCTTTGATGAAGAACAAGATCGAGTTCACCGAAGACGAATTCGCCGCCAATCACGACTGGATCAAAGAGCAGCTCAAGCGCGAAATGTACATCACCGGCTTCAGCCTCGAGCAATCCGAAAAAGTGAGAATCGAACAGGACCGCGAAATTTCGCAGGCCGTGGAAGCCATGCCGAAAGCACAAGCCCTGGTCGACCGGACCAAGAAACTGATGGTCCAGCGCGTCCAGCAGCAACAGGATCGCGCGCAGTAACTGTTACGACGGAGCTTTCTCCCAGGTATAAGTCCGGCCCATCGCGTTCTTCTCGAACCAATCGAGTTCCACGTTCATCTTGAACAGGACGTGCCGCAGCTCCGCCCATCCGTGCGGCTCTCGCGGAGCGATATACAGATGGGTCGGGATTCCGTTGCTCTTCAGCGCCCGGTACATTTCCACCGATTGCGGCGACGGAACCCGAACGTCTTTTTCGCCCACCAGGAAAATCGTCGGCGTCTTCACCTTCCACACATCCTTCAGCGGGGAGTTATCCCAGTAGGCGGCGATCGGCGCGTCTTTCTGCCATGGCGTCCCGCCGAACCACGGAGTCCGGTAGGTGCGGACATCGCTCTGCGCATACATCGACACCCAATCGGCTGCTCCAGCGCCGGCGCTCGCGGCCTTGAAACGATCCGTCACCGTGATGATCTTGTTGGTCATGTGCCCGCCGCCGCTCCATCCCATCTTCACCATGTGGTCGGGATCGGCGATGCCTCTCTTGATCAGGTAATCCACGCCCGTGAGCACGTCCAGATGCGCGTTCTGGAAATAATGCCCGACCATGTCGCGCATAAAATCGTCACCGTAACCCGTGCTGCCCCGGTAGTTCGGCTGCAACACGACATAGCCCTTGGCAGCCAGGACCGGAACGTAATTCTGCCCGCCGCCGAAGCCGAATTTATCCGAGGCCTGCGGTCCGCCGTGGGTCTGCACCGCGAGCGGATATTTCTTGCCTTCCTGATAGTCGAGCGGATAATACAACAGCCCTTCGACAGTGACTCCATCCGCGCCCTTCCATTCGACCTTTTCCTGGCGGGGCAGCTTAAATTCTTTCGTTAAATAATCGAACACCGCCGTCACCTTATGCGGAGCAGTTCCCGCGGCCATTACCCAAACTTCGCCTGGGCTGGACATTTCGGCCACGGTGAACACGTGCGCTTTCGCCGAGTCCGACCACGACCATCCGCTGATCGCATGCTTCCCGGTGGTCAACTGCTCGGGTTTGCCGGACGAGACGGGAACCTCGAAGAGCTCGCTGTGTACGCCCATGTTCGCCAGAAAGAATATCGATCTTCCGTCTCTCGACCACGCCGCACGGTCCACTCCGTACGGCAGATCCGGCATCAGCAGCCGGGGTTCGCCGCCGTTTGCTGATGCGACAAAAATCTTCCCGTTATAGTAAGTGTCGAATTTCTGATTGGCCTGCGAGACAAACAGGACCTGCGAGCCATCGGGGGAGAAAGACGCGTCGCTTTCCTGAACTTTGTTGTGCGTGATCTGGCGGGGGTTTGAGCCGGCGGCATCCATCACCCAAACTTCGCTCTGATCGCTATCTTCGATCTGGGGCGTGGGCGCGCGATGTTCCACGATCTTCTTTCCGTCTTCCGACACAGCGTACGACATGATCGAATAATTGCCCTGCGTCAGCCGGTGCTCGGTCCGATTGGCGACGGTGACGTTCCAGAGGTGCTGCTGCTGGTAATCCTCGTCGAACATGAACACATCGTCTTTCGCCTTCTCACGAGCTTTCTGTTCGTCGGACTTCGGATCGGCCGCGCGAAAATAAATGGTCGAGCCGTCGGGCGACCACTCGATGTTCGACACAGCGGTGGCGTGAGCGGTAAGCGGTCTGGCTTCGCCGCCTGCGTTCGCGATCAGAAAGATCTGCGCCACCGTGTCCGGTTCGGTTCCACGCTTCGTGACGAAGGCGATGGTTTTGCCGTCCGGCGACCAGCGGGGGCTGGTTTCGCCATCGGCGCCGCTGGTCATCTGCACCAGGCCGGTGCTGTCCGCATTGATTTTCCAGATGTGGCTGATGCGCCGATCGGCCTTCCAGTCCGGCTTCGATTCGGTAAATACGAT
This sequence comes from Terriglobia bacterium, assembly GCA_963705675.1. Classification (GTDB taxonomy): domain Bacteria; phylum Acidobacteriota; class Terriglobia; order Bryobacterales; family Bryobacteraceae; genus Palsa-187. The sequence continues at coordinate 2,512 of CAVPKR010000108.1, forward strand.
CTGGCGGCCGTCCGGCGAAATCTGCGGGTCGGAAACCACCGGCACGTTCATCACGTCGACCAGCGTCATGGGACGCGGAACCTGTGCCTGCGCGGCGCAAATCGCGATTAGGAAGAGAATGCGTGTCTTCATACGAGATAAAGCTATCACAGAAATTGCATGCCTGGTCCGGAAAGTCCTTCCGGTGAAAGCGGATGTCGATTCAATGAATTCATTCGCTTACAAATGGCTTCTAAAATGCTCCGGAGATTGAGAGGAAAGCATGGTGAACCCCGCCTCGAATTCGATGAAACGTAACGCGCTGGGGATGCTGTTTTTATTCGCACTCACAGCCTTTCCGGCGGCAGCCACGGAGCTGAAGCCGGAGACTTTGAAGGCATGGGATAGCTACCTGGTTACGGTGAAGGCTCGTTTACAGGAGCATCTTCAGCCCGGCGCCTGCTTCCTCTCGATTGAAGAATCTGCGGACCGGGCTCGTCAACTCCGCGACGGGGAAATCCTGATTCATCCGGTCGGCCAGCACACTCCGCTGCGGGTTCCTGCGGGTATGATCCACGATTGGTCAGGCGCGGCGTTCATTCCGAACGCGAGGTTTGAGGACCTGATAAGCGTGAACCGCGATTATGCTCACTATAAGGATTATTTTCATCCCAGCGTGCTTTCGGCGAAAGCGATGAAAGGGGATGGCGACAAGTTCGGCATGGTGCTAATGAACCGTGCCGCTTTCGAGCACAACGCAATCGACGGCGAGTTCGAATCGCACACGGTGCAAGTGGACGCGCACAAACAATACACCATTACGAACAGTATCCGGATGCAGCAGATCGACGACTATGGCCAGCCGAATGAACACAAGCTCGCGGTCGACTCGGGCGACGGGCTGATCTGGCGGATCTTCACCGTTACGCGGTATGAGGAGCGCGACGGCGGGGTCTACGTGGAAACCGAAGCCGTTGGACTGAGCCGCGATATTCCGGCGTCCCTCCATTGGGTGATCGATCCGATTATCCGCCGCATTTCGCGCAGTTCCATCGCTACATCGCTACGCCAGACGCGCGATGCGGTTTGCACGGAAGCCGCCAAGGGTCCCAGCACACCGCGCGCGCTTTCCACGGCATTTCGCCAATAGGTGCGAAAATGATTCCGTGTTACGCCGTATCCTTCTGCTCCTGCCGATTTGCCTGAGTGTCTTCGGCGCTATCCCACCGGTCCTGCCTAATAATGCAGTCGCGAATGCGGTGCAAATAGGCCCGACTGGAAATATATATCTGGCTGGGTCCTATACGTTGAGCGGCGCGCCGTCGCACGCCTTCGTTGCAGAGCTGTCGCCGGCCCTGTCGGTGATGTGGTGGACTCCACTCGCGGGATCGAAGCAGGATGGTGCTGTCGCCTTGGCGCTCGGGTCGGATGGGTCGATCTATGTTACTGGCAATACCAAGTCGACTGACTTTCCGACGACGCCGGGTGCGATGCAGACCGTGGCTGGGGTTCTCGGCGATTCGGGCGTGCAATTTGCTGTCAAGCTGAATCCGACGGGCGCGGTGGTGTACTCGACATTCGTTGATGGGCCGGTGGGTACCTACGCGGGCTCGGTCGCCGTCGATGCTGCGGGTCATGCATTTGTCACGTGGAGGAGGGGTCTTTCCCTCCACTCCTGGGTCGGTGGCTGGCGCGCGACTCCACCAAGAATGCATCGAGATATTTACACCGATATTTACATTGTTGAACTCAACGTGGCCGGCAGCGAGGTGGTGCTGGCGATACAGGGCTTCGGCGGTCTGATCGCGCTCGATGGGCAAGGGAACATCTATGTCGCCAGCAGTTTCGCGGGCCCGTGGCGCCGACCACTGCGGGCGCCTTTCAAGCAACGGCTGGAATTGGCGGTTTGCATAAGCCTCGGAATATTGGGCGGCCATTCCCTGTACCGATCAGCACATCGCCAAAATCGATCCGACGGGCACGAAGTTAATCTATGCGACTTATTTATCTGGTGTGACGGGCGCCTCTCCGAGCAGTCTGGCGGTCGACGGGTCGGGTAATGTAATCGTCGCCGGCACGACTCGTCGCCGGATTACCCAACCACGCCGGGAGCCTATCAGCCGGAATTCTTCGCGAATCCGTGGAGGCAATCGGTGGGGTATCCATTTTCCCAGTCCTCAACCGCCGCCCAGCGCCGGATACGTGACGAAACTGAACGCCTCGGGTACTGGACTGGTGTGGTCGACATTTTAGTCGGGCTCGGGTCGAGACGTTCCCGAACGCAAACTCAAACGTCAGGGCGACACGATTGGAGGGATGGCCATCGACGCGAGTGGAAACATTCTGATTGCTGGCTTGACTTATTCAGCCGATTTTCCCGGGCTGTGGAACATTCCGGTAGCATCGCGGCCGACGCCCGCGAACGCTTCAGAGTTCGTCTCGCGCTTGAGTCCAGACGGAAGCACGCTTTCTGCCACACAGTTGCTTAGCGGCCTCAACGTGGGGCCGTATAGTTACTTTCCGATCGCGGCGCAAACGGATGGGACCGCGGTGGTAGGCGGGCGAAGATCGCTACGCTGAAATTTTCCGGCGGTGGGGCGCGTGGCGGCGATTACGGATAGCGCGGATGATGCGAAGCTTGTCGCCATCGCGCCGGGGCAGTTGCTTACGCTTTACGGAACTGACCTCGCGCCCGCGGATCCGGCCCAGCCGTCGAATGGATTTCCTACGTCGTTCAACGGAGTGACGGTCACATTCAACGGCATCGCGGCGCCCATTCTGTACACTTCAGGGATTCAGATCAACCTGCAGGTCCCGTATGAAATTTCCGGGCAGAGCCAAGTCACGATGCTGGTGACCAGCCAGTTCGCCTCTAAGCCTTTATCGGAATCGTACATCCTGGCCGTGGTGGCGCGCCAGCCGAGCTTGTTTCTATCGCGAGCGGCTTACGCGGGACCGATTTTCGGGACCGCGGCGTGCAACGGTCAGACGCTCGAAGGATTGCAGCCCCTGGCGCTGAATGCGGACGGGACGCTGAACAGTTGCGCGAATCCTGCCACGCCGGGTTCGACCGTCACGATCTTTCTGAACGGAATGGGAGTAACCAGCCCGGCGCAGTTGACGGGAGCGGTAAGCGCGTCAGAGACGCCGCTGGTTCCTTCTGCCGTGCTGGCGACGTCGTCGGCAGTTAAAAGTGGGGTCCACGCAGACGGTGCCAGGGTCGATTGACGCGGTGGCCCAGGTGCAGTTTCAGGCTTCCTGTGGTCTTAGTGTTGTGCTGGCCGTCGGACAGTCCAGCCAGACCGGGGTTCCGGTTCGAGGAACCGGGATCGTCATTTGGGTGGGACTCCAGTTCCCCGCACCGCAGGCCGGTAAAGACTCATATTTTCAAAGATCCAAGCAATTTATCGGGCGCCCTTTAGCCGGGGTTTTACTTCGACCGGCGACGAAGATCCGTTTAATTTGCCCCGCAACGGCTAGGGACCGGTCGTGTACCGGCGGACATCCAACGCACGCAGGCCCGCTCGCGAGATTGTCTAGAATTCCCACTTCTGGCCGGTTCCGTCCTCCGTTGGCAGAGCCCATGAACTCCTTGCCTATAAATTAAACGAGGGTGGCGCGGAGGCTAGGCCGGGCGATACGGGATGTACTTGAAAAGGATCGGGATTGCGGCCGGGATTGCCCGGTGAAGGGGAGGTCTCGCCTCCCTTCTACATTGGGGGCAAATCGAAGGATGACGACCACCAGTCGGGGTGGGCGCTGTTCCAGTCGCAGCCGCGGGGACGGGCTAGCCAGTCCATTCCGGTGTCGCCGCCGATGGGCGCTCCGGGAGGCGCGGGGGGAGGGGGAATCACGTGCATGGTGTCGGCCGGGCGATCTAGGAATCGCTTGATATCGGCGGCTAGCAGCATGTGCTGGGCTTGTTCGCCTTCGCCTTGCGTGGTTTCGGCTTTCAGGCGCGCGGCTAGTTTTGAAAGTTTGAGCGTCGCGATGGCGCGGACTTGGCCGTTGGAGGAACCGGTGGCGAGCCACATGACTCGGTCGACCAGGACGCGCTCCTCGGCTCGGCGAACTTCGGCTTCGTAGGGGGAAGCTACCGGCGCGTCGAATACAGCCTTGGTCAAACGGTCGATCACTTCTTCCAGTCCAGGCAACGTAGGATCGACGGCATGCTGGGCGACCATGCGAGCGGTACGGTCCAGCTCCAGGACAAAGCCGATGGTCACATCGGAGGCGACCGTCGCGGGGCTGAGGGGATCGAAGCCGTCGCCGGTAGTGCGCGGGAACAGCTCGCGATGGCGGCCGTAGCCGGGCGGGCGGGGCGGAATGGCGTCGAGGATCTGCTTGGGCACGGTCAACTCAGAGGGCTTCAGCGTATTCCCAAAGCGTCGAGAGCTTTGCGTCGATTGGCGGCGGTCTCCCATTTCACGGGCGTACGTTTGTCGCCGCGGATTCCGTAGATGTAATCGATGCCGCCCACCATGGATGAGGCGGATTCGACGGAGTAGCGGTGATACATAAA
>CAVPKR010000109.1:0-29106 GCA_963705675.1 Terriglobia bacterium
TGTGGTCGCTGGGGTCTCAATCCCTGGGGGTTGTAGGCAGTTTGGGGTCGAGCCGGGCCACGGCCTCGGTGATCTGCCGGGCCAGGTGCTGTGGGACCAGGCCAGCCTCGTCCAGCACCTGGTCCCGCGAGCCGTGGTCCAGGAACCGCTGGGCAGGCCGAACGTCCGCACCGGCGTGCGCACGTCCGCGTCGCGCAGCAGCGGGCAGACCGCGTCGCCGAACCCGCCCGCGATGCCGTTGTCCTCGACGGTGGCCACCAGCCGGGCCTGCGCGGCGATCTCAGCCAGGGCCGGTCCACCGGCTTGGTCCAGCGTGGGTCCGGCGGGGTGGCCGGATCTCCTGGTCAGCCAGCCGCCGCGCGGTGGCCAGGCCCATCACGGCCATCAGCCCCAGGCGCCGACCAGCGGCACATTACGGGGGACCTGTCGCGACTATTGTTAAGCGGTGACTGGCGCAGTGTGTTAACCATAAAACATGAAGCTGGGGATAAAGATTTCGGCACGACGCAGGATCGTGGTGGCCTCGGCCGATCGCGGGAACTATCCGCTGGTTCCGTTTGGACGGCTGATGGAGCCTTCGAATGGTTCCCCCCGTTGATCGCTCTTCGACAAGGCCAGCGAGAAATCTGGTTGGGAGGCTTGGAACGTCCAAGGCGATCCGAGCTGGACCATCGTTCGATCCTTAAAAAGATATCTGGAAGACGCCGGCCCGGAGACCATGATTGAGGCTGCGGGCGTCGCGATTCCGTTGTCAAGCTTACTCTTCGGTCTGGTCTGCGCTTTACGCGATGGGCTGGACGCGATTTAAAGAAACGGAACCCCTGGAGGCGATGCTGAAATTCTGCAAACGCGAATAGCAATCAGAGATTCTTGACCGTGGAAGCATTTCGGCGCGCGGGATTTTCGGTGCTCGGGTTGTTGAACGAGCCTTCGGCCGCATCGATTGAGTTTGGGCACCGGCAAAGGACATCGGGGCGCATCCTGGTTTATGACCTGGGCGGCGGGACCTTCGACGTGTCACTGGGAGTGGATGCGGACGCATACCGTGCTTGCATCCGAGGGGATTTCAACGCTGGGCGGGGACGATTTCGATCATATATTGGCGTCGATCGCGATTGGCGAGGAGGGTTAGCCTCGCTGCCGGCTGCGTCGCTGTTCCGTTTTCAGGAAGAATGCCGCCGCCAGAAAGAAGCGCTGCATCCCAATTCGCGGAAGATCGTCGTGGATCTGGATGTGATCGAAGAGGGGATGGGGCAGATTACCGTTCCGGTCGCCGATTATTATGCGCGATGCCGGTCTCTGCTGGATGAGACTCTGACGGCGACTTCACGTCTGGCGGAGGGCAGCGTTCTGGAGGCGATTTATATCACTGGCGGCGGGAGCGAGTTGCCGCTGGTGGCTCGGGTGCTGCGCGAGGAGTTCGGAAGGAAAGCCAAGAGAAGTGAGTATACGCGGTCGGCTACGGCCATCGGGCTGGCGATTCAGGCGGATGAAACCTCGGGATACGCCTTGCGGGAGATGTTCACGCGGAGTTTCGGAGTGTGGCGCGAGAGCGACGCAGGCCAGCGGATGATTTTCGATGCGATCTTCCCGCGGGCTACGCGACTGCGGGCGGCGGGAGATCCTCCGCTGTGCGTCAGGCGTAGATATCGGCCGGTCCACAATGTGGGCGATTTCCGCTATCTGGAAGCCAGCCAGGTGGGCGAGGATGGGCAGCCATCAGGAGACATCGCGGTGTGGGACGAGATTCTGTTCCCGTTCGACCCGGCGCTGGCGGATGCCCGGGCGCTGGAGCGCGAGCAAGTGAACCATTCCGATCGCGCGGCGATCCAGCAGTCGAAGAAATGTACACGTGCGATGCGGCCGGGGTGGTTACGGTAACCATCCGGAATCTCACTTCGCATTACGGGCGCGAGTACAAGCTGGGCCGGTGGAGCGGGAAGGCCGCGGTGGTAAAGCCCGGCGGCTGGAAACGGTCGCGCCGGGCGACGACGTGATCGAGCCGAAGAAAATTTACAACCTGGGGCAGCCGCTGTTCGCGGGAATGCCGCATTTCCCTACGCATCCGCCGTTTCTGTTCACGCTGAATAAAATTCACGGGGAGTTTGTGCTCGATAACGGGGCGAGCTCGGCGTCGGAGACGATGACGCTGGGCGGACATGTAGGAACGCACATCGACACGCTGTCGCATTTTTCCTGCGATGGGAAGATGCATGGCGGCGTCGCTCCAATGCAGAGTTACAGCGGGGGCGTGGAGCAGCACGGGGTGGACACGATCGCTCCGATATTGCGCGAGGGGGTGCTGTTCGCGTCGCCGGGCTGATAGGGGTGGATGCGCTGGCTGAGAATTTCGTGGTCACTCCCGAGCATCTGGAGGCCTGTGGCGTCGAACCGGCGAAGGGAGGGATCGCGCTGATTCGCACCGGGTGGGCTCGCTTCTGGAACGATTCGACGCGGTTTATTACAGGTGGCCGGGGATCGGCGGTGGTAGGACCGGGGCCTGCGGAGGCTGCGGCGAAATGGTTAAGCGACCGGGGAATATTCGCGGCTGGATCGGATACGGTGGCGTTTGAGAAGGTGCCGTCGAAAATGGAGGTCCATGTGCATTTGCTGGTGGTACACGGGATCCATATTATCGAGTGTCTGAATCTGGAGGAACTGGCTCGGGATGGAGTGAAGAAGTTTACTTTTGTCGCGTTGCCCTTGAAGATCCGGGGTGGGACGGGCTCGCCGATTCGTCCGGTGGCTTTAATTTGATTTTGGCCTCTCGCAGATACAACAAATTTTCAAAGATCCGAGCAATTTATCGGGCGCCCTTTAGCCGGGGTTTTACTTCGACCGGCGACGAAGATCCGTTTAATTTGCCCCGCAACGGCTAGGGACCGGTCGTGTACCGGCGGACATCCAACGCACGCAGGCCCGCTCGCGAGATTGTCTAGAATTCCCACTTCTGGCCGGTTCCGTCCTCCGTTGGCAGAGCACATGAACTCCTTGCCTATAAATTACGCGAAGGTAGCGCGGAGGCTCGGCCGGGCGATACGGGATGTGCTTGAGAAGGATGGAAATGGCGGTGGGGATGGTGAGGTGATGGGAGGTCTCGGCCAGCCTGGAAGATGAAAACACGTTGAGCCGCCGGAAAAATCAATGACTTGCAAAGTGTTTTCAGAACAACGCAGGTCTCACGGACGGTTTTGCTGGTCCCGCTTAGGCTTATTTAGATATGCGTAAAATCCCATATCTTCGCCGGTCCATAGCTTGGTCGCAAAGATGATTTGGCCGGTATGGCCGGAGAAATGTTCGACCACGTGAAGAATTGCTTCGAGAATAGTCACGTCGTAGTTTTGGATGATCGCGCGCTCGGTTAAACGCTCCGGAGGTACGGCGCGGAGGACTGCGATGGCTTCATCGACCGTACTGCGGAGGCGATGCTTTAGCTCGACGGAATCTACATTGCCGCGGGCTTCGAATTCGGTGTGGCGCTGGCGATGGTCGGGCGCACCGCCGACTCCGTGGAGAATCCATTGGCGGACGTTACCTGAAAGGTGCAACATCAGGTTGCCGGCGGCGTTTTCATTTTCGGCGTGGCGGGGCCAGATTTGTTCGGGAGTGAGCTTATCTACGCAGGTTTCGATGCGGGCGCACTGCTGGTCAAGTTTGGTGCAGCAGAAATCAATGATGATCGGTTCAAGCGGCATACTCGTGATCCTCCGCTAATTTAGGCGACAAGCGCAAGCGGGCGGCGATGGCCAAGCCCGCGATCAAGGTTGCTGAGGCGATCAAGAGGCTGCCGGGGACTCCGATGTGGTCGGCGATTACTCCCCAGGTTCCGCTGCCTGCGGCGAGGGAGCCTTGGAAAACCAGGATGTAAACGGCGAGCGCTCGGGCGCGCATCGCGGAGGGAGGTTCCATTTGCGCCGAGACGTTGAAAGTAGTCATCACCGTCATCCACGCTACGCCGCCTGCGAGCATCGCCAAGGCGACCGGCACGAAGTGGTGGATCATCGCCAACGCCACTGTTGCGGCCGCGAATAACGGTACACCGGTAGCGACCAGAACGTCTGGGGAGTAGCTGGCGCGGAGGCGTCCCATGCTGACGGCTCCGATCACCGAGCCCACTCCCAGGCAACCCAGGAGGATTCCGTAGCCAGTGGAGGTTCGGGCGAGCCCGTTGCTGGCGACTACGGGGAGGAGTCCCCATAAAGCCGAACCGGCGAAAGAGAAAAGGCCCGCGCGGATCAGGACGGCGTGATAAGCGGGGGTCGCGCGGACGTAGCGGACTCCTTCGCGCATCGCGTGATGAAGGCGAGGGTCGGGACCTTCGGAAACGGGGCGGGTGTAGCGCCATTTCGAAAGGACGATGATCACGCCCAGAAAAGACAGGGCGTTGAGAAGGAAAACGACGCCTGCGTTGGTAGCGGCCATCACCATCCCGCCTAGCGCGGGGCCGATGGCTCTCGCGATGTTGAAGCCTACCGAGTTGAGGGCGACGGCGTAGGCCAGTTCTTCGCGCGGAACCAGCTCGGGGATAGTTGCCGACCATGCCGGTTGGTTCATCGCGCTGCCCAGCCCGAGGGCGAAGGTCAAGCCCAGAAGCCACCAGGGACCGATGATGCCAACCAGGGTCAGTACGCCGAGCACGCCGGCCATCACCAGCATCCAAGACTGGGTAAAGATGAGCAGGCGGCGGCGGTCGGCCATGTCGGCGATCGCGCGGCGGGCAGACCAAGGACGAAAACGGGCAGAGTGGTCGCGGTCTGGACCAGGGCTACCAGAAGCGGCGAGAGCGACAGGCTGGTCATCAGCCATGAAGCCGCGACCATGTGCATCCAGGTGCCGATGTTCGACACCACGGAGGCGATCCACATGGCTCGGAAAAAGCCGTGGCGAAGGGGTCGCCAGATCGCGGTGCCGGCTTTACCGCCATAGCACCTTCGGCAATCGGGTTTCTATGCTGGAGCGAACCGGTTCCAGCCAGGGAGGGAGTTTCAGGGCGGTGCCGAGCTGATCTATGGATTCGTCGATCAGGAAGCCGGGGCCGTGCGTTGCGATCTCAAATAACACGCCGCCGGGTTCGCGGAAGTAAATGGAGCGGAAATACTGGCGGTCGATGACACGGGTAACCCGCAGGCCGGCGTCGATCAGTTTGGCGCGCCATTCCAACTGCGCAGCTTCGTCCGCGACGTTCCAGGCGATGTGATGGATCATGCCGGCGCTCAACTTGGCGCGCTCAAGTTCCGGCATCGCGAGGATGTCTATGGGGGTCCCCGCCAGAGCAAGCCGGGTGCGGCCGGCTTCTTCCCCGACGATTTGCGCGCCGAGAATGCCGGTAAGGAAACGAAGAGTCGGATCGGCTGCGGCTACGCAAAGTGAGGCCGAGTGGAGGCGAACCGCGCTGGTTTGATCCGATGCGATCAGCTCTATGGGCAGGCCGGCGGGGTCCGCAAGCGTGACCATGCTTTCACCGAATCGAGAGGCGGCACGGCACTCGATTTTCGCGGCGCGGGCTTTTTCGATCCAGGCGTCGAGAGAATCTTTCGGAACGGCAAGGCTCAGCGCGGTGGCCTGGCCTGTGCCGCGACGGCCTGCGGGCGCATTGGGCCACGGGAAAAAAGTGACGAGCGTGCCCGGCTCGGCGGTCTGGCCGCCGAAATAAAAATGCCAAGCCGCGGGATCGTCGAAGTTGACGGTCCGCTTTACGAAGCGAAGGCCCAGAAATCCAGTATAGAAATCGAGATTGCTTTGCGGATCGCCTGCCAGCGCTGTAATGTGATGAACACGAACCACTGATTCCAGCATCGCGCTAGGCTGAAGGCAGTGTCAAAGATGCTGGATGAGATTCGGGAGCAGCGCGGCCGCGCTCGAACGGACGTTGCGGGCGGGATCAAGGCGGCGGAGCGGCTGAGGCGCGCGGTGGAGACGCGGCGGCCAGGCGTTGATTCTGCTGGCGGCTCGGGGGACGTCGGATAACGCAGCGCAGTTTGCGCGGTACCTACTGGAGATCGCGACGGGGATTCCGGTGTCCCTGGCGGCGCCGTCGATCCTGACGCTGTATCGCGCTACCGTCAATCTGAAGAATGCGCTGGTGGTGGCGATTTCCCAATCCGGCGAATCGACGGACACGAACCTGGTCCTCGAACGGGCGCGCGAGCAGGGGGCGATGACGGTGGGGATTACGAATGAGCCTCGTAGTACGCTCGCGGGGCTCGCCGAGCATATTTTCCTGGTGCGGGCAGGACGGGGAGAGGAGTGTCGCGGCGACCAAGACTTACACGGGTCAAGTGATGATGTGCTATTTGCTGGCGCAGGCGCTGGGGGCGCGCATTCGGATGGACCATCTGAAGCGTGTTCCCGAGTGGGCGGATGCGGCTCTAAGACTTGAACCCGAGATGTCCGGTCGCGCGGAGCGGTACCGGTTCATGGAACGCACGGCGGTGGTGGGGCGCGGGTTGAATTACGCCAATGCGTTCGAGTTCGCACTGAAATTGATGGAGACTTGCTACGTCCTGGCGGACCGGTTCTTCGACGGCGGATTTTCTGCACGGGCCGATCGCGATGGTGGAGCGGTCCTTCCCGATGTTTCTGTTCACGCCGGCGGGTCCGACATGGCCGGGGATGCGGGATATGCTGGCTCAGTTGAAGGGGCTGAAGGCGGATACGCTGATCGTTACGGATGCGTCGAATCGCGAGGCGATCGCCACGAATCCGGGAGCGGTGGTGGTTCCGGCGAAGCTCGCGGCGCGCGGCGTGACCCCCGAGGAGCTATATTCACCAATTCCATATATTATTCCGGCCCAGTTACTTACAGCATTTCTGGCGGAGCGGAAAGGGCTGGACCCGGATCGCCCTCGGACGCTGAGTAAGGTGACCAAGACCCTTTAAGGCAGGGCTCGAGCCAGTGCGCCCGGCGCATGGCGTTGCAAAAGGCTAGTTGGATTTCGGCAAGGCGAAGGCTACGATGCTGCTTCCCGAGGGGGCTCCGTTCTTTCCGCCGCCGCAGACGATCACGACGTACTGACGCCCGTTGATCTCATAGACCGACGGCGTCGCGTTTCCGGCGGCCGGCAGCACGGTTTCCCATAATAGCTTTCCCGTAAGTTTGTCATAAGCGCGGAATTTCTTATCGAAATTGGTCGCGCCGATGAAGAGGAGTCCGCTCGATGTGACCACCGGGCCTCCATAGTTGTCGCTGCCGGTGTTCGTGATTCCTTTGGCAACCAGTTCCGGATATTCGCCGAAGGGGATGCGCCAGCGAATTTCCCCTTTGTTCAGATCGATGGCGTTCAAGGTTCCCCAAGGCGGGGTCAGAGGTGGATAGCCGTCGGGATCGCGGAACAGGATGTAGCCTTCGTTGCGATACTTCTGCCAATTGGCATCTTTGGCGACGGCAGATCCGGTGTCCTTACCAGTCATCAGGAAATCGACGATTTCGTTGATGCCGCGGCCCAGATAGTCGAAGCCGGGCATACGGCCAGTGCCTTCTCGAATAATGCTTGCGATTTGTTCGCGGGAACGGCGTTGGCCGATATCGACTAACGAGGGGAACGTGGGGCTGCCGGTGCGGTCCGATCCGTGGCAACTCGCGCAGTTATTTTTATAGAGCGAGGTGGTGTCGTGGGTTACCATGCGGATGATCCAGGGCTGCTCATTCGAATTGACATAGAGGAGCGCGGTTTCGGGATCGAAGGCGGCGCCTCCCCACTCACCTCCGCCATCGGTGCCTGGGAAAAGCATGGTTCCGCGGAGACTCGGCGGGGTGAAGATGCCGTTGGAATCCACTTGATTGAACATTGCGAGCACGGCGGCGTGAGCTTCCGGCGTGCGGTTTGTGATCATGTCCCGGGTGAAAGCCTGACGCGTGAACGGGGGAGGCTTCACGGGATACGGCTGTGTTTCTGAGAGCTTTTCTCCATCGAGCGGGGAGGGCGGGACTTTTCTGTTCGCAACTGGAAAGAGTGGCTCGCCGGTCTTGCGGTCCAGCACGAAGACATAACCGGTTTTGGCGATCTGTGCTACGGCGTCCACCTTCTTGCCGTTGCGTGTCACAGTGACCAGGCTGGGAGCGGCGGGAAAATCGAAATCCCAGACGTCGTGCCTTATACCTTGGAAATGCCAGACGCGCTTGCCGGTGCGGGCATCCAGGGCAAGAATGCAATCGGCGAAGAGGTTATCGCCGATGCGATTGGATCCGTAGAAATCGAAGGAAGCGGAACCGGTAGCGGCGAAAACCATACCGAGTTTCGGATCGACGCTGAGTCCGGCCCAGGCGTTGGCGCCGCCGGAGATTTTGTAGGCATCGGGGGGCCAGGTATCGTAGCCGAATTCGCCGGGATGAGGAATGGTGTGGAAAATCCAGCGCTGCTTACCGGTGTTGGCGTCGAAGGCTCGGATGTGGCCGGGTGAGCCGGGCAGGGTTTCGGGAACCGTGCTGCCCATGATCAGCATGTCTTCGAAGATCACACCGGGGGTGCTGGCGCTGATCGTGATACTTTCGGGAGCGCGGTCGAGCCCTTTACGCAGATCGATGCGGCCATCGTCGCCGAAGGATTGAATTGGTTTGCCGGTCTTGCGGTCGAGGGCCCACAGGTAATTTCGATAGGTGAAGAGGACGCGGTCCTTGTAGACGGTGACGCCGCGATGGCGATAGCGGCGTTGCGCTCCGTCGGCGGATTGATTGGGGTTGAAAGACCAGACCTCGCGGCCGGTTTCGGCATTCAGCGCGACCACACGCATTTTGGGAGTGGTCACGTAGAGGACGCCATCCACGACGATGGGATTGCTTTGCATTTCGGAATCTTTGAAGGCGTCGTGGGCGTCGTAGGTCCAGGCGGGTTGCAGCCGGGCTACGTTGGCGGGGGTAATTTGAGAGAGCGTCGTATAGCGGATGTTATATTCGCCGCCGTTCATCGGCCAGTTGACGTCAGCGCCGGCGAGCGCCATCGGCATGAGAACAATGAACCATTTCACGCACTGAATTCTAGCGCAAGGTATACTCTGAGGACAAAGGCGAAGTTCCGATGACCAACGGCAACGGACAGGAAAAATCGCGACTCGACCGGATCGAGGAGATCATCGAGCGGCAGGAACTCGCGAATCAGGTTGCTCACGAGCGGTTCCAAGCTGAGGATCAGCGGATATTCACCGCTCAAATTCTCATGCATGAGGCCACGACCAAAATAGCTGGCGCGGTGACCACGATCGCCGGCGCGATCGAGCGCGCCGAACTACAGATCGAGCGCGCCGAACTACAGATCCAGCGCGCCGGACTACAGATCGAGCGCGTCGACCAACAGATCGAGCGGGTAGATCTGCAGATAGAACGACTAGAAGTGCGGATGCTCGAAACCTCTGAGAAACTTGATGCGCTGATCAGAGTGGTGGACGGGCTGATTCGACGTCCCGATGCGACCTGAGCCGTTCTTTAGAACTTCCACCACGGGTTACTTTATCCGCGCGCTACGTTATGGACGGCGAGTAAGATCGAGAGTATGACCAATCCCTCTTTCGATCCGGGCTTGACGCAGCAATATGCGGGAACGTTGCGGCGGGCGATCAATAAGGACGGGAGCTTTAACGTCAATCGGCAGGGGACCAGTTGGAGAGACGTTCATCCGTACCTGCACCTGATCAATATCTCCTGGACCAGATTTTTTGCCCTTGTGTTCGCGATGTACGTCGCTGTGAACACGGTGTTCGCGCTCATTTATTACTCGATGGGCTCCGGCCAGCTAAGCGGCACTGATGCGCCCACGGGGTTCGGACGATTCTTGAACGATTTTTTTTTCAGCGCGCATACTTTGACGACGGTGGGTTATGGAAACCTGGCCCCCGCGGGGGTCGCGGGGAATTCCGTGGCGGCGTTTGAAGCGATGGTAGGCTTGATGGGATTCGCGCTGGCGACCGGAGTGTTGTTCGGGCGCGTTTCACGGCCGTCCGCGAGAATCGGGTTCAGCGAAAATATGTTGATGGCGCCGTTCCAAGACGGGACCAGCCTCCAGTTCCGAATCGTGAATCTGCGGTCGAACGTGCTGCTGGATCTTCAGGCGAACGTTCTGCTGATGACTGTCGAAGGGCCTCCCGGACAGCTCACGCGTCAATATAGGGCGCTCACGCTCGAACGGCCCGGCGTGTATTTCTTTCCTTTGACGTGGACGATAGTGCACCCCATCGATGAATCGAGTCCGTTGTTCGGGAAGACGCCGGAGGAGCTGGAGCGGCTTCAAGCAGAGGTGCTGATCCTGATCAAAGCCTTCGACGATACGTTCAGTCAAACTGTGAATGCGCGCTATTCCTATCGTTACGATGAGCTGATATGGGGCGCGAAGTTTAGTCCGGCGTTCTATATCGATAAGGAGGGTCAGATCGTGCTGGAGGTCGATCAGGTGGGGAAGATCGCGCCGGAGAAGGCCCTGTCGGCGGGTGGCTAAGCAGCCGGATGAATACGAAATCCGGGCGGCAACGTCTACTGGTACAGTGAAGAATATGCACATGCGGTTGGTGTTTGCCGCACTCGCGACACTGGTTGTGGCGCGTGCCGCTGAATTACAACGCCCAAAAGCGGGCAAAGTCGAGATTCTTCATCTCAAAGACGTTAAACCGGGCATGCAGGGAATTGCGTGGACGGTCTTCTCGGGAACCGAGCCGGAGCCGGTGCCGATCGAGATCATCGGGACCTGGAAAGGCCAGATGGGCCCTCAACAGGATGTCATCCTGGCGAAAATGGGCGGGAAGGCCAAGGAAACCAATGTCGCCGCGGGCATGAGCGGATCGCCGGTCTACATCGACGGCAAACTGGTGGGGGCCGTAGCGCTACGCTTCAGCGTGTTCTCGCCGGACGCGATCTGCGGAATCACGCCCATCGAGCGGATGCTGGAAATTCAGGATTTCGACAAGTCAAGGCCGTCGGATGCGCGCACGCCGGAGCACGGATCGGGACAAAGAGCCGGATCGATGGAGATTCTGGGGCACATGGTGTCAGGCGGAATGGACGGCTCCATGCCGCAGCACGTTCCCACGCTGACCGAGATCGATACGCCGCTGGTTTTGTCGGGATTCACGGCGGCGGCGGTGGACGCGTTCCAGCCGCTGTTCCAGCAGATGGGAATCACAGCGGTGCAAGGCGGCGCCAGCGCGACGGAATTGACTGCGAAACCAGCGCCGGGATGGCAGAAATCGCTGAACCCAGGGGAGGCGGTGGCGGGAATTCTGGTATCGGGCGACATGTCGGCCACCGGCATGGGTACGGTCACCTATAACGACGGCAAGCGGATTCTCGCGTTCGGACACCAGTTCTTCAACCTGGGACCGCTCGACATGCCCATGGCGAAAAGCGACATTCTGATGGTACTGAGCTCGGCATTCCAGCCGACGAAGTTCGGCAACGCGACCGAGGTAGTCGGCGCGCTGAAGCAGGACCGGTACAGCGGAATCATGGGCGAGCTGGGCGCGGAAGCTCCTTCGATTCCGGTGCATGTGAAGCTGCGGTCGCAGGGCGCATCGGGAGGCGTGTTCAAAGAGAAGGATCTCCATTTCAACGTGTTTGTGCATCAGAAATGGACGCCGTTCCTGATGACACTGACGCTGTTCAATTCGCTGCAACAGATGAACGAGTATGCGGATGAGATGACTTACCGGATGAGCGGCAACGTCGAGATGGACGGCACGCCGAACATTCATGTGGCGACGATGCTCGCGCCGAATGAGATGCCGGTGCCCGCGCCCATGGCGCTGGCCGGATGGTGGGGGGACAAGTTCAACCGCCTGTTTCTGAATCCAGTGGCAATGCCGAAGCTGAAGAGCGTGGACGTGACTGTCGATCTGCTGCCGGAGCGGCGTGTCGCCACCATCGAGAATGCGTGGACGCCGTCCAGCGAAGTGGAGGCGGGGACTGAGATTCCGGTTAAGTTATTTCTGCGGCCGTATCGCGGCGAGCGGATCGAACGGTCGATTATGGTGAAGATTCCAGCGGGAATGCCCAAGGGCGATCATCGGATTTTGTTCTCCGACGCCGACACCATGAACCGGATGCAGCATGCCGCAGCGGCCGGAGATCGGTATATGGCGATGCCGGAGACTGTATCTTTGCTGAATCAGGAGCGCGGCAACAACCAGGTGTATGTGTCGCTGGTCGAAGGACGCCCCACCTATTACTCGAGCGACAAGATCATGCCCTCGCTGCCCGGGTCGATCCTGAACGTCATACAGACGGAGCGCAACTCCAGCCGCGCGCTGATCGGGACGCCAGAGAGCTCAACCGAACAGCTCGCAATCCCGTTCGACGAGGTGGTCAGCGGCAGTTACTCGCTGAGAATCACGGTAAAGTAGTTCAAAACTTCATGAAAATTTTTCGCGTATTTGCGGCACTTGCGTGCGCCGCCGCATTGCTTTCGGCTGTCGACACGAAAACGTGGCAGCAGTCTGAGATGGCCGATTTCGAAAAAGGCACGCTCAAGAATCTTTCGCTTTCAAGCGACGGCCGGCTCATGTTGGCCCCGGTGTTAAAGGAGATCTTCGATCCATCAGTCACGTTCCTGTGGGCGGTGGCGCGGGATTCGAAAGGCAATCTGTTCGCGGGCGGCGGCGGGTTGGGAGGGGCTAAGGCAAAGCTGGTCGAAGTGGACGCGTCGGGGAAGACCAAGACGCTGGCGGAAATAGACGGGATGGCGATCCAAGCCATCGCTATTGACCGGCAGGATCGCGTATACGCGGCGACATCGCCGGACGGCAAGGTGTATCGCGTCGATTCGGCCGGCAAAGCCGAAGTATTTTACGATCCTCACACGAAATATATTTGGGCGCTGGCATTTGCAAGATCCGGCGATCTGTTCGTGGCTACGGGGGACCAGGGCGAGATTCATCGTGTCACGCCGGCGGGCGCGGGCTCGGTTTTCTTCAAGACGGAAGAGGCCCACGCGCGATCTCTCGCGGTGGATGCGAATGACAATCTGATCGTGGGTACGGACCCGAGCGGGCTAATCGTCCGCATCACGCCGTCAGGTCAGGGATTCGTGCTGTATCAAGCTCCCAAGCGTGAGATTACGGCGGTCGCGGTGGCTAGGGATGGATCCATCTACGCCTCCGGAGCCGGCACGAAGACCGCGGCTCCGCCGATCGCCTTGCCGGCTCCCGTACCGGTGCTTTCACCAACACCATCGGCCGCGCCGGGATCGGTTACGTTGACGGCGACCCGTCCACCGGCTCCGCTGCCCGGCTTGGGGGCTGGAATCAGCGGCGGATCCGAGGTTTACCGCATTCAGCCGGATGGGTTTCCCCGAAAGATCTGGAGCCATTCTCAAGATGTGGTCTACGCACTGGCATTCGATTCGCGTGGACGGCTGATGCTGGGGACCGGAAATCACGGCGCAATTTTTCGCGTCGACACGGACCATTCCTACACGCGGTTGTTAGACGTCGCGCCCGCGCAGGTCACCGGCTTCTGTACCGGCCCGGATGGGCGGATCTACGCCGTCACGGGGAATATCGGTACGGTGGTTTCGATTGGAGGCGAGATGGCCGGGTCGGGTACGCTTGAAAGCGACGTGTTCGACGCGGGCGGGTTTACTTATTGGGGGCGCCTGAGCAACGAACCCAAGAGCGGCGGCGCGATTAAATTCGAAACCCGCAGCGGCAACGTGAGCCGCGCTCAGAAAAACTGGAGCGACTGGACGCCGTTGATCGGCGGGCGCGTGGCTTCCCCTTCGGCGCGCTTTCTCCAATACCGGGTTACGCTGACCGGTCCGGCCGAGCTCGAAGAGGTGGACGTCGCCTATCAGATGAAGAACATCGCGCCGGTAGTGGAGGAAATGGAAATCACACCGGCGAATTACCGGTTCCCCGCTCCCGTCAGTACGCCGGCTGTGGCGAATCCGCCGCTCTCGCTGCCTTCGCTGGGACGGAATCGCGAGACTCCGCCGGGATTGTCGAGTCTGTCAAGCGATTCCGGTTCGTCGCCGACGCTGACGTGGTCGAAGGGACAGATCGGAGCTCGCTGGCTTGCCAATGACGATAACGGCGACACGTTGTCGTTCAAAATCGAAATTCGCGGCGTGAATGAGACCGCGTGGAAGGTCCTTCGAGATAATCTGCGCGAACGCTACTACAGTTGGGATTCGACGGCTTTTCCCGACGGAAAATATGTCCTGCGCGTGACGGCTTCGGACGCCCCGTCGAATCCGCCGGATCAGGCCCTGCATGCTTCACTTGAAAGCGATCCGTTTCTGATCGACAATACGCCGCCTGAAATCACGGGCTTGCGTGGGACTCCATCGGGCAATCAGATCGAGGTCCGATTTCAGGCGAAGGACGCGTTGAGCAACATCGGGAAGGCTGAGTATTCCATCAATGGCGGCGACTGGATAGTGGTCCAACCAGTGACGCGGCTCACGGATTCAATGGAAGAAGAATATCGAGTCTTGATCGATCATGGATCAGGCGAGACCACCATCGCGGTGCGGGTGTCGGACGAGAATGACAATCAGACTGTGACCAAGGTGGTCCTCAAATAGCGCCGTAGCGCTCTCGTAGTGCGGATTTCTGCACCTTGCCGGTCCCGCCTTTCGGCAACGAATCGACGAATACCACGGAGGTCGGGCACTTGAAGTGTGTCATCCGGGCGCGGGCCCAATCGATCAGCTCGGACTCGGTCAGCTGGGTCCCATTGCGGCAGGCGACCACCGCCCGAATCGTTTCGCCCCATGTCGGATGCTCCACGCCGATCACCGCGACTTCCAGGATCGCTGGATGGCCAGCCAGCATCGATTCGACTTCGGGTGTGTAGACATTCTCGCCCCCAGGCTTGATCATGTCTTTCTTGCGGTCAAGGATATAGAGGAAGCCGTTTTCGTCGAACCGGCCGATGTCGCCGGTATGCATCCAGCCGCCCCGCAAGACCTCGGCGCTGATTTCGGGACGCTTCCAGTAGCCCTGCATGACGTTCGGCCCGCGCGCAATAATCTCGCCGCTTTCCCCTGTCGCAACGTCGCGATCGAGTTCGTCCACGACGCGGACTTCGCAGCCGAGCACCGGTTTCCCCGCCGACGCGACCGCTGGACCGAAGTGGTCTTCATGCTCGAGTACGGTAAGCAGCGGGCTGGTCTCGGTCATTCCATAACCCTGGCGAAATCGCGTGTTGGGCAGCTTGGCCATGGCTTCCTCCAGCAGGGGGAGCGGCATGGGCGACGCGCCATACAGGAAATTCTGAAAACTCGATAGGTCGTAATTTCCAAACGCGGGGTGGTGAACCAGCATGTTCACCATGGTGGGTACCAGGACAGTGTCGCTTATGCGATATCGCTCGACCGTCTGCATGAATAGCTCAGGGTCGAACACGGGGAGGTAAGCGTGCGCGGCGCCCAGCGCCGTCACCGCGTAAAGCGTCCCCAGATCGGCCAGATGAAACATCGGCGCGGAATGCAGCCACACCGTCAGCTTCGGGGTGACTTGCAAGGAGTGCCGCATGTTCGACCAGAGGTTTCGATGCGTCAGCATCACTCCCTTGGGTCCACCGGTGGTTCCGCTGGTGTAAAAGAGCCCGGCCAAGTCGTCTTCGTGAGGTTCAGAAAACTCATGCGAAGAATCGCTGTATCCGTAAGGGATCATCCTGACGGGACACGCCCCTTCGCCCGCGTAAATAACCTTCTCCGGATGCGGAACTTTCTCTACCAATGGCGCAAAGCGGTCATCCACGACCAGCGCGGCGGACTCGGAATCGCCCAGTGTAAATGCGACGTCGCCTTCATTCCAGCGCGTGTTCAGCGGAACGATAACGATGCCCGCGATCATCGTGGCAAAATACAGCTCCAGATAATTGTGCGAGTTGAGCATCCACACCGCGAGCCGATCGCCCTTTCGAAGGCCCAGGCCGTAAAGGAAAGCGGCCGCACGATGGACGCGCGCGTTAAAGTCATGCCACGTAACCGGGCCGCTCGGAGAGAATGAGGCGGTCTTCGCACCGTGAAACTGCGCGGCGCGGCGCAGGCAGAACATCAGGTTCATAGAAAGTCCCGATTATGCTCTCCGAGTCTGGGAGCGCGCCCTTCGGCTCTGCCGGGTGTGTCGCTCAGAGCCGGAACCGGCTGCCTGGGATGATCGTGAATGGCGTCCTTCAGATTGCGTACCGGCGCGACGCAGCAGTCCTTGGCGCCTAGACGCGTGAACCAATCTTCGGCGCTCGCTTCCAGGAATTTTTCCGCGAGCTTGCGTTTGATCTCGGATTGACGGGGCTCGTCCGCGTATTGATCGGCGATCAGATCGCTGCAATCGAGCTCCCGGCATAGATTCTGCCAGAACTTAGTCTCGAGCGCTCCGACAGATATGTACGATCCCTCTGCCGCGGCATAGACGTGATAGCAGGCGTATCGCCCGCTGAGCAGATCGTTGCCCCGCTCCGGCATTCTTCCCTCCTGCATCGAAGAAATAGGCACGGGGAGCAGCGCCGCCGATCCATCGAACATGGAAACGTCAACTCGCTGGCCCAGTCCCGTCCGATGCCGCGCCTCCAGCGCCAGCAGAATACCGATCACCGCCAGCATCGATCCGCCGGCCAAGTCCGCGATCTGGATTCCGGCGAGCGCGGGAGGTCCGTCTTTGGGGCCTATGAGGTCGAGAACACCCGAGAGCGCCAGGTAGTTGATGTCGTGGCCCGCGAGGGTCGAATATTTTCCTGCGCGTCCGTAGCCGGTAAGGCCCGAGTAAATCAGGCGCGGATTCACCTTGTGAAGCACATCCCAGCCGACGCCCAGTCGATCCATCACGTCGGGCCGAAAACCTTCGACGACTACATCCGCGGAGGACGCGAGTTTCAGGAATGCGGCCTTGCCGGCGGGATCTTTCAGGTCGACCTCAACGCTTTTCTTGCCTCGATTGGTCAGAGCAAAAATGGGGTTTTCCTTGCCTTCCGCCGCGAAGGTGTGGCGCGCGCCGTCGCCGATGCCGGGCTGCTCAATCTTAATGACTTCGGCGCCGAAATCCGCCAGCCATTGCGTCGCGACCGCGCCTGGGAGCAGGCGAGTCAGATCGAGAACCGTGATTCCGCTAAGCGCCGTCATGCCCGGGTCTTCACCATCAGCCGGGTGATGTAAACGATGACTGGCTTGCCGTGCTGATTGATCACGCTGGTTTCAGAGGAAACCACACCGCGGCCTTCGCCTTTCAATTTCGTCTCGATTACGCGCTGCGTAACGTGGACGGTATCACCGATGAATACCGGCGCAACGAACCGCAGCTTATCCACTCCATAGAACGCGATCACGGCTTCGTGATCGGTAGTCATCTGCATCATCAGGCCGGTAGAGATGCTGAAAATCAGCGCGCCGTGCGCGATGCGGCGTCCAAACGGGCCGCGCTTCGCGTACTCCTCATTCATGTGCAGCTCGACGAAATCGCCGGAGAGCCCGGCGAAGCTCACGATGTCGGATTCGGTAATGGTGCGGCCGCGCGATGTCGAGACGCGATCGACGGCGTAGTCTTCAAAGTACACAGGTTCGGCTCCTCAAGTAGGCTATAATCGCATTTCTATGCGCAATAAAGTGACAGTGGTTGGCGGAGGAAATGTCGGCGCGAGCTGCGCCCTGAATATCGCCTTCAAAGAATTAGCGGACGTCGTACTGGTCGACGTGGTGGAAGGAGTGCCGATGGGAAAAGGGCTGGACATGCTCCAGACCGGACCCATTGAAGGCTATGATGTTCGCGTCACCGGCGCGAACGATTACGAACAGACCGCGAATTCGGACGTGGTGGTGATCACGGCCGGTCTCGCTCGCAAGCCCGGAATGAGCCGCGACGATTTGCTGCTGGCGAATTACGAAGTGGTGAAGGCTGTTACAGAGCACGTGGTCAAGCACTCGCCGAACGCGATCCTGGTGCTGGTTACGAATCCGCTGGACGCCATGTGCACGGTGGCGCATCACGTTTCGAAATTTCCCAAGAGTCGCGTGATCGGCATGGCCGGCGTGCTGGATTCGGCGCGCTTCCGCACGTTCATCGCGGCGGAATTGAACGTATCCGTCGAGAACGTGACCGCGGTGGTGCTGGGCGGTCATGGGGACACGATGGTTCCCATTGTGCGGCTGTCCAATGTATCGGGAATTCCGCTCACCGAGCTGATGCCCAAAGAGACGCTCGACAAAATTGTGGACCGGACCCGCACCGGCGGAGCGGAAATCGTGAAATACCTGAAGACCGGCAGCGCGTACTACGCTCCCGCGGCGGCCGCGGTCGAGATGGTGGAATCGATCCTGAAGGACAAAAAGAAAGTACTGCCGTGCGCGGTGTTGCTCGAAGGCGAATACGGAATCAATGGGCTATTTGTTGGCGTTCCGGTGAAACTGGGCGCCGCTGGCGTCGAGAAAATTTACGAGATCAAGCTGGCCGATGATGAAAAGGCGATGCTTGCGAAGAGCGCCGCGTCGGTGCAGGAATTGATCGACGTGATCAAGCCGAAGATGACGTAGGCGGCATCAACCAAAAGCGCTTCGGGAACCGAGCCGCGACCAGAGGAGGCGGTCAATTCTCCAAGCTATTCCAATCCCATCTGGTCTAGGCGGTACCGCAAAGCGTTGCGGGTGAGGCCGAGCAGCCGGGCGGCCTGGCTCTTGTTCCCGTTGGCGCGTTTCAGCGCCTCTCGAATAATCGATTGCTCGTACTCGTCAAGCGTCATGCCTTCGGGCAAAAATTGATCTGTCGCGGCCGTCGGGCGGGATCGCGACGCTGCGGTGTCGATGCGGATGTCGTCGGCTTCCACTCGCGGGCCGCGCGCCAGCAGCACGCTTCGCTCGATCACGTTTTCCAGCTCCCGGACGTTGCCGGGCCAGTGATAACTCATTAGGCGTTCGAGCGCGCCCTCGCTGATCTCGCCATTGAATTTCTTCGCAAAATGCTCGACCAGATAAGGAATGTCATCCTTGCGCTCGCGCAGCGGCGGAATATTCAGCGGCACCACGTTGAGGCGGTAATATAGATCCTCGCGAAACGTGCCCTGTTCGAGCGCCGCGCGCAGGTCGACGTTGGTCGCCGCGACCACTCGCACATCGGTGTGCATCACTTTGTTGCTGCCTAAGCGTTCAAATTCGCGATCCTGCAAAACGCGCAGCAGCTTTACCTGAATGCCTGGCGGGACATCGCCGATCTCGTCAAGGAATACCGTGCCGGTATCGGCCGTTTCGAACTTTCCAGGCTTGCTGATATTCGCGCCCGTGAAGGCGCCCTTTTCGTAGCCGAACAACTCGCTCTCCATCAGGTTCTCAGGGATCGCGGTGCAGTTGATCTTCACAAACGGCCGATCGCGGCGCGGGGAATGCATATGGATCGCCCGGGCGATCATGTCCTTGCCGACACCGCTCTCGCCCGCCAGCAGCACGGTGGCCCGCGTGCCGGCGACGCGCGTAATTGTCGCGAAAATCTCTTGCATCGCGGGGCTATGGCCGATGATGTTCTGGAATTGGTAACGCTGGCCCAAGGCTTCCCGAAGCTCGCGATTTTCGTCGCGAAGTTTGCGAACTTCCAGGGCTTTTTCCACGACCACGCTCAGATGTTCGAGAGAAAATGGCTTGGGCAGAAAATCGACTGCGCCCTTCTTCATCGCCTCCACTGCGATTTCCACTGTGCCGAATGCCGACATCACGATCACCGGTGCATGCTGATTCTGCTCATTCAATTTCGCGAGCAGTTCCAGCCCATCCATCCCCGGAAGCTTCAGGTCGGTGAGCACCAGGTCGACGTCGCCCGCGAATTTGATGCCTTCCTCAGCCGTACCGGCCGCCTTCACGTCATAACCGGCCGAGGATAGATGCAGGCCGATCACGCGGCGGTGTTTTTCTTCGTCTTCGATCACCAGGATCGCTTGGCGAGCCATTTGATTCTATTGTCGATGAAGCGGAAGGAAAACGTGAAACACGCTCCCCTCCCCGGGCGTGCTTTCGACGGTGATCTGGCCGCCGTGCTCGTCCACGATCTTCGAGCAGATCGCCAGGCCGAGCCCCACGCCTTCGGGCTTGGTCGTGAAGAACGGATTAAAAATGCTTTCGAGATTCTTCGCATCAATGCCGGTGCCGCGATCGATGACGGCGATCTCCACCATGTCGCCCGCAACGCGTGTTTTCACGGTGACCACACCACCGGAAGGGCTGGCCTGCGCCGCATTCATGACCAGGTTCGAAATGACCCGCTCGATCAATTCAGCGTCGAAAACCACCGGCGGGATATCGGGCGAGTAGTTTTTATAAATAGAAACATTAGAGGGCTTTTCGCGTTCCAGCCGCGCAATGGTTTGGTCCAGCATCGCGGCCAAATCGTTCTTCTCCATTTTCAAGTGTTGCGGCCTCGCGAAATCCAGAAACCGGGTGATCAACGAGTTGGTGCGATCTACTTCTTCCTTGATGTACCCGGCCATTTCGCGCGCAATGTCGTTTTCCTTCGCGACGTTGCGGGCCAACAACTCCGCCGAAGTCTTCATCGTGCCCATGGGATTCCGCAGTTCATGCGCCAATCCGGCCGTCAACTGCCCCAATGCAGCCAACCGCTCCGCGCGCCGAACCTCGGCTTGGGCTTCTTTCAGACTTTCATTGGCGACCGTCAGCTGTTCCGCCGCACGCTGATACTTTGCCGCCTCCTCGCGCTTGGCCTTGGCCAGCTGATAGGTGGCGTAGCTTACCAGGAACAAAGAAAGAATGTTCAACACCAAACGTAGCTGGTCATCTCGCTCGAAGATGACGCCTTCCACGTATTCGCGGTTGTACACCCATACATACACCAGGAGCGAGACATATTCCGCGGCGGCGGCCACCGCGATCGTCGCGGCTCCCAGCAGCCCGAAATTGCTGGCCGCCGAAATCACGGGAAGGAACAGGATGTACCAGTAATTGGAAGCGATCGCCAACGGCCACTGCTCGCTGAAATACATCAGCGGGTAGCACAAAATCAGATTGAGCGCGATCGCCGCTTTGGGCCCGATCCGCGATTCGAAGACCTGCACCAGGCCCACCGAGAGCAGTAACGCGACGATGAGGGGACTGCGAACCGGGCTGAAAATCGCGATGGCGGCAAACAGCAGGAGCCAGACGAAGTCCTGAAGTCGAACATACCTGCGCCAGGCGGGGGCACTAGAGGTCCATGATACCGCTCATCCGCACCCCACAATATGACACAATATTATTCACGCGGTTTTCCTGAATGACCCAATCCAAACTTTCTGATTCGCCCGAGGCCGCTGCTCCCGATTCGACCTTCGGCGACATACTTTCTGAATTCGAACAAGGCCATAAGTCTCGTGGCGAAACGGTGGAGGGCACTGTCGTCTCGATCACGCCTGACGCGATTTTCGTCGACATCGGGCGCAAAATGGACGGCATTATCGTGCCCGATCCTGCGCATCCGATCAAGAAGGGCGACAAAGTACTGGTCTCGATTCGCGGTCGCGATGAGCAAGGCTGCTACTTGCTTTCGACCATTAAAGTCGAGACGCCGCGCGATTGGAGCGGACTTGAAGCCGCGTTCAACAACAAGCAGATCATCGGCGGCACGGTGGAAGAAGTGGTGAAGGGCGGCCTGCGCGTCGATGTGGGCGTGCGCGCGTTCATGCCGGCATCCAGAAGCGGCGTGCGCGAGCAGGCCGAAATGGAGAAACTCGTCGGGCAGCAGATCGAATGCCGCATCATCAAGCTCGACAAGGAAGCCGAGGACGTCGTCGTCGACCGGCGCAGCATTCTGGAGGAGCGCGAAAAGCAGGCCAAGCAGGAGACATTCGCCAAGCTCGAAGAGGGCTCGGTTGTGCGCGGCACCGTGCGCAGCCTGACCGATTTCGGCGCCTTCGTCGACCTGGGCGGAGTCGACGGGCTGCTTCACGTGTCCGACATGTCCTACGCCCGCGGCTTCAAGCCCGCCGATATCGTGACCATGGGCGATTCCGTCGAGGTCAAGATTCTCAAGATCAATCGCGAGACTCGCAAGATCGCGCTGGGAATGAAGCAGCTTGCTGCCGACCCGTGGACCGGCGTGGTCGAAAGATACGAGACCGGCTCGCGCGTGAAGGGCAAAGTGGCTCGTGTGGCCGACTTCGGCGCCTTCGTCGAACTGGAGCCGGGGCTCGAGGGATTAATCCACGTCTCTGAAATGTCGTGGACCAAGCGGAATGCCCGCGCCGCGGATATCGTCAAAGTTGGCGATATGGTCGATGTGGTGGTCTTGGGCGTCAACCCGGGCGAGAAGCGAATCGCTCTCGGGCTCAAGCAAGCGCTGGGAGATCCTTGGGTCGAAGCGCTGAAGAAGTATCCGGTCGGGTCGACCGCGGAGGGTCCTGTCACCAGCCTTGCGAAGTTCGGCGCTTTTGTCGATCTGGGCGACGGAATCGAAGGGATGGTCCACATCGGCGACATCAGCGCGGATAAGCGGCTGAATCATCCGAGCGATGCGCTGAAAGTCGGCGAGAAGATTCGCGCGCAGGTTCTCGAAGCCGATAAAGAGCGGCGCCGGCTGCGTTTAGGGATCAAGCAGCTTCAGCCGACCAGCATCGACGAGTATCTGGCCGAGCGCAAGGTCGGCGATACCGTCAGCGGGCGAATCGTAGATGTCTCTTCGAATCGAGCCAAAGTTGAGTTGGGTGAGGGCGTGATGGCGGCCGCGAAGCTGCCCGAGAAGAAGGCCGCTGAAGCTCCTGCAAGTCCAACAAAATCCGACGTTTCGTCCTTAACCGCCATGCTCAGCGCGAAGTGGAAATCGGGCGGCTCTACTGAGCCCGCGGCGGAAGCCATACGCGCCGGGCAGGTCCGCAGCTTCAAGATTACGTCGATCGATCCGGCGCAAAAGAAGATCGAATTGGAAATGGTCTGACGGCGTATTGACGCCCGCCGTTACATTTCCCTTTCGCCGCCGTCCAAGCTAGTGTTGCACCGGAAGAGTGGAGCCGCCTTAGTGGCCCTGAAATCGGGCTTACAACTGGACGAAACGGCGCTGATTCGGGCTGCCCAGGACGGGGATCATGCCGCGTTCGAACAGCTTGTCTGCGTCTATGACCAAAGTGTGCTCCGGCTGGCTATGAACCTGTTGAGATCCCCGGAGGATGCGCGCGACGTATATCAGGAAGCTTTCCTGCGGGTGTTTCGGAACCTGCATTCGTTCCGGTTCGACTGTAGTTTTCATACCTGGCTGTACCGGATCGTGACGAATTTGTGCCTGGATCACATGCGCAAGCGCAAAGTGCGGAAGGAAGAGTCCACCGTGCTCGCGACGGCGGAAGGTCCGCTCGACCGAATGGATGCGGTGACGGAAGATCGTGTGGATGGCGATCCGCAGAGACATCTGTTCAGCGGACAGGTGCGGCAGCGGATCAAGGCGGTGCTCGGGCAGCTTACGCCGCGCGAACGCATGGTATTCGAGCTGCGGCATTATCAGGGATTGCGGCTCCGTAAGATCGGGGAAGTTTTGGGAACCAGCGAAGAGGCGGCGAAAAACTGCCTGTTTCGAGCGACGCAGAAGATGCGCGCGGCTTTGGGAGATTTCGTATGAAGCAGGAATTAAATTGCGCCGCGGCGCGCGAGCGGTTCGCGCTGCTGCTGTATGGCGAACTCGGATTCGACGACGAAGACCGCGTGGAATCGCACCTGGACGGGTGCGCGGGATGCCGCGCCGCATTAGGGCGCGAAAAGGCCCTGCATGCAGCTTTCGACAACGTCGAGATCACACCGTCGCCCACACTGTTGCGGGAATGCCGCGAAGATTTGTTCGCGCGGCTGGCGGACGAAAAGGCGAACGTGCCGGTTCGCTCTGGATGGTGGGATCGGATGGTGGATGCGCTGACCATGCGTCCCGCTGCGGGACTGCTGCGGCCGGTTGGGGCGTTGACACTCATTGCGGTCGGATTCATGGCGGCAAGGATGCTTCCCCTGTTGCCGATGCAGGGCTCCAACCCGCAGTTCAGCACGGCCGGCATCACTCCCAGCGCGTCGCGAGTGCGCTATGTCGAGCCGGCGGCCAATGGGCGCGTGCAGATCGTTGTGGATGAAACGCGGCAGAGGATCGTCAAAGGCGGGCTCGACGATCAGCAGATACGCGGCCTCTTGCTCATCGCCGCGAAAGATCCCTCGGATCCCGGCTTGCGAGCGGAAACCTTGGAGATTCTGAACGCGCAGGCGCAATCGGCGGACGTACGGGACGCGCTGATCTTCGCGGTACAGCGCGATGTTAACGCGGGTGTCCGGATGCGGGCGCTGGAGGGATTGAAGCCCTTCGCGGCGCAGCCGGAAGTACGGGCCGCGTTGACCCAGGTTTTGCTTGCCGACTCTAATCCCGGATTGCGGACCCAGGCCATCGACTTATTGACCGGGGGCGCGCGAGGCAATTTCGCGAACGGACAGCCGCAACACGAAGTAGACCGGCAGCTGATCGGGACGTTACAGGAACTGATGCTGCGCGGAGAGCAGTTGGGCTATGTGCGGGAACGGTGCCGCCGGGTGCTCGAATCGGTCAACGCGTCGGCGGAGACGTATTGATGATCGCTGGAAGTCTCATCCCGGTGCTGATGGCGGCCATGCTCGCGCAGGATGCGCAGATGGTGCGGGAGGGCGCTTACTGGAAGCGGACCTACAGCGGGACGTTTAACGCCCCGCCGGCCAAGATGCTCCGGGTGTCTACACGTGGACACGTGATCGTACGCGGGACGCAAGGAGAATTGATCACCTATAAGTTGACCGAACAGGTGCGCGCGCGGTCCCAGGAAGACGCGCATCATCGCTTCGGTAGTGATATTACGGGCATGACCGTGCGCGGCGGAGTCGCGATCGTTACTCTGATGCCGGTGATCCGTGAGGACGTGAACGCCCAATGGGAAGTGAGCGTTCCCAAACGGATGACCATGGTCATGATCGATAGCCAGATGGGCGATGCGGAGGCCTACGACCTGGATGGAAGCCTCCACGTCGAGACGGTAGCGGGCCTGATCCGCTGCGACCGTATCCGCGGAGGAGTGGAAGCCACCACCGGCGGCGGTGAAATCCGCATGGGCAGGATCGGTGGACCCTCGCGTTGCGTTTCCGCGGCAGGATCGATCTTCGTCGATTTCGCCGGAGGCGAGGCCACCTGCCAGACCGCGGGTGGCGAGATTCAGATCCGCGAGGCTAGCGGGCCGCTGGCGCTTTCCACGGAAGGCGGAAATATCCAAGTCGACAAGTGCGCGAGCTCGGTACAGGCGCACACCGGAGCCGGCGTGATCCAGATCGCACAAGCGGGCGGCATCGTGTCGGCCGATACGCGCGGCGGCTCCATTGAAGTCGGCTCATCGCACGGCGCAAGCTGCCAGTCGGCCGCTGGCACCATCCGGGTGAAGACCGCTTCAGGACCGCTGCATATCCAGACCGCGATGGGCAGCATCCTGGCGGAGGTTCTTTCGGGCGCGCATCTGGAAAATTCGTCCCTGGTAGCAGGCTCCGGTGATATTACGGTTTTGATTCCGTCCAACCTCGCATTGTCGGTGATGGCGAGAAACGAGTCCGACGGATCGCCGCGGATTCTTTCGGATTTTTCGGAGGTGCGCGCCAGAAGCGCCGCTCCCGGCCATCCCCCGGTGGTGTATGAGGGGGCCATCAACGGAGGCGGCCCCATGCTGACCATTAATACGGCCGGGGGAATTATTTACGTGAGGAAGTTGAAGTAGTCATGAGAAGTGCGTTGGTGGCCTTGACACTGATTTCGATTGCCGCGGGACAAGCGCCGCCCGCTCCTCGATCGATGAAGCCCGTGGCCACCGGATCCAGCTATGTGGGAGTCATGGTGCAGGAAGTGGATAGCGATCGGGCGAAGGCGCTGAAGCTCCACGAAGAGGCGGGAGTGGAAATCACGCGCGTGGAACCCGACAGCCCGGCTGAAAAGGCGGGATTGAACCAGGGCGACGTTATCGTTCAATACAACGGGCAGCACGTCGAGGGCATGGAGCAGTTTTCGCGGCTGGTTCGAGAAACGCCGCCCGGACGCGAAGTCAAAGTGGACCTGGTGCGCGGAGGCGCGCCGCAAACCGTCATCGTGAAAGTGGGCGCACGCCGTGCCGTGACGCCGTTTATGATTACTCCGATGGCTCCGCCCGCTCCTATGGGCCGGATGGAGACGCGGATGCCGGATATCCCGCGCAGCTTCATGGCATGGCGAAGTTCGGCTCTCGGAATCGAATGCGAATCGCTCGAAGCCCAACTGGCGCAGTATTTCGGCGTGCAGGAAGGCGTGCTGGTACGGGCCGTCGCCAAGGGATCTTCCGGAGACCGCGCCGGCATCAAAGCGGGCGACGTGATCGTTCGGGTCGACGATGCCAAGATCGCCAGTCCCGCTGACATATCCAGCCGCATCCATTCCATGCACGGTAAATCTATCGCGGTAATCTTAATCCGCGAACACAAAGAGGTGACGCTTAACGTCATGGTCGATGGCGAAGACCGGTAATTCAAATCGCGGCCGCGAAGAAACTTTTCAGATCGCGTTCATCCACCGCCGGCTCTCCCGGCGCAACGTCGTTCAGCTTGCCGTCCTTCATCCGCTGCTCCAACTGGCCCACCAGGTGGAACAGATGGTCGAAGAAATCCCCAGGTAGATGAGGCCGCTCGACTCAGAATGCGGGCAGAGACCAGAGAGGCCCTTTCACCAGTCAAACTACGATCCTGGCGAAAACAAATGCTGCAGCATGGGCGGGAACTCGTCGCTCAGTTTGACCACAAACAGCCTGTCGACCTCATTCGCGATTACGCGCAGCCGCTGTGCCTCGATCTCGCCGTTCTCGCGACCGGACCGGACACTGTTTCAGTGCGCCGTCTCACTGCGCTTGCTGCACAGGTTTCGCAGGCAGCAGCAGAGCCGCTCGATGCCGAGCTGAAATCGCAATCCAAAGCAGCGACAACGGTGCTGCGGCCGTTCTTTACCAGAGGACCAGAGCCGTTGAGGGAGTCTGGCTTTGTCGCCTTATCGCAAACCCTCGTAAGCTTATTGGGAAACGCATGGTTTGCTCTGGCCTCGTATCCGCAGGAGTGGAGAAGGCTGCATGCGCAGCCTCTCCTGGTAGCGCGCGGAGTCGAGGAGCTTCAGCGTTTTGCGGGACTCACTCGTTTGCTTTTTCGCCGCGCGATGGCAGACATGAACCTGAATGGAATATCGATTCGCAAAGGCGATCGCGTCGTTCTTTGCCTTCTGGCCGCAAATCGCGATCCCGAGCGATACCCCGATGCCGGCGAGCTCTCTGTGATACGTACCCGTATCAGTCACGTAAATCTGGGTGCGGGCCTGCACGCATGCGTTGGAGCTCCGCTGGTGCGGGTCGCTGCGATCGCAGCAACCATGGCCCTGGTAGAGCGCTTTTCAAGCGTTGAGTTGATAGAACCGATTGACTGGTGCGGTGGCAGCGGATTTATCTCGCCGATGTCTCTGCCGGTTCTTCCCAGCCTCTAGACTCTCAAATCCCCGCGTACCAGGCATAGCCGCCTTCGGGCGATGCGGAGCCCAGACCCTCGCCGAAGCGCTTCAGGCTATCCGTAGCCGTAATCTGCGTGATGTACTTCACGCTCTTGTAACCCAATTGACGAGGCACACGAAGGCGCAGCGGACCCCCGAACGACACCGGAAGATCACCGTCGTTCATTCCCATAGTCAGCAAGGTCTGAGGATGCAGCGCATCTGCCAGGTCGATGCTTTCCCACCAGCCGCGGTCGATCGAGTAGTACACCACATAACGCGCCTGCGGCAGAAGCCCGGTGGCATGCAAGACCTCGACCAGGGGCGTTCCGATCCACTCGGCAATATAGGACCAGCCCTCCTCGCACGCCACTTCGGTGATTTGGCTGCGGACCGGTAAACTCCTGAGGTCAGAGAGCGAAAGCGATGCCGGCCGGGCAACCAATCCGTCGACTGTTAACCGCCAGTCCAGGAACCCATTTGCCTGATGACGTTTGAACGCATCGTTGGGAGGCGCGGTTTCGTTGGCGAAAGGCATCCTGGAAATCATGCTGCGCGGGAACTCGCGCGCGGCCGAATGCGTGGTCAGAAGACGTTGGGCAGCGTACGTCAGCGTTTCCCGGGACCCCAGACTCCGCCGTTATCAGGCGGGATCAGTCCGTAGCGCTGCGCCACCAGGGCGGCAGCGGCCAGGCCCGATACTCCAGCAGTGGCGGCCAATCCACCGGTGATGAGCTTACGGCGCGAGAAGTTGGTCATGAGCGCTCCTTCGGTATCCCAACTCGTCCGGTGATCATCGCCCGCATGCGGCTTTTGAATCCCGCAATAATCACCATCGTAACGTGGACCACCAGGAAAACCAGGAGAAGGTCCGAAACAAAGAAGTGAATCGTGCGCGCGGACTGCCGCCCTCCAAGCGCGCTGGCGGCCAACGGCACCGTCGAAGTGAATGACGGAGACATCGCCAGGCCCGTCCAGATCACCAGGGGAAACAGCACAAAGATCACGATCAGGTACGTGGACCGTTGAACGGCGTTGTACGAACCGGCCTCCGCTGCCGCCGTTCGTGCCCGGGGAAGATGCCTGACGATGGCTTGCTGGAACGCCCGCCACGTCCGATCGGCCGGCAATGGGAACAGGTTTTTCCGGAAGTGGCCGTTCGCGAGGCCCCAGATCACATAAACCAGGCCGGTCAGCACTGCGAGCCATGCTGCTTCAAAATGGAGATACCGGCTCCAGCCATTTTGGTCCAGCAATACGTAGCCGTAGCCCGTTGGAACTGTATTTCGCGATGCGGGAATCGGCAGCGTGAACAGGGGCCTGGTGTTCACATTGCCAACCTCACCCCAGTAGAACCGTGGGTGAGAGATCACTATTTCCCCGCCGCTGATGACCAAAGCGATGAACGCGATCACGGTAATCCAGTGCGTCACGCGCACGACCGCGGAAACCCGAAGAGTCTCTGCTTTGCGCACTGTGGAGGTAGCAGCCACGTCGCGAGCATAGCACAGCCACTGGATCGTATCGCGGGGCGCGCCCAGGCCGGCTAGTGTAGTGCGTCACTCAGATCGCCATTTATTCGAAGTACATTCCCCTTCATTTTCGAGCTGAACGGGCCGCGGAAAAAGGTCGCAAACCGCTTGGCAGCCGCCACCAGTACTCACACGCCCTCTAAGCCCTCAATCTAGTCGCCGA
>CAVPKR010000110.1:0-7276 GCA_963705675.1 Terriglobia bacterium
AAGAATCGACCACGAATAGCAGCGGCTGATACCGGTGAATTTCGAACGACTGATTTACGGCCCACTCCAGTTGAATCGGATAACGCTGTACATCCGGCGATTCGATCGCGTGCTCGATTTCTCCGTAGGAACTCAGCAAGCCGCTGCCGTAGACTCGAATCCCCCCGTCCGACCGCATCAGACCGAACTCAATGGTGAACCAGAAAAATCGCGCCATCGCTTTCACGATGCTGGTGAGCGTCCGTACGCGCAAGGGTTCATTGCGAATCTCGCGGACAATTTCAGCGGCGGTACGGGCGCATTCTCCAAAGCGAACCAGGGCGTCGGCGAAATGGGGATCCGTATGCATCGGCACGTGACCGGCGATGTCGTGAAAAATGTCCGGCTCCGGCAAATAATCGAGCTGGTCAGCGTGCCGGATGGTCACAGTAGTGGGAAACTCGCGGCGGCGCAGGCAATCGAAAAATAGAAACGCAGGAACATAGCCGCTGACGGCTTTCGCGCGGAAGCCCGTCAGAGGGGCGAGATACTTGTTCACATTGTCGAGGTTCGGAACACGATGCGGACTCAGGCAGACCGATTCAATGCCGGCCAGAAAATGCCGGTTCGCGAACTTCTCCCACCGCGGGGTCATTCGCGTGTATAACTTGTTCCAGGCCCGGTGGTTTTCCTCGGAATACAATTCATAGGGCTGACGGATGTAAAGCTGGCCGCCCGCGCGCGCCTGTTCGATAAAAGGAGCTTCTGAGGTGGTAAGGCCGGACCCCTCCGCCGTCGTTTCGGACAAATTCGCGGACATAGTGCGTCTTCCGATGGTACTCAACCGGGCGCGGGTAATATATCGAGCCTGAGACATTTTTGTAAGAAATATAAGGCGAACGTCGGGTTGGTCTTACGCAGGCGGCCTGTTACTATTTGGCCAGAGGTACTGTATGCGTACGGCGATGCTGGTCATATTTCTGGGTACGACTGCCTGGGGCCAAGCTATGTTGGAGAATGCGACCGCCGCGGCCGCCGGTGGATCCATTGGAGGAGTCGCGGGGAAAAAGGTCAGCGACGGCATTACCAAGATTTTCGGCACGGTGGATAAGAGCGCCGGCAAGGCCGCCAAAACAGGCGCGGCCTCCAAGCCAGCCGCGAGCCAGGACGCCCCCCTGTTCGAAGTGGGTCCTGGTGTGCCGAAAGGCGATACGTTCGTTCCAGCCCCTCCCCCTGCAAGGCATGCCGCGGTGCATAAGCCCGCACCCGCGCCTCCCCCGCCGCCACCAGCGCCGGTGGTCGAACCGGTTCCACCACCCCCTCCTCCGCCTGAAGTGACCGTCGCCGATTTGAAACACTTCGCGGCGGGAATGGACCGGGATCAGATTTTAAAGGCCGGCCAGCCCGCGTCGCGGATCACCATGTTCGACGATGGCCACTTAGTCGAGATTTATCGCTACATGACGAACGACAACACCATCGGGGTGGTCAATCTGAGCGACGGTAAGGTTTCCGCCATTACGATCCCTTAAAATGGGCGGATGATCGTTCGTGTTCTGACGCCGGAGGACGCCATTCCCTTCAAGCGCCTGCGTCGCGAACGTCTGGAGCAGTCGCCAAAAGCCTTCGCGGAATCGATTGCCGAGCATGAGGCGATTTCGTTATCCACTCTCACAGCCCGCCTGTCGCACTCCGACGACAACTTCGTGATCGGCGCCTTTACCCCTGAACGGGATCTTGCCGGCATGGCCGGATTCGCGCGCGAGACGCGCCTCAAAACCCGGCACAAGGCCGTCATCTGGGGAGTCTATGTGCGACCGCGCTGGCGCGGTCAAGGCGTGGGCCGCATGATCCTGACGGAATTGATCAGCCGCGCCAGGTCGTTGCCGGGCCTCGAGCAGATCCGGCTGACCGTAGCCGGCAGCCAGGACGCTGCGATACGGATGTACGAATCGCTGGGTTTTGAAGTATTCGGGCATGAGCGGCACGCGCTGATGGTCGATGGCGAGTACGTCGACGAGGACCACATGGTCCTTTGGCTGCGCTGACTACGCCGCGTAATCCGCGGGCACTTGACCCTCGGGTAAGAGTTCGCCCTTTTCAAGATGCCGGACCCGCGTAGCTGCACGCGCCGCGTGCGGATCGTGGGTCACCATGACAATGGTCTTGCCAAACTCGCGATTCAATCGCCCCAGCAGCATCAGAACATCTTGAGCGGACTGTGCGTCCAGATTCCCGGTCGGCTCATCGGCAAGAATCAGATCGGGATCGGTGACGATCGCCCGCGCAATGGCGACGCGCTGCTCCTGCCCGCCTGAAAGCTGCCGTGGAAGATGCGTCAAACGGTCGCCCAGCCCCACTAGTTTGAGCGCGGTTTCGGCGTGTTCCATCCGCTCTTTCTTCTTGAGGTGCGTCAGTTTCAGAGGAAGCTCGACATTCTCGATTGCCGAAAGAACCGGGATGAGATTGAAGCTCTGGAACACGAATCCGATATGCTCATTGCGCCAGTGCGCGATCGCGCGGTCTGAAAGAGCGCGCAGATTCTCGCCCAGTACTAGAATCTCCCCGTCGCTTGGCCGGTCCATGGCGGCGATCAGATGCAGCAGCGTCGACTTGCCGGAGCCGGACGGGCCCATCAACGCCACAAAATCGCCCTTCTGGACTTCGAGGTTGGCGTCCTTCAACGCGATCACGTGAAATTCATCGCGCACAAACTCCTTGGTCAGATTCCGAGTCTGGATCACTGTTTCGCTCATTTAACCTTCACCCTATCCCCGTCCTTCAACTCCGCCGGCGGAGTCACGATCAGATCCTCGCCGCCGATCAGTCCACTGTCGATGCGAACCCCCTGCGCCATCGTCGAGCCCACTTTTACCGCGCGCCGCACCGCGCGTCCGTTACTCATCAGAAACACCGCTCCATCGCGAACCGCCGATGCCGGAATCACGATCGACGGTTTCTCCGCATCCGTTCCCGCCTTGGCATCCGCGATGAAGGCGACGCTCGCGTTCATCTCCGGCCGCAGAAAACCGTCCGGCTTGGCGACTCGAACCTTCACCTGCACCGTGGCCTTCTGCCGATTCGCTTCCGGCGAAACCTCATCGATAAAGCCTTCGTACCGGCGGTCGGGAAAGGCATCCGTGGTGATAAACGCGCGCTGCCGCGGACCTAATTTCGCGAAATCGTTCTGATTGATGTCTAATTCCACCTTCAGGTCGTTTAAATCGGCCAGTGACACAACATATCCCTTCGCTCCCTTGTCCCCTACGAACCCTGTGGTCACGAACTCGCCTTTTTCGACGTTGCGTTCGAGAATCGTACCCGACACGGGCGCGCGGATCACGGTGTTGTCCAGTTGCACCTGCGCGTACGCGAGCTGTCCCTTCGCCTGTTCGACCAAGCCGCGCGCCGCATCGATTTGCTCCTTCCTGGGGCCCAGTACCGTCAGCTCATGAGTCCGTTCCAGCGACATACGCGCCGCAACCGCACTATCGTACTTGGCTTGGGCGTCATCCAGGCTCTGCTTCGTCGCAGCGCCTTGCTCGACCAACGGCTTCGTGCGATCGAGCGTGACCTTTGCGTTCACCTCGCTCGCGCGCGCGTTTTCGAGATCGGCCTTGGCGCGGGCGATCTCTTCGGGACGCGACCCATTTTTCGCTTGATCCAGTTGCGCCTGTAAATTAATCAAATTGCCGCGAAATTGCAGGACTTGTGCTCGATATTCCTCGTCTTCCAGCCGCACCAGCTCCTGACCTTCCTTCACATGATCGCCCTTTTCGACGCCGATCCACGACACCTTACCGATCACCTTCGCCGCGAGCTCAATCCGGTGCGCCGCGATAATGTAGCCAGTCGCATTCAGGATTACATCGCCGGCCCGCGCCGCGTCGCCAGGGGTGGTCGCGCGAACGCGCACTACGTCCACTTCCGTGGCGCGAGTGATCAGGCCATACGCGAATCGTCCCGCGCCCAGCAGCAACAGCACGCCAATGCCACTAAGAATCCACATCGTCGACCATCGCGACGGAGCGCTAGCTGGTTTTTTGCCGCTGCGGTCGATTCGCAAACTCTTCAGTTCCGGTTCCATGTTCTAGGTATCTCTCAGCGCGACCAGAATTTCCTTGTTGGCCGCCGAGCGCGCGGGAAACAGCCCCCCGATCGCGCCCATCGTCAACGCGAAGCCAATCCCAATCGCCATGGCTTCCGGTCCCACCCGGAAATTAAACGCAATCTCGCTGAAGCTTTGAAGGCTCATCAATCCAGTGGTCACGTTGTTCAGAGGCAATACCAGCAGGCATCCGAGAGCGCCGCCGATCAGCGACAGCAACAGCGATTCGAAAAAAAAGCTGGTCAGAATGCTGCCTTTCGAAAATCCAAGCACCCGCAATGTGCCCACTTCCTTCGACCGCCGCGCCACTGCCGCGTACATCGTGTTCATCGCCGCAAAGCTGGAGCCGACCGCCATGATGATGGACACAAAAACACCCAGGTATTGGATCGGCGCGGCCGAGCTGGTTTGCAGATCCATATATTTCTGCTCCGTCTGCGCCACGGCGAGCAGCCGCCTGTCGTCGTTGATCGAATTGACCAGCGCATCCGTCGAAACCACGTCAGTCGAGCGGACCAGCGCAGCGCTAAGCTGATCGTAGCGATTGAAATCGCCGCTCATCTGGTTGAGATCGCAAAAGATCTCACTGTTATTCGCGCTCTGGCCAGCGTCCATCACGCCCACAACTTCCCAATCTCCGCGGCCGAAATGCAGCTTTTTTCCGAGCTGCGCATCCGGATACCGCCGCGCGATGGATCTTCCTACGATCACTTCACGCATACCCGGACTGAAACCGGCGGCCTTGGACGATTTTCACTTGCTCGCGTAGCTCGAAACCGGTTTCGGTAAGCCCCCGCAGTGTGACGTTCATGCCGTTCGGGTTTTGAACGCTCGGCAGGTTGATCACGGTCACTAGCTCGAGCGAAGCCAGCGGATGTCCGTCCGAATCCCGCGCGATTCCTGGTTTGGACTTCAAGTCTTCAAATACGCTGCGAGCCATACCGCCGGACAACTCAGCCGTCGCGCCTTTTCGCATGACCAGAATATTGAGCGGATTCGCCGTGGTTTCGAGCGCCCTGCGCAGTCCTCCCACCAGCGCCAGCACCGCCACCAGCACCGCGACTGTAAGCGCGATTCCCAGCGCCGTCATCAGGGTCGTGGTCTTACGCACCGCCAGGTTTCGAAGATTGTACGCGATCGGAATCGCCATTAGTCGGTGCTCCTCAACGATTCAAGAATCGGAGTCCGCGAGGCGTTCAGCGCCGGCACGAAGGAGCTCGCGACGCCGATCACCACCGCCAGACCGAGACAGATCACACCCACATCCGGCGTGACCGCAAGCGTCTTCATCGCCTGTATGAAGCTGGGGCCCTGCCGCACCAGAGCGGTCAACCCCGATGCGAGCGCGACTCCGATGATGCCGCCCAACAGCGAAATGACGCCGGCTTCGCCCAGGATAAGGAACAGAATCGCGCCCGGAGTGTAGCCCAGTGTCTTCAGAATCCCCACTTCGCGAAGTCGCTCGCGCACGGACATCGCCATGGTGTTTCCCGACACCAGGAGGATCGTGAACGTGATCGCGGCGCAGATAATCATCAGATAGAGTTTCACGTTGCCCAGGAAGCTGATGAACTGAAGACCGAAGGCCTGCTCGGACTCGGTCTTGGTCTGATATTGCGAGGTCGCGAACATTTCATCGATGGTTCGGATGACGCGCGGCACGTCGTTCACGTTGTCCACTTGTACTTAACCGAGCCGATCAGGTCCTGTTGCGGATTGCCCGCGCCCAGCATCTCGCGCAGATAGGTCTGGCTGAAAAACAGCGTTTCGCTGGTATTGGGATCGTTGAAAATGCCGACCAGCGTCAGCTCCGGATTCACTTGGAAAATATCGCCGGTGAGAAAAATCTTCTCGCCGACCTTCCAGCCCAAGCGCTTCGCCAAATCGTCGCTCGCGATGGCCGCCGTGCGAAGATGCCTGAAAGCCTCCTTCTGGTCCTCCGGCAATTGGATCTCGGGCCGGACCTCGAAGAATTTATCGGGTTCGACGCAGAATCGCGCGAAGAAATTCCCCTGGTCGCGCGCGTCTTTATACGTGCCGCCGAACCACTGCCAGATCATGGCCTCGC
Source organism: Terriglobia bacterium (assembly GCA_963705675.1). Lineage (GTDB taxonomy): Bacteria > Acidobacteriota > Terriglobia > Bryobacterales > Bryobacteraceae > Palsa-187. Next base: position 6,156 of record CAVPKR010000110.1, read on the forward strand.
GAACGCCGGGCACCTGGCGGATGCGGTCGCTGAAATACGCCGGCATCGCCTGGGTAATCGAAACTTTGTGGTGGGTCACCAGGCGCAGTTCCTGTCCAGGCGCCGGCGGCGCCAGAAAAAGCCCGCGATACAGCGCGAACAGTACTCCCAGCAGGCATAGCGATGCGGCGATGCTGAAAATGGTCAAGACGCTGCGGCGGCGGTTGCGCAGGGAGTTCTTCAACATCAGCGGCACGTAACGGAACATCAACTATATTCTAGGGGAGGGCCTGCCGATCGGCTTAGCCGCTATCGGCGAACGACGCATTTTCATGGACGAACGCCGAGATCCGGAAGACGAAAAGTATATGCGAGTGGCGCTCGACCTCGCTCGCGCAGGCCGGCCGAGCGGGAGAGGTGCCGGTGGGCGCGGTGGTCGTCCTGGATCGCCAGGTGATCGGGCGCGGACAAAACTCACCAGTCTCGACGTTGGACCCCACGGCGCATGCTGAAATTATCGCGCTGCGCCAAGCGGCGGCGGCCATCCATAATTATCGTTTGACAGGCGCAGCCCTTTACGTGACTTTAGAGCCTTGCGCGATGTGCGCCGGAGCCGTAGTGGCCGCGCGAATCTCCCGGGTGATTTTTGGAGCCCGGGATTTGAGATTCGGTGCGGTCCGGAGCAAGTTCCGTCTGGCGGATACGGACCTGCTGAACCATCGCGCTGAGATTGTCGAAGGTGTGCTTGGTGCGGAGTGCACCGAAATGATCCGCGATTTCTTTGCATCGCGGCGCTAAAAGGGCAGTATCCAACTTCTGCCCTCTCGGCAATCGAACCGCTAGGCGGTCTTGCCTAATGGCCGCGGAAACTCCAAATGCATGGGACGGCACATCATCTGGATAGCGGGCAAGGTCGCCCGCATCGCACCGGTCTTGGCCGGACCCGAAAAATACTCATCCAGCGGATACAGCGAATACGGCTCCAATTCCCTAAACACCCGGCCGAGCTTCTCCTCGATCCGGTAAACCGCGTGAAAGAAATTCCCACGATCCATTCCCAGGCGGCGTCCGCACAATTTCCAATCCGCACCCAGCAGGAAGTGATAGCGAAACAAGCGATTTTCGAAATCGTCCAACGATCG
>CAVPKR010000111.1:0-11619 GCA_963705675.1 Terriglobia bacterium
GTCTGGTAGCTTAAATTTCCTACGAAGATGTTGGTCACGAAGAGATGGTCCTTATGGGGTAAATTCGTCTTTGTTCAGACTGCGCTCCAGACCCAATGTTCGAAGTAAGCAGGGAAGCCGCCCGAAGGCACTCGTGGTGAAACGGATGTACGCAAAGACAAGTTAAGTATAGCACTTTATCCAGTTGTGCCGCTTTGGCAAAGTGCCCGCTCCGCGGACGTGAAGCGCTTAGTTTTTCCCTGGGCTCGCTGCCGCTCCGCCGGCTTTCACCGTCGGATACTTGATGCCGAGCTGATCCAAATAGGTGTCGTACTTCGAAGGATCATAGTAGAGTTTCTTCATCTGGTCCGATACTTCGCCATGATTTTTTCGTTAAGCCAGATCGCAGGCTTATCGTCAGGCCGCAGGAAAGAACATATTTCTGATCCTTGGTTTGAACATTGTTGAAATAATCCCAGCTCGCTTTCACCAGCTCGGGATGCAGTCAGGATGTCGATCATCGTCATCGCCTGCACCTTCGCGCCTGCGATCACGCCTTTGTGGGCGATCGGCGTGGCCATGGAAATCGCCATTGGCCCAGTTGTGACCCGGACCGCCGGGAATGTTCGAGGGGAAACGCAGTGTGATGGTCGGCACGACCCAGGAAACGTCGCCGATATCGTCGGAGCCGCCGCCGGTCGGTTGCTGGCCGCCGCCTTCTTCTCCCGTGTCTTCTTCTGCACGGGGCGCGCGCATCGCTCGAAATCTTCGTCGCCAGACCGCTCACCGGCGCCCCAGTTCCTTCTGGAACGCCTTGGCCAACGTCTGGTCGTCCTCCGACCACACCGGCAATCCGACCTTCTTGATATTCTCATACATCGCTTCGGCGATCGGCTTGTTGAAATGCCCCGACCACGCACTTCCGAGCAGCCTCGCCGAAAGTGGTATCGGTCATCAACGTAGCGGCCTTCGCCATGTTGTCGCCGATTTGCCACAGATTCATGATGTGGTCGTAGTCGGCTTCGCGGAAGTAAAACCAGACGGATGCGTTCGGCGGGACCACGTTGGGCTGATCGCCGCCGTTGGTGATCACGTAATGGACGCGCGTGCGCCAGGCGCAGATGCTCCCGGCGGAAATTCCACCCGACGTCCATCAGCTCCACCGCATCGAGGGCGCTACGGCCGCGCCAGGGAGCGCCGCAGCGTGCGCGCTCTCGCCCTTGAACATGTATTCGACCGACACCAGACCGTTGCCGCCGCTCGGCCCGTACGAAACGCCAAAGTTGTTGGCGACGTGCGTGAATAAAACCACGTCGACATCCTTGAACATCCCGGCGCGAACATAGTAGGCCTTGGTGCCGAGCAATTCTTCGGCGACGCCGGGCCAAAACCGAAGGGTGCCTTGCAGATGTTCGCGCTCCATCACTTTCTTCACCGCGATCGCCGCGATGATGTTGAGCGGCACTCCGGAATTGTGTCCTTCGCCGTGGCCCGGCGCGCCTTCGATCATCGGATCGTGATACGCCACGCCGGGCTTCTGCGAGGCCTGCGGGATGTCATCGATATCGGAGCCGAGCGAGATACCGGCTTGCCCTCGCCCCAGGAAGCGACCCAGGCGGTCGGAATGCCGGCAACTCCCGCTCGATCTTGAAGCCTTCCTTTTCGAGGATTCCGGTCAGATACTTCGAAGTCTCGAACTCCTGGAAACCCGAGCTCGCCGAAACTGAAGACGCTATCGACCATGACCTGCGCCTGCTTCTTCATGGCGTCGATCTGGCCATTGAGGTCGGCTTTCATGGCGGCTTCTTTTTCGGGGGTTACCTTCGGCTGCGCGAACACGCACGCGGCGGAAAGCAGAACGGCAAACGAGTACTTGAACATTGAGGTCTCCTTCCAGGCGAATACTCAGATTAATCGTCTGGAGCCCGAACCGCAAGTCACGGCGCTTTCGCAAATGAGGGCCCGGTTTGGCGAGCGAGTTGATCCGGTTGGCGCTGGATCGACCGCATGCTTCGCATGGCGGCTCAGCTAACGGGCGAAGTCGATAAAGCCCCGGTGCGGATTGGTGCTCACCAGCCTTACGCGAAGTTCGTCTCCCACATCCACGCCTTCTTGTCCGCGGATCAGGATCCCTTCTGCCGGCGGCCTCAGGATGCGGACGAAGGTGCCGCTGGGGGTGACGCCGGTCACCACTCCGTTAAAGCTTTCGCCGATGTGGGATGTCAGGGCTACGGCCGCGATACGCTTGTTCATGACGCGCTCCACCTTTCGAGCAGCATCCTCTTTCAGCGTGCAGTTTGCGGCGATCGACCCAAGTTCCCCATCGTTATACGCCACCGGACGCTTCGCCAGCAGGGCTTTGATCAGCCGCTGCGTCACCAGATCCGCAAAACGGCGGTTGGGGGCGGTGGAATGCGTGTAATCCTGAACCGCCAGCGCGAAATGGCCTTGATCCGGCGAGCCGGGGCGGGACAGCACATATTCGCCGGGTCCCATCAGCTTGATCACGGCGAGTGAGATGTCCGGGTAATGCGCGGAGTCGGATTCCCGCGTTTTCATCAAAAATTGGTTGAGCGCGGCCGAATCCGGCTGATCCGGCAATTTCGCGCCGTAGCGATCGGCCAGCGCGACAATGCGCGGCCACCGCTGGGGCGTTTTGACGATGCGGTGAATGGAGGAAATACCGGCGTGCGCCAGCGTCTGCGCCATCACTTCATTGGCTGCCACCATAAAATCCTCTATCAGGCGCGTGGCCCGATTCCGCTGGCGTATGGCGAGTCCCTGGACCGTACCGTTGCCTATGATGGGTTCGGTTTCCACGCGGTCAAAGTCGAGAGCGCCGCGGCGATGACGGCTCTCGCACAACTTTTCCGCGGTATCCGACTGTAGCTTCAGTTGAGCCTGCAAATCGGCTGAAGCCGCGACCTTGGGGGGCGCAGGCCCCGTGCCTTCGAGCCACGCGCCCGTGCCATTGTAGGCGAGCTGCGCCTTGTTCCGCACTAGCGCGCGGTAGATGGAGGGCGCCGACGTCGACCCGTCGTCCGCGACTACGTATTCGACCACCACCGCCAGCCGGTCTTCGTTTTCGTTGAGCGACGTCAGGCCGGTGGAGAAGTCGTCCGGCAGCATCGGGAAATTCTTGACTCCGGTGTAGACCGTAGTGGTCTGGGCCGAAGCGTGATGATCGATCGGGGAGCCCTTCTCTACTGCGATATCCACGTCGGCCACACCCACCCGGATGCGTGTGCCTGCGGCCCCCGCCGATTCGGCAACTTCAATCTGATCCAGATCGCGCGACGTATCATTATCGATCGACGACCACAAGAGATCGCGCAGATCGCGCACATCGTCCGTCGGCTTCGGCGCGGGCTGGTTTCTATAATTCGCGATTTGCTGATCTGTACCGGGCGGAAAATTCGGATCAAAGCCGTGATCGATCATTTCCTGCCGGGCGGCGGCGGCCAGGTCGAAATGACTCACTGGACTTTGAAGGGAACCGAAAAAATCGTGGTTTCCCACTCCATCTGGAGTTTGCCGCTATTACCGCCGGCCGCGGACAAAGTGATCTTGAACGTGTCGATGGGCGCAGGAGCTTTGCTCATATCCATCGGCACGCGCCCCAGGTCCTGGTTCTGGTGATATTCGAGTCCCCATTGTCCGGTCTGCTTGTTGACGATTAACTGGAACCCGTTGGCCTGGGGCCAGACGAACAAAGTGTAATCGCCCTTGGGGATATTGATATTCTTCATTTGCAAATCGGCATCGGTGTGCAGCGCGGTGGCGTCGTTCGCCCCGGCGCGCCAAACCTGTCCGTATGGAACCAGCCCGCCGAAGATCTTGCGGCCATGCATGGACGGCGCATGATATTGAATCGTGATTTTCTTGCCCGCGATGGTCACCGAGGTATTCGCCGCGGGGCTATCATACTGGGCATACGCGGTACTGGCCGCCCAGGCACAAATCAAGCCTGTAATTAGCGTCTTCATAGACACCCTTTCTAAAATGAATTATTTCAATACTTCATCTTTGGCGCTGCCAAAGTACAACCCATTGAATAACAGCTTGTAAGTAGCGTGCGGCTGGCTTCGGAACGTCACCTCAGGACCCAGCAGCATCACCTTGCCTTCTCCAACCGTGGCTTCCGCGACCGCAGTCCCGCCGTCGAGGTACTGCTGTCCCCACGCCCACCCGCTATCGAGCGGCGTCGCTCCTGAATACCACGCCACCGACGAAGTCTTTTTCAATTCCGAGTTCGGCTCCATTTTGAACACGGGGCTATTGTCGAAGAACACGTCGACTTCGCTTGGCATCCCGTATGCCAGTGGATTGGTGTTGTCGATATTGGTCTTGAGCAGCGAACCGGGGATATAGAATTTCTCGCGCGGCAGCGCGTGATCTCGGCCGTCTGCGCCCTTCTCCGTCAAGTAATCTTTCACCGGAAGACCGAGCAGCTCCGCCATGCTGGTGGAGCTTCCGACGCTGACAATGGATCCGCCGGACTCGACGAATTTCTTAAGCTGTGGCAAGGACTTATCTTCGCTGATCCGTCCGGTCCAGCCTTGATATTGGGCCGGCAAATCCTCCGGGACCTGATTGCCGAAGCCGCCGCCGCGCCCGCCGGTGCCCGGACGTCGATATGCGCCATCGGTCATCACGATCACGTCGAACTTCGACTTGAGATCGCCGGCATCCAGCGTTTGCGGATAAATCACCGTGAACGGGAACTCATACTGTTCGAAGATCCAGCGAGTCCAGCCTGACGGCATGCTGCCGCCATATTGATCCATCAGGCCGATGCGGATCGGCTTCAGCTTCATCGCGTCACCCGACGGCGCCTTGGCAACCGCATGCGCAGGCACCCCGAGCTGTTTCGCGCCTTGCTCGACAATGCTACGGGCCTGGCCCGAAGCGGGGACCCAGATCGCGCCCGTACCCAGATCTTCGCCGTCGGCGGTCAGGTCGCGCTTTACCCAGTAAACGTCGACGCCGGATTTCAGCAGCCGATTGATCAGCACGAATGAATTATTGATGCGATGGCTGATCAGGAATCCCGCGGTCCCGGTTCCGGTAACCGGTTCCGCCGGCGGAGGCAGCAGGCCGTTGATCTTCGTGAAGGGCCCGTTGAAATCGTCAAGAACTCGGTCGAATTTCACGCCCATCTGATAAGCGAGCGTCCAGCCAGTGATGTCGTAAGGCGGCTTCGGAGGCCCGCCCGGATAGGCGAAATCGTTGGGATGATCCTGCGGCTCGAACATGTCCATGACATGGGGACGAAAAGCCTGCGCAGTCTTAACCACGTACGATCCGGAAGGATAATTTTTCCCGGCTACCGTGAATTGCGAAGTAGCCTTCATGATGGTGATGCCGTTCTTGAGAAGGGCGTTCACGAATTCCGTCGCAGTGGCGAAATCGGCCTGGTCGGATGGAATCACGTAGCCACGCGGATCGCGCATTTTCGGATCGTGCAGAACGGTATTGTAAATCTCGCTGGGAATGGTCGCCGCACCCAGGCCGCCCGCGGTCAGACCTGCCGGAAGATCGCCACCGGCCGCTCCGCCTCGGCCGCCGCCGCGGCCTCCCCTTCCACCCGCGGGAGCCATCTTGGCTGCGGCTTCCTCCATCGCGGTGATTCGCTTCGGCGTAGTGGTCCAGGTATCCTGGCTGCCCTTCTGGATCGAATTTCGGCCCATCTGATAAATGTTGTACAGAAAAGTCTCGCGATACTTCGACGCCAAATCGAGGATGGCCCGATTGTTCGACATCTCATACTCGATCGACTGGCGATAATGCCATTTCTGGCCATTCGTGGTCGGTGCGATCGGCATCGGCCAATCGCCTTGCGGCAATTGCTTTTCCGGGACCAGCGGGATGTCGATAGGCGTCGGGCCGCCGATAATCTCGGTCAGAATCCCGATCATGTTGTGGAAATACGTGACCGTTCGCAGACCCCCGTTCCACCAGGTGGAATAATTCGCGCCGGTCCGCATGGCCGATCCGCCCTTGCCCTCGGCCACCAGGCGGCTATGCATCGCGGTTCCTACCAACTCGATGCCCAGTGGGACCAGCGGATCGAAATTGTAATTGAACGGATCCCGGAATGGCGGCATGAAAATCACCGCGCCGGCAGGACCGGTCTGGTGATGGTTGTACATGATCTGCGGGTACCATTCCTGGAACAAGACCCGGTTCATGTTGGTGGATTCCTTCATCGCCGACATATAGAAATCGCGATTGTCGTCGTGGCCGACGTACTTGGCGTAGAGCATCGGCATGCCGTTCATGTTGCGCTTCAGCGGGTCTTTTTCGCGCATGTACCAATCTGCGACCATTTCCTGGCCGTCCGGATTCGCCTGCACGTATAACTGAATCGTGTCGTCCAGCAGGCGAATAGTCTCTGGATCGGTCCGGCTGGCCATCTCGTAGACCATTTCCATAAGCTGCTGGGACCCCACGGTCTCGCTTGCGTGCAATCCGCCGTCGATCCACACCACTGCTTTGCCTTCATGCGCTAGCGCTTTGGCCTGATCGTCGGTCAAGCCTTCCGCATGCGCCAGACGAGCCGAGATCTCCTTATAGTGATCCAGCTTCTTCTGGTTCGCCGGCGAAGTGATGATCATCATCCACTGACGGCGGCCCTGCTCGGTCGGGCCCATGTCGACCAGCTTGCAGCGGTCGCATTCTGAGGCGATTTTCTTCCAATAGGTCTCGAGCTGGGTATACGTCGCCATCATGTAGTCGTCACCCAGATTGAAGCCCAGGGCTTCCTTGGGCGTGGTGATCTTGGGCGCGGTTTGTGCGGGCAGAAACGATGCGGCCAAAAGGAACAGGAACAGGCGCAACGGTAGCTTCATAGAAGTAGAGTGTACCTCCAAACGCACTACCTGCGGGTGTTTCGATACACTTTGCCGCCCTTCATCACGAAGACCACGCGGCGAACCGCGGTAATGTCTTCCATCGGATTGCCTTCGGTGGCGACTAAATCCGCCTCGAATCCCGGAGCGATGCTGCCGATTTTATCGCCCATACCCAGTGATTCCGCGGCCATCGACGTGGCGCTGATCAGCGCGTCCATGGGCTTGTCGTGCCCGTCGCGGACGCGATAGATGAACTCCTCCGCGTTGCGGCCATGCGCGCCGGCGACGGCGTCAGTCCCCAGCACCACTTTCACTTTGTGTGCGCGCGCCATTTGCAGAACCTTGGCGGTGGGCTCGATTGCATCCTCCAGCGGCTTCAGATCGCGGATATTGGGAAAGCTTTCCTTCTTATCGATGTAATTGTGCAGTACTAAAAAGTTGGGATCGAAGAAGGTTCCGCGTTCGGCCATCAGCGCCAGAGTTTCCTCCTTGATGTAATCGCCATGCTCGATGGAAGTGCATCCGGCGAGCACCGACGCCTTCGCCCCGGCGTCGGAGATCGCGTGGACGATGGCTCGCAAGCCGACGTTTTTCGCCTCTCCGCAGATTGCCTGGATCTGCGCGTCGCTTAGCGTTTGCGCTCCGCCCGCCCCCATGCCGGCCGTCGCAAACAGCTTGATCAGGTGGGCGCCCTCGGCTTTGGTCTTGCGGACAAACTCGCGCAACGCCTCAGGAGTCGCCGGATGATCGCGATCCTGCGCCGCCGTCATATTGGTGATCTGACGGATCGACGTGAGCACTCGCGGCCCTGGCAACGAGCCTTGATTGATCCGTCCCGGACATCGGCATCGATCGGCGCCCCGACGCTCTGCACGGTGGTGAATCCGCCTTGCAGCGTCAACCACGCATTTTCCGCCGTATACAGCGCCGATTCTTTCGGATCTTCGCGCCCGTTAACCAGCTTGTGATCTTTATCGAAATGCCAGCTTATATGGACGTGCGTATCGATCCATCCGGGCATTACGGTCAAGCCCTTCAGATCGTAGGAAGCGCCGTTCTTTCCGGCCCTAATCTCGACGATCTTAGAGCCTTCGATGACGATCTGCTGATTCTTCAGCGTGCCGCCCTTGCCGTCGAGCACCGTGGTGGTCTGAAGAACGATTCGATCCGAGGAAGACTGCGCGAAGGCGACAGACGCCGCGCACAACAACATGCTAAGCCGCATGTTCAGATTCTACGGCTTTTCCGTGCCGCCCACGTAGTAGCCTTGCCGGTGATGCGTCCGCAGCTTTTGCGAGATTTCCGGCCCCGCCACGATCACTTTGACGTGACGGTAGCTTCCATCCTCGGCCGAATTCGCGGGCGAATAGCCGATTAGATATTGATTGCGCAGTTCTGCGCCGATGCGCTGGCAAAGGCCCGGCAGATCGTTCACGTTCTGGACCGGGAAATGCCGGCCGCCGGTTTCCATTGCAAGCTCGTCCAGCAGACGCGGGCCATTGCGCTCTTCTGGGGTCTTCTTCGGAATATCATCGCCGTCGAAAATTCCCATGGCGTAAACCTGCACGTCGGCTTCGCGCATCGCCGACATGATTTCGCCTTCCGTGTACCGGCTCCGATTATCGCCGCCGTCCGATACGATCAGAATCGCTTTTCTCAGGTTCTTCGCGCTCTTCATCTGGATTAGCGCGAGATGAATCGCGTCCAGTAGCGAGGTCTGGCCCAGCGCGTGAGCGTGAGAAATCCGGCTGGAGATAGCCGCGGAATCGCGCGTGAACGGGACCGACAGCTTCGCACGGTTGTTAAACTCGATCAGAAAGAACTCGTCATCGGCATTCGCGGTCTTGAAAAACGCCTCGGCCGCCTCCGCCGATTTGCCAATCTTGTTGTGCATGCTGCCGCTCGAATCGAACAGCACTCCGATCGAGATGGGAGCATCCTCGGTGCTGAAAGAGGTGATTTTTTGTTCCACTCCGTCCTCGAAGAGATGAAAATCTCCTCCCGGGAGATTAGTGACCGAAGCGCCCACCGGCGTGGTCACATGCACGGGAATTAAGACCAAAGGCACGTCGACCCGCAGGTCGGCTGCGGGCGTGGTTTCCGGGCGTATCCGAGGCGTGATCGGGCCGTCTAGTTGGAACGCGAGCGAAAGCAGCAGTACTGAGGTCGCAACCATCCGAGCCTCTCTCTGAATGACGGTTGCCTAGTATATATCAGTTGGCTAGAGCAAAACCAGCCCTCGCCGTACCCCTAACATGACCGGCTTCGGTACGAGTACCAACGCCCAGCTTGGAGAAAATCGAGTTCACGTGAAATTTCACTGTGTCTCGGAAATGCTCAGCCGCCAGGCGATGGTTTTGTTGCTCAATCCTTCGGCCATCAGCCGCAAGACTTCGATCTCCCGCGGACTTAGCGATTCCACCGGACGCAAAGGATCGGTGCGCACCGTCGCCCCTTCCACCGCGTGCGGATGCAGCACCACCAGCCCGGCCGCCGCCGCTTCAATGGCGGCGGCCACTTCGGCCGTCGAGACGTCGCGCGGCAGAATCCCTCGGATTCCCGCCCGTAGAGCCTCATTCATCCATGGCGGCTGCGGGTCGGAAGCCAGAACCAGAAGCGGCGGCGACTCGGCCGCAAAGTCGATCAGCTCCAGGGCCTGATCCTGATCCCAATCGACGACGATCAAGGCGGGATCAAGACCCAAAGCTTCGGCTTCCTCTAGCGTCGCCGCCGAACCCACGACATCGACCACCGATTCGAGCCCGGCGCGCAGCAGCGGCGATGACGTAACGACGATGACGCGTGTCACTTGCCTTTTTCAGCGACGGTAATCTTCAATTCCGTGCGTTTGCCGCCGCGCAGAATGGACGCGGGAACGGTCTTGCCGATGTAGTCGCCACGCAGGAAGCTTTGCACGTCGCGCGGATCTTTCGTGGCTCGGCCGTCGAGCGAGATCAGAATGTCGCCGATCACCAAACCGCCTTTCGCAGCCGGGCTATCCGGTTCGACGCTCAATACGATCAGGCCGGACCCCGCAGGATCTTGCGGCAATGGTATCGTTTGCAAGCCGACACCGATGTATCCCTTGGCGATGTAGCCTCGACCCACCAACTCCGCTGCGACGCGATCTACCGTAATCTGGGAATCGCCACCGGCGCGATCCGCGATAGAGTGGACGTCGCGATGCCGATGGCTTCGCCGTTCGCATTCAGCACCGCCGCTCCGGAGCAGCCTGCATAAAGCGCCAAATCCAACCTGATAAATCCGTCGACCCGCCCTCCTCGCCAGTTGTTCCACGCCGGACCGGTCACGCTGACGATTCCGAGGGCCGCGCAAACCCCGATTTCGCGATGACGCCCGACGGCGATCGCGATGTTGCCGGTCTTAGCGTCACCGCCCGTAGGGATCACCGGCATACCGGCCGGATCGAACTTCAGCACCGCCAAATCGCTGCCGGGGTCGCGCCCGGCTAGCTCAGCCGGCACGATCCGGCCATCCGGAAGGCCAAGTTGAATATCCTCATCTCGGCGTAACGAATGCTCGGCGGTAACGATGACGCCCGCCTTCCAGTGGACTCCGCTGGACGGATTCGCCCGCCTCCATAGATCGCGACCACGGACTGCCCGGCGCGCTCCACCACCGACGCGAGCTCATCTGAAAACTGAACCAGACTAGACATGTTGAAAAAAAACCTCTGCCTCCATCATGCGGGCATCAGCTCATCAGAGCACCGGAAGAAGTGGGCGGATTCTACCCGGTAGAAAGTCTAGGTCGATTTAGCCGCTCATGCGCAGGTGAGGTAACGTAGACGATATGAAGATCCTGTCTTTGGTACTGTTCGCCCTGGTTCTGGCTGCGCAGGAAAAGCCCAATCGCGCAGCAATTAATCCTCCGTGGAGCTCGGCTGAGGTTGTCACGCCGGAGGATGCCGCCCGTCAACTGAAACAGTCGAATCCGCCGCAGGTGTATCAAGTCGGATTCGCGGTGCTGTACAAGAGCGAAGGTGACTATTCCCGGTTCCGTCTATGCGGGCCCCGGATCGAAAGATGCGGGTCTCGACGAGCTGAAGAAAGCCGTAGCCGGGGTCGCCAAAGACCGGCAGATTCTGCTGTATTGCGGATGCTGCCCCTCGGACCATTGCCCCAACATGAAGCCCGCGTACAGCCTGTTGAAGAGCCTCGGCTACAAAAACATCAAGATCATGGAGATCCCCACCAATTTCGCGAAAGATTGGGTAAAAAGGATTCCCGGTAGAAGGCGCCAGCGCTTCGTCTTCGCCGCAATGACGATGGAAGGCGCACGGCATCCGGTGGTCCGCGCGAATGAGCTGGACACCAACACCGCCCAAACCCCCGGAATGACCCGCGCCGCCGCCATCACGCACGCGGTCGCCGGAGCGAACAAGCTATGGGCCGGGACGGTCGTAGTGGACCCCGACGCCAAGACCGGCGCGCATCACCACGGCGAGCTCGAGACCGTGCTCTACATCGTGCGTGGACGGGCCAGGTTCCGGTGGGGTGAGCAGCTCGAATACGTAGCCGAAGCGGGTCCCGGGGATTTCATCTTTGTCCCGCCGTTCGTGCCGCATCAGGAAATGAACGCGAGTCCGGAGATGCCGGTGGAAGCTGTGGTGGTGCGCAGCGGACAGGACCCGGTGGTGGTGAACTTGGATATTCGGGGTGTCGCAGAGCCTGAAGAAATCCGCTGGACTGAGTCGTTCCATCCTTCCAGAAAATCCTGATGTTCCCGTATATTACATCAAGGAACCACCCTTCTTCGAAGGGCG
>CAVPKR010000112.1:0-65314 GCA_963705675.1 Terriglobia bacterium
ACTACTGGTATGTTACCTCCAGAACACCTCCTTTCTTACTCAGACCCTCAAATCGATACATCTTCACTCATCCGTTCGAGACCAAACTGACTTCAAATAGCAAACCAGTTGCCAAGTGGCCAAGTGATCAGAGAAGCCCTCATCAAAGCAGTTGTTAGCGGTACCGGCAAATTCTTCTTCGGCAGCGACAGTGCACCTCAGTAAGTGACCTTTGGCATTCCCATACACTGAGCTACCTTTTCGTTAGTCAAGGGCAAGCTTTGTGCTCCAGCTTTCTCCAACCCCTGTCCCTATGAAATATCAGGATTTGAACATCCGGCGGTTCGCATTCGAAGGCGTCACCGCGGATCGAAAGCGGAAGCGCACGGAGTTTTTCGTCGGCGTCGATCTTACCCTCATTCGGAAGTATTCGATCCCGATGCAGGAACTTCCCTTGCTCTGCCGGCACCTACTGGCCGACCTGACGGAAGTGGAGCAGGGCCAGACGCTCACTTTCACTGAGAAGGATATGGTAAGTTACGCCACCAAAAGGGTTGCAGCGCAAGCGGCCGCTGACCAGAAGCGAAAGGCGCATCGGCGGCCACCATCGAACCGGGTTGGCCGGCATGGCGTTCCCAGGCTGGGACACCGACTCAGGCGACTTAGCGGCCTCGTCCGAGTCCACCTGCCGCATCAGCTGTTTCACTTGGCGGGCATAATGGGGCTCGGGATTGTAGGTATGTAGTTTTTGATTCAGATTCTTACCCCGGTACCAACGTCCGTTCGACAGCTTGCGCGCCAAGAAGTGGATTCCGTGCCCTACGGAGGAGAAGTCTGTGCGAGCCGAATTCCAACCCCAGCGGTTATTTTCGCGCGCGTATATTCCGCAGGTGCTCTCCCGCACGGAAAGTGCCGGCAGCAGCCGGTAATCGAGCGCATACATGTCGGCCGCATGGAGATAATCGGTAACGTGATAAGGCGCGGGACATCCAAACGATTTGAAAAACGCCTCCAGTTTCTCTGGCCTGTGGTCAGGCGTCGACGCCCCGGTATTCAGGCTGGCGGTAGCGAACGCACAAATCCCTAAGAATGCGGCGAGTAACTTCAAACCTCGGGTTTCCTTTCTCGTCAACTAAGTGACCTCTATATAGCAGACGACCGGCAGCGAGGATGTGTTTCGATTCCGTAAATGCATGAGAAGTAGTAAACTTAGCAGTCAAGAAAGGTTACATTTCATGAAGCTATCTGGTTTTTTCTTCGTCTTCGCCGCGGCGTCAGCCGCATTCGGCGCGCAGGCTACCGTGCACCTGGTCCAACGGCCAACCATGAACAAGACCCAGATCGTCTTCTCCTATGCGGGCGATCTGTGGACGGTCAACCGCCAAGGTGGCAAAGCTGAACGGCTTACTGCGGGCGTCGGGTTCGAGACCGAGGCCGAATTCTCACCCGACGGAAACACCATCGCCTTCACTGGCGAATATGATGGCAACATCGATGTGTTCACGATGCCGGCGGCGGGAGGTACACCTAAGCGTATCACGTATCATCCGGATCCCGATCGTCTGGTGGGCTGGACCCCCGACGGGAAACGGTTGGTTTTCCGCTCAAATCGAAACAGTTATTCACGTTTTACCCAGCTTTTCACGGTCTCGGTCGATGGCGGCATGGCGGACGTTCTGCCACTTCCCATGGCCTGCACAGGCGCGTATTCGCCGGACGGCAAGCGGATGGTTTACGCCCCCCTGGACGGAGGCCAGTTCGCGCCTGGATTCACGAACTTCGTCGCCTGGAAACGTTACCGTGGCGGTGAGGCCAGCTATCTGTGGGTGGTGAATTTCGCCGATCTGACCACCGTCAAAATTCCGCGCACGGATTCGAACGACATCAATCCGATGTGGATCGGCGACAAGATTTACTTCCTCTCAGACCGCGGCGGCCCTATGACGCTGTATCGTTACGATCCGCAGTCGCAAGCTGTCGCGAAGCTGATCGAAAATACCGGGAAAGACATCATGAACGCCAGCGCAGGGCCTGGAGGGATCGTTTATGAGCAATTCGGACAGATTTACATTTACGATTTAGCGACACATAATAGCAACAGGGTTCCGATTGAGATCGAAGCCGACTTGTCCGAGGTCCGGCCGCACTTCCAAAATGTCTCGCGCGAGATTCGCGTCCGCGAAAATCTCTCCTACCGGCGTGCGCGCGGTCTTTGAAGCCCATGGCGAGGTGATGACGGTTCCGGCGGAGCATGGCGAGATCCGCAATCTTACCAACACCCCGGGCGTCATGGAACGCACCCCAGTCTGGTCGCCGGACGGGAAATCCATTGCCTATTTCTCCGATGAATCCGGTGAGTATGCGCTGCACATCAAGTCGCAAAACGGGGAGGGCGAAACTCGAAAACTTCCGCTGGCCTGGCAAGGCCTCTTTCTATTTCGACCCGAAATGGTCCCCCGACAGCAAGAACGTCGCGTTCACCGACAATCAGCTCAACCTGTGGAACGTTGACGTCACCTCCGGAAAGTTGACCAAAGTCGATACCGATTATTCCTACGAGTTGAATCGCGACTTCAACTGGTCCGGCGATTCGAAGTGGATCGCGTACGTCAAGAATATGCCGAATCGCCTGCATGCGATTTCGATATATTCGCTCGACGACGGCAAGAGCACCCAGGTCACCGACGGGATGAGCGATGCCCAGTCCCCCGCCTTCGACCGTGACGGCCAGTATTTATATTTCCTGGCGAGCACCAACTACGGACCGGTTTCGAGCGGCCTGGATATGACCAGCGATGAGCATGCGGTGACTTACGGTATTTATCTGATCGTCTTGGCGAACAATGTCGCCTCGCCGTTGGTTCCGGAAAGCGATGAAGAAAAACCGATGGAGCCGAAGCCCGCCGCTGCCGGTGGTGGACACACCGACGCCCCTCCCAAGGCCGTGCGAATCGACTTCGACAAGATCATGCAGCGCACGGTTGCTTTTCCATTACCCGCGCGCCTTTATATCAGGCTGGAAGCCGGCAAACCGGGCGTGATTTATTACCAGGAGCTGCCCGGCGGCGTTAACGCTTTCGGCAGCGGCACTACGCTTTCGAAATACGAGCTGAAGACGCGCAAAGCGGAGAAACTCGCGGACGGCGTGCAGAGCTTTGACCTTTCCGCGAATGGGGAGAAACTCCTGCTCCGCCTGGCCGCGGCTGGCGGCGGACGCGGGCGGGGCGCAGCGACTCCGCCACAATATGTGATCGCCTCCGCGACCGCACCGGTAAAGGCCGGGGAGGGCGCGCTTAAAGTGGCTTCCATGGAAGTCAACGTCGAGCCGATCGCCGAATGGAAGCAGATGTATCACGAAGTCTGGCGCATCGAGAAGAGCTATTTCTACGACGCCAATCTCCACGGCGTCAATTCCGCGGATGGCGAGAAGGAGTACGAAAAATATCTCGATTCCCTGGCATCCCGCGCCGATCTGAACTACATCATCCACGACTTCCTCAGCGAATTCACCGTCGGTCATCTGCGCGGCGGCGGCGGAAATATTCCCGAGCCTGCTCGTGTCCAAGGCGGCTTGCTGGGGGCCGATTACGAAATCGCCAATGGCCGCTATCGCATTAAGAAAATCTACTCGGGAGAGAGCTGGAATCCGCAGGTGCGTGCTCCACTGGCGGAGCCTGGCCTGAACCTCAACTCCGGCGACTACATTCTTTCGATCCAGGGCCAGGATCTGAAAGGCACCGACGATATTTCGCGCCTGCTCGAAGGAGACGCGGATAAAACTGTCGTCATCAAAGTCGCGTCAGATGCATCCGGAGCGAATGCGCGGGAAATCACCGTGGTTCCGGTCGCGAGCGAACAACAACTGCGCCACGAAGCCTGGACGGAAGACAATCGCCGCAAGGTGGATCAGTTGAGCGGAGGGAAGCTGGCTTACGTCTACATGCCCGACACGGGGCAAGGCGGATTGACGTCTTTCAATCGCTACTATTTTGCCCAGGTGGACAAGCAGGGCGCGATTATCGACGAACGGTTCAACGGCGGCGGCCAGGTGGCCGACTATGTGATCAACGTCCTGAACCGTCCGCTGATGGGCTGGTGGCAGCCGCGTTACGGCGCGATCTACCGGACTCCGGCGGCGTCGATTTTCGGTCCGAAGGTGATGATCATCAACGAGATGGCCGGCTCCGGCGGCGACATGATGCCGTGGATGTTCCACTACACGCAGACCGGCACACTGGTCGGCAAACGGACCTGGGGAGGCCTGGTCGGCGTCTCGCAGTATCCGGTGCTGATGGACGGCGGCAATGTCACCTCGCCAAACTTCGGATTCTTCAGCCCCAAAGGCCAGTGGGACGTCGAGAATCACGGCACCGCGCCCGATGTGGTGGTCGAGCAAGACCCGAAGCTGGTCCACGACGGCCACGATCCCCAATTGGAGCGTGCTGTCGCGATTGCGATGGAGCAGATGAAGACCAATCCGGTTCCGGAGCCGCATCGGCCCGCGTTTCCGAATTATCAGAGCCCCAAGGCGGGTCCGACGCCGACCGCGCCAGGCGGGAACGTCAAGCAGTAGCCACAGTGTGAACGGGCCGCACGCCGGCGCGTCTCTAAGCGATTGATCCTGGGCGGGCTAAACTGGTTCTCGACATGCGAGGAGCCACCGGATGATCCGGCGCCTGCTAAAGAACTGGAAGCTTCACGCGATCGCGATTTTTTCGCTCGCAGTAGCCATGGGGCTCAGCGTCCTGGCGTTGAGCCTTTCCGATACCATGCTGCTGCGGCCTCCCTTGGCGACGGATCCCGGGAAGCTGGTGACGATCTTCACCATTGCGCGCGACGGCGTCCGGAACAATCTCTCCTACCTGGATTATCACTACATCCGCGATCACGCACGGACGTTTTCCGGAGTAGCGGGCTTTAATTACGGGATCGACAAGAGCATGACGCGCTTCAACCGGCGCGATGAGTTGAGCATCGTCAATACGGTCTCCGACAACTACTTTCAGGTCCTCGGGATTCGGCCTTTCCTAGGGCGGTTGTTCTCTCCAGGCGACGATGACAGAAAAATCCCCGGGGCAGTCCTGACGTACACGTGCTGGCGGCGCTGGGGAGCCGATCCCAACGTGATCGGCAAAACCTTGACGATGAATCACCATGAAATACCCATCGTGGGGGTTGCACCCCGGCAATTCATCGGACCGGTACTGGGTCTGGGCACGGACGTGATCCTGAACCTGGCGACCCAGGAGGCCGCGACGCTCGCCAATCGCGAATATCGGCTGGTGCTGCTCGAAGGCCGTCTGACTCCCGGTGCGACGCGGGCACAGGCTCGCGCTGAGGTGCAAGCGCTATGGTCGCAGCTCTGCGCGGCCTACCCCAGTTCCGAGAGAAACCCGTACGCGGAGCTGACCAGCGCTACGCTGCTGCATCCCGACAATGTGCGGAGCGCGCAACTGATTGCCGCCGTGCTGATTTCGGTGGTCCTGATGATCCTGCTGATCGCATGCGCCAACGTCGCCAGCCTGCTGCTGGTCCTGGCGACCCAGCGGAAACAGGAAGCGCTGATTAAGGCTGCGTTGGGCGCTACCCGGTCGCGCCTGGTCATGGAGTTTCTCAAAGAGAGCACGGCGGTCTGCGTCGCCGGGGCGGGCATCGGCTTCCTGCTGGCGGCCGTCGCCTTGAATTGGCTGTCTCAATTTAACGCGACGTTTCCGGTCTTCGGGTCGATGCCGATCGCCGCCGACCTGCATCCCGGCGTTTTGGTGATCGCGCTGACGCTCTCGCTCACGTTGGTCGCGAGCCTGGCCGCGGGTCTGGCCCCGGCGCTTTACGGGACGAAGCTCAATCTATCGGGTGCGCTGAGCGGGGAGATCGCGATCGGGGGGACCCGGCGCGGGATGATCCGCAATACCGTCGTCATCGTTCAACTGGCGGTATGCACGATGGTTCTGGCCGGAACCGGCCTTTGCCTGCGAAGCCTTCACAATCTGAATCAAGTGGACCCGGGATTTTCAGCGCGGAACATCGTCGCGTTATGGATTTTTGCGGACATGAACGGATTCCCACGAGACGCCGGCATGGGTCTCTATGACAAGCTTCGGCATGGCGCGGAGCAGGTCTACGGAGTCGAATCGGTTACAGCCGCCCAGGACATGCCGCTCGGCGGCGATTCGAGCGATCGCGAAGAGCTCCGAATCGCGGGCCACGCCGAAAGAATTTTCGTCGAATGCACCCGCGTGGACGAAAGCTATTTCTCGACCTTTGGCTACCGCCTGTTGGACGGAAGAACATTTCTAGCTAGCGACACGGAGCAGAGGCCTGCTGTAATCGTGATCAATCACCTGATGGCGGAGAGATATTGGCCGCATCAAAACGCCGTCGGCCAGACGCTGCAGATCGCTGAAGGGAAGCGCCCCGCGACCGTCATCGGGGTGGTCGCCGACGGGAAGTATGACGATCTGGATGAGGTTCCGCGGCCGTTTCTTTACCTCGCGCTTCGCCAGAATTATCAATCGGGAATCCTGCTGATCGCGCGGGTCCAAGGAGATCCCAAGTTGTGGGCCGAACCGCTCTCGCGCATGGCGCAGGGATTGGGCGTCAGCCTGCCGATGCCTCCGGTCACCATGGAGAGCTGGATGCACCTGACGCTCTTCGTGCCGTTGGCGATGCTCGCATGCGTCAGTGGACTCAGCGTGCTGGCTCTGCTGCTCGCCACGGTGGGCTTGTATGGGGCGATTTCGTATTCGGTGAGCGAACGCAAAAAAGAATTGGGCATTCGTGTCGCGTTGGGGGCGCGCCCCACCCAGTTGCTCGGCATGGTCTTTCGCGAAACCCTGACGACGGCGGCCGCGGGGATCCTGGCGGGGCTGGTGTCGGCTGTGGCCGCGAGCATCCTGCTTCGCTCGCAATTTTACGGACTTCATAGGGTCGAATGGACCGTGGTCGCGCCGGTGGCGTGCGCGATGATCGCGCTATCCGTGGTCATCGCGTTCCTGGCAGCAAGGCGCTGGATTCGCATGGATGCGTTGGATACGATCCGCCACGCCTAAAATGCGAAGCTAATTAGTTGGACCCATACTCCTCCTTCCAGTCCCGCGATTTCCGTTTCTTCATTGCAGGGACGCTGCTCTCGAACCTCGGCTTGCAGATGCTATCGGTGGCCGTGAGCTGGGATCTGTATGTCCAAACCCGATCGGCGGCAGTGCTGGGAAACGTCGGGTTCGTGCAGGTCGCGCCATTTTTGCTGTTCGCCCTCCCCGCCGGCCAATTTGCGGACCGTTACGATCGCCGGGATTTTGATCTTGACGCAAGCCCTGGTAATCGCCGCGACCCTGATCCTGGTCTTCAGCGGGCTCCTCCGTACCCGTGATCTATAGCTGTCTGTTCCTCACCGGCACCGCGCGAGCCTTCCAAGGCCCCTCCCGCCTGGCGATTCTTCCGCATATCATTCCTGAAAACGGCCTGCGCAACGCGATTACCTGGAACAGCAGCGCACAGGAGATCGCCAACGTCAGCGGACCTGCCATCGCCGGTTTACTTCTGGCCTCGGTCGGAAGCAGAACGGTGTACTCGGTCCATTTGATTTGCGGAATGCTCGCGCTCGGATGTTTCGAGTGGCTGCGCGTAGCCCGCGGGAACGGGAACGAAGTAGCGCGTGTAGCCGATCGGAAGGGCTTGCTCGAAGGCATTCGCTTCGTCGGAGGCGACAAGCTGATTCTTTCGGCAATTTCGCTGGACCTGTTTGCCGTGCTTTTTGGAGGCGCCACGGCGCTCCTTCCTATTTACGCGGTGGAAATCCTGCACGCCGGAGCTCGCGGGCTGGGTTGGCTGCGCGCAGCACAATCGATGGGCGCCGTATCGATGGCGATCCTGACATCGCATCTGCCGCGACCCCAGCGACCTGGCCGTACGCTGCTCTGGGCGGTCGCCGGATTCGGAGCCGCGACCGTCGTGTTCGGCCTGTCGCACTCCTTCTGGCTATCCTTTGCGATGTTGCTGCTGACCGGCGCGTTCGATAACGTGAGCGTAGTGTTGCGGCAATCGCTGGTGCAGACCCGGACTCCGGACTACTTGAAAGGCCGCGTCCTCGGGGTGCAGAATATCTTCGTCAGTTGCTCGAATCAATTGGGCGCCGTCAAATCGGGATGGACCGCCGCCTGGTTCGGGCCCGTGATCAGTGTAGCGGGCGGGGGGTTAGCCACCATCGCAATCGTGCTCGGTTTCGCGGCGGGATCGGCGGCGTTGCGGAAATGGTCCCAGTAGGTTGTTACCGCTCCGCGCCACCGCCGCCAAAGCCCCCGCTGTGTGCCGGACCGCGAAACACTGCGTTGATGAACAGGATATACAGGCCGTCTTGATAACCGCGATAATTCGGGTCCGCTGTAAAGCCGATCTCATTGCCGCGGCCGTCGCGCTGCACCACCAGCAACGGCTTGAAAGCGAGCTGTTTGCGGAACTCGTCCCACGAATAACCGCTGGCCATCACCTGATCGGCAGACGCGAACACCACGGCATTCACGCCTCGATCCACCTTGATAGGCGTATAAATCGTGGACCCACTGACCACCGCGTACACCGTTTCGGGAACCCCGGCCGTGATCCAATGTTCCTGATCCACCCTGGCTTTCGCGAGGAAACCGTGCGCCGGCCAAGGAGCCTGTGTGTCCGGTTGAATGGCTTTCTCCAGATCCGCGTCCGACGTGTAGATCTTTCCCGGGACCCGGCCATTCCCGCCTCCGCGGCCACCTTCGGCCGCCGGCGCCGCCGTTGCAGGAGCAGCGGCCGCCGCGCCCCGGCCTCCACGACCCGCCGCAGCTCCAGCATCCGAGCCCGGCGCATTCTCCTGCTGGATCGCCATCATCCCGTTTCCGGCCATGTAGCTCAGCGCGGTGCCCAGCCCGATCAGCGTCCCGCCGCTCTGGACCCATTCATGCAGACGTCGAGTCCCGTTGGCTCCTAAAATCCCTTCGTATCCTCCACCCTCAGGCAGGATGATCACCTGGAACTTGCTCAGGTCCGCATTGGCCATCTGCTGCGTGCGGATCACCGTCACCGGATATCCGAATTCCCGCTCCAGCACCCATCGAGTCTGCCCGGCGGAGCCCCCGTTGGTCGGACGATCCCACGCCAGCAAGATCGAAGGCCGCTTGATGTACGGCACTCGCGAGCTGCCAAAGTCGGGACCTTCATCCATCCAACTGGTATTGGTCGCAACCACTTCAGCGCCCGAGCTCTCAGCCAGCTTTCGCACGGTATCATGCACATCGGGGCCATTTTCTTTCACCATGACGACCAGGCTGCCCTCGGGATAGGTGCGCCCGTTCTGTTTGAAGCTCTTGTCCGCGCTCAACACGCGGAGGTTCGCGCGCAGGCTGCCGGTCAACATTTTTGCCGCGGCCGTGGTGCCCCATGGAACCAGATATGCCACCGTCGCCTTCCCGCCGTCGATTTTTCCCGGCGGAGTATCGCCGAACTTCACCGCGGTAAGGTTACTGGTGGATTTATCGTTGGACGCTACGGCTTCGATATTGAACTGGAACGGAAGCGACCACGCCGTCACATCGTAAATCCCGCTGCGCAACCGCAGCTTGCGCCGATGCTCTTCGTCTTTAATAAACGCTTCATCCATCGAGACCTGCGGATCGAGCAAATCCCGCACCATTCTTCGTTCCGGCTGCGCCAGCGATACGATATACGAACCCGCGGGATATTGCTTCCCGCCGCTGGTAAACGCCGCGGCCGCGCGATTCACTTCGATCCCCTGCATCACCATCAATTGCGCCAGCTTATCCACTTCAGACGTGTTGCCGCGGCGCGGCAGGATGTATTCTTTCACCGGATCTTTGGCTGCCTCCGACATTGCGTCCACCTGATAGCGGTAGAACGTCTCCAGCAGCTTGCCTCGATTCTGGGCGGCGGTCTCGCAGCTCGCCACGGAAGTCACGAAGTGCCGGCGGACCGTCTCGCGATACGTGATCCTCACGTCATCCGACCGGTTCACCACCAACCCGCGGGTCGACCCATTTTCATAGGTCATGGCGATTCCGCCGTAGTAAAACGGCCAACTGGCTCCATAGCCGGGATAAAACGCGTCATAGTTTTCGCGCGTGAAATAGCGAAATCCGAACTGGTCGAAATACTTCGCGTTGTTCTTCCCGAACCAGTAAAGATCGTCGTGCTGATCTTTGGTCAGATATGGATTGTACGGGTCGGATTCGGGCGTGAAGTAGTATTGGGCATCCGTGCCCATCTCATGCAGATCGATGAACACCAGCGGGTACCACTCCTGGAGCACCTTCACGTGACCGATGGTCTCCGGCTGCGTGATGCCCAGCCAGTCGCGATTCAGATCGAAGTAGTAATGATTCGTCCGGCCGCCGGGCCAGGACTCGCTATGTTCCGCAGCCAATGGATTTGCATCGGGCTCCAGCCCTTCGCTGACTTCAAAATCGTGGATGAAGCGGTTGCGGCCGTCCGGGTTTTGCAGCGGGCAGATCATCACCAGTGCATTCGCGAAAATGTTGTCGACGGACTTATCGTTGCGGGACGCCAGCAGATGATAGGCCGTTACCAGCGCGGCATCGGGCGAAGAAATTTCATTTCCGTGGACTCCATAGGCGAGCCAGATAAAGGCCGGCAGACCGTTCATCAATTTCTGCGCGTCAGCCTGCGAAGTGGTGCGCGGGTCGTGGAGCTTGTGCATGGCCGCGCGAATTTCGGGCAGGCGTTTTATGTTCGCTTCAGACCCGATCACGGCGTAAACTAATTCGCGCCCTTCCCACGTCTTGCCGTATTCGAAGACCTTCATACGATTCGGCTCAGCCGCCGCCAGCGCCTGGAGATACTTCACGATGTTGGCGTGGCTCGAAATCCGATCGCCGAAATCATATCCGAGGACCTTCACGGGAGTGGGAACCGAGGGGTTGTAGGTGGCGCCCGCCCAGTACTCAAACTTCGCCTGAGCGAACGCGCCGCCGGCGCAAATCAGGAACAGAAATACTTTCTTCATGGATTTTCCAGGATACCGTAGATGGCCGGGGGCCATCGTCATGCGGGCTCGGATTATGGGCGAAACCCAGCGATTCGCCACAGCGAGGCGGTATCGTACATTTGCCCGTTTGCAACCACTTTGGATACTTTGCGCAGATCGCTGATATTCCCGAGGGGATCGCCGTCGACCAGAATAAGATCGGCGCACTTGCCGGCTTCGACGGTTCCTGAATCGCGATCGTGATTCATTGCCCTTGCCGAGACGATGGTGGCGGATTGAATGGCGTCCAAAGGCGTCATTCCGGCTTGAACGTATAGCTCCAGCTCGCGAATCAGTCCATAGCCCACCAGTCCCGTATCGCTGCCGGGCACGATAATCACGCCGGACTTGTGCAGCGCGCCGATAATCGCTACCGTTTCCGCCATTCGCGCCTTGAAGCGACCCGCATCCGTAGCCGAGCCTTGCGAAAATTTCGCAGCCACCGCGAAAGGCGCCTTCACGATCGCCGGCTCAAATGTCGCGATCTCCACCGTGCTCGGATGGCCGCCCATCTCGCCCCAGGACGCCGTCGGGTCGATCACGGTGTGGTGATCCTTGAAGAACTGAATGGCTTTGTGCGCTGAGTCCGAATCGATGTCCACGGGAGCGCCGCGCTCCGCCCCGGGAGGGCGCATCACGGTGGAAACGTAATTCAGATGATTGATCTGATCCATGCCGGCTTCGACGCCTTGAAATGCGTTTAACGCGGCGGGAACGTGTCCTGTCACCGTCATCCCCACGCGATGCGCTTCGTCCGCCAGGGCCTTGATGATGTCCGGCTTTAGATATGTATACAGCTTGATCTGCTCAAAGCCGGCTGCCTGGTAGCGAGCGACGACGGCCTTGGCTTCCTCCGGCGTATCGGCGAAAACATTGCCAAATCCGGTGGGTCCGCTGGCGTCCACCAAGCCTGCCAGCAGGAGCCTGGGACCTAAACCATGATGTTTATCGATCGCATCGCGTTCGGAGACCAGAAAATCGAATTCGCCACCGCAATCGCGAGCTGTAGTAACGCCCGCGGCCAGATACGCCGGGCCGAATTCGACGCCCGCGAAATGTGTGTGCATTTCCCACAACCCTGGCAATAGCGTCTGGCCTTTCGCGTTTATCGCGGGGATTCCAGCCGGAATCGGCACCTGATTGCGCGATCCCGCCGCCGCGATCTTGCCGTCTCGAACGATCACGACAGAATCGCGGACCGGAGGCTTGCCGGTGGCATCCACCAATGTCGCTCCAACGATTGCGAAACTGCCGGTATGCTCCGGCGGAACTTGCCGCTCCATGGATTGGCGGTTGCGCATCTCCTGGTCGACTCCGAGCCGGAATAACCTATCGAAGGCAGGCTCGTATTCGGTCCGCACCGCTTCAAGCGGAAGCCCAGCGGCGAATGTCATCACCGCAGCGAGCCGGCCTTCGGCATTCATCCACAACACCTCGCGTCCGAACACCAGGTTCGCGATGGTATAGCGGGTCAACGCCACCTCCTTCCCATCGATAAGGATCGAATCCTCTCCGGCAGGTTCGATCAGGATCTCTTCGGCCGCCGGATTCGCGCGAAGAACCGGCAGACGAGGCGGTTTTCCATGCGCGAGCCAATATCGCATCATCATCATTTGCACGGAAAACGGCATGTGCCCGACTCCGGTGAAGAACGCCGGCGGCACTTCGATGCTGCGGGTAGTTTCGCCCTCTCGAACCTTGGCTTGATCGCCATCGATGGTGGTCACTCCGTTAGGACGGCCGGTCACCTCGAAGCGCAGCGGAGTGAGATCGGGCTTCATGCTCAGCTCGGCGGATATAATTCGCTTGTTCCCGCGATCGGCGTAGGTAAGCGACGTATGCATCCGTATCGAGTCGCCGGAACGCGCGATTTCGTAATGTTCCTCGCCGATCGAGTGCAGCATCATGTGGATCGTGAAGCCGCCTGTCTCCTGCCCATGCAACCATAACGGCAGAAAAAGCAATGCCGCGATTCTCATAAAGATCAGTTTAAGCGTCCGGCGCAGGGGTAGATGGCAGGATCAGCGTGAACGTCGACCCCTTGCCAAGCTGGCTTTCGACGCGGACCAATCCGTTCATCCGCTCCACCGCGTGCCTCACAATCGACAGCCCCAGCCCGGTTCCGCCCACCTGCCGCGACCGAGCCTTGTCCACGCGGTAGAACCTTTCGAAAATACGCGGCAGATCCTGCGACGGAATTCCGGTCCCGGTATCGGCGATGTTGATTTCGACGCGGCCTTCGGCGTTCCGGGAAGCGCGTACCCGAACTTCACCGCCCGTTCGATTAAATTTGATCGCATTCGCCATCAGATTCAGAATGGCCTGCTCCAGTCGCAGCCGGCTTCCACTGACGAACAGGTTTCCGATTTCTTCCCGAATCAGTTCCACATGCCTAGCGCGGGCCTCGGAGGCAACCGTCGCGATGGCTCCGTCGAGCACCGCGCGAATCGAGATCACATCCGGCTCATTGGTTTCATTCGATTCGAGCTCGGACAGGATCAGCAGGTCCGCCGCGATATCGTTCAGCCGTACGGCATTGCTGCGAATAATCTCGGTAAAGTGGCGATTATTTTTCAAATCCTCCAGTGCGCCGTCGAGCAGCGTGTCGGCATATCCGATGATCCCGGCGAGCGGCGTCCGCAGCTCATGCGAAACATTGGCGACGAAATCCTTGCGCACCTGTTCCAGCCGTTCCAGGTCCGTGATGTCGTGGAGAATCGTGATGGCGCCGCGGCCGGTAAGCATTTCGAGCGGGGTGGCCTGCATCTCAAAGGTGCGCGCATGCGCAGCCGATAGCTGGAGCCGCAGCTTCTGCGGGATTCCCGTGTCCAACACGCCCCGCAGCAGCTCATGCAATTCGGGATCGCGAACCACTTCGAGCAGAAACCGTCCTTCGCTGATCCTTCCCCGGAAATCGATGGCCCTGAGAAAGGCCGCATTGCAGAAAGTGACTCGCAGCTCATGGTCGACGGCCAGCACGCCTTCCGCCATGCCGGAAAGAATCGCCTCCCTGCGCGCTGATTCGTAGCGCAAATTGTCCAGCAATTTCTGAAGTTCGATCGCGACGCCGGCCAGCGACCGCTCCAGCGATCCCAGTTCATCGCTCGACTCCGCGGTCGGCCGGTCGAGGGTAGCGCCGCCCGGAAAGCTCTCCGCCAGCAATTTCAGGCGCCGGACGCGTAAGCTGAGCGATCGCGATACCCAAAACGCAATCAGCAGCGCCAGTAGAAACGACCCGGCTGAGATCGCGAGAATGCGCTCGCGCACCTCGAACGCATTCAGCTCCCCGGCTGGACGTGTGAGCGTGTAATCGACCGCAAACAGGGTTGCCGCAAGTACGGCCAGCGCCATCAGAAGCAGCCGGCGGAAAAGTGAACCAGTCACGAAATTACAGCCTAGCAGTTCGACGTATCTACGGCGTGAACGGGATGAAAATTCGGTGAGATTTTCCATGCCGGTCCGGAACTAATCTTCGTGCTTCGAACCGTCCTCGCGATCTTGATCGCCATTTTAATTTCGTGTCAGGCGTGGGGGCAGGCGCAGACCAAGCCGGCTGTCAAGAAGCCGCCGCCCGCCCAAGGCACTACGGCCCAGGAGGACAAGGCGATCGAGGCTGCGATTCGCGTCAAGCTGGACAAATCCAAGATCGGAAAGGATGGATTCAAGGTTCACGTACAAGGCGGGGTCGCCACCTGGGAAGGCACTACGACGGTTCTGCAACACAAAGGCGCGGCTACTCGCATGGCGAAAACCGCCGGCGCCAAAGCGGTGGTGAACAACATCAAGGTAAGCGACGCGGCCAAACAGAAAGCGGCCGACAATCTCGACGACGGCAGGCGCCGGGTCCAGGTGAAGCGGAGCGATCCCCGCTCTCAACAGTGAGGGCTAAGGCGCGACCGGAAACGGATTGACTACTTGAGCACAGCACGGTTTAGGCTGCGGAACCGGCATCGGCGGCAGCGCACAGCCGCATCTGGGTCCATAGCCGGCGACAGCGTAGACATCCAAACCGATCAGCGCCATGACCGCGATCGCGATCCAGGCCCAAACACGGCGGCGGGGCCTTGGACGGGTATGTTCGATAATCTCAGTGGTGAGGTCGAGTGTCTTCGTCATAAACCACCCGGGCGCGATCCGAGCGGCTAAATTACCTAGTTTTCACCCATAAATCTGAGAATCATGTCGCGCTCGGTTTCGGTGGACTTGCTGGTGGGGGCGAAGTTGTAGTTCTGGCCGTTATCCAGCTTGACGTGAAAGGCGTGGGGATCGACGGAAATCCGGGTCCCGTGCCCGATGCCCAAGCTGATGTTATGGTTCCTCTTAGCCTCCCGGATCTGGGCATGGGTTGCCTTGAAGCCGTGTCCGGAATCGGTCGGCTCAAAGGAAATACCCTTCGGAGATACATGCAGGAAGCCGCTGCAATGAGCCGCAAAGTTTCCGGCCGAGTGATCGTGCAGGACGTGAAACACCACCTCCCCGCCATGCGCCAAGGCCAACTGATCGTATTGAGCAGCTTGCTGTAAGTTGTTGTAAACGTACATATTAAGCTCACCGAGCCCAGTATAAGCGCGCGGCAGGCTGGGGTCCAGCTTAACCGCCTGCAACAGGAACTGCTGGGCCTGCGGATACTGATGCTGCGCCCATGCGGTCTTGGCCTGCGTCAGCAATCCGTTGTAATCATTCCCGGCCGGAGGCACCGCCCCGGTTGGCCCGCCGGTGGGACCCGAAACGTCCCCGGTGGCGCCGGTCGGCGCAAAGCTTCCGGTCGGACCCGAGACATCCCCGGATCCACCGGTAGCACCTCCCGTCGGACCGGCCACGCCCGTGGCTCCGGTCGGCTGAACTTGACTGCCCGTAGCGCCCGTAGGACGACGCTGGTGTCCGGTTGGACCACTCGCTCCGGTCGCGCCGGTGGTCGCGCCGGTGGTTCCCGTCTCGCCTCCGGGGCCGGTCGCTCCACTGGACCCCGTCGTGCCGAACGAACCCGTAGACCCGGTGATCCCCGTAGGACCCGCCGGAAAACCGGTGGGGCCCGACGGGGCGCCAGTGGAACCGGTGGGTCCCCCAGTGGCACCGGTCGCTCCCGTTGGACCGGGTCCCGGCGTATATTCATGCACCGCCAGGGCGATTCCCGCCACCACGACTACGGCAATTCCCGCGATCAGCTTCCAGTTTTGGGAGCTTGGCGGAGCAGCCTGCTGCATTGCCGCCGGAGGCGGAGGAGGCGTATAAGTGACATGGGAGGCCGGCGGCGGAGGCGCATAAGTGACCGGCGCGGGAGGCGGTGGAGGCGGCAGTTGAATGCGTGAATCGTTTTGATCGATCGAGCGCGTCCTGTCCAGAACGTTTATCTGGCCGGTCAGCGCCTCCTTCAGATCTTCCATGGACTGGAAACGGTCCTGCGCCTTGACTGCCAGCGCCATCATGAGCGCGGCTTCCGCGTTCGGATCGATTTCGATGCCCATGGCACTGGGCCGCTGCACCTGGTCGCCTGGCGATCCAAAAGCCGGCTGCGGAATCTGCCCCGTGATGCAGTGATAAAACGTGGCGGCCGTGGCGTATACGTCGGTCCAGGGACCCTGTACCCCGCTAGCCCGATATTGCTCTTCGGGCGCGTACCCTTCCTTCAAAATGATGGAAAGATTGCGGCTCTTCTGGCTGAGCGCGTTGCGCGCAGCGCCAAAGTCGATCAGCTTCACCTTGCCGGCGCGCGTCAGATAGATATTGTCGGGACTGATGTCGCGATGCAGGATGCCTTCGGCGTGGACCGCGCTCAAGGCGTCCATCACGGGCATCATCAGACGCAGCGCGGTCTCGAAGGTCACTTTGCCGTCGCGTTTGCGAAGGAAGTCTTCCAACGTCCACCCGTCCAGGTATTCCATCACCAGGTAGGCGGTGCCATTCTCCCGGAACACGGTGTCCACTGAAACGATTCCCGCGTGGCTACTGAATTTCTTTAAGGTGCGCGCCTCGTCAAGGAACCGGTCCAAACCCCACTCGAACTCCTGCTTGGTCTGATCCGAATAGGCCAGCACCTTCGTGTCGCCCGAGGCCCGTCCGGCGACACCGTTCGGCATGTATTCCTTCACCGCCAGCCGAGACTCCAGGCCGGTGTCCCAAGCCAAGTACGTAATACCGAAACCACCGTGTCCCAGCGCCCGCCCGACCAGGTATTGATCGCGCAGCATTGTCCTCGGCCGCATCTGCAAGCTATTTTTTGGAAGCAGGTCGAAGGGACTGCCGCATTTAGGGCAGACGGGATCGCCGGTATCGTTATCCATGCAACCGACGCATATGGTTTCGACGTTCATGTATTAATTCCTGAGAACACTAAGAATCATTTGGCGCTGCGCTTCCTGGAACTGTCCCATGGGAGCCAGGTTATAATTCAACCCATCCAGCGTCCGGATATGGAAAGCGAAAAAATTCTTTCCCAGAACAGAATTCGCGCCGACTTCCTTCATCTGCGCGCGTTCGATTGTAAGCTTGTGCCCCGAATTCCAAGACTCGAATCGGGCGCCGGCTTTTGACACGCTGAGCCATCCGTTGCAGAACGTCACGAAAGCGCCCTGGTGATCGTGCAGGACGTGGAACGTCGCCAAGCCGCCGCGCTGGAGCGACGATTGAAAGGCCTGGGTCGCCTGCGGGAGCTGATTGAAGCTGTACAAGTACACTTGCGCCGCTAAATCATACGCAACCCACTGGTTGGGATCGAGCTGAATGGCCTGATTCAGGATCTGCATCTCCCCCGTAAAGTTATTTTGCCTGGCGAGCTGTTGCGCCTGGTTAATCAGCTGGGTGTAAGGCGGACTTTGGCCTTGCACCGGAGTGGGAGGCGGCGCTGTGGGAAAAGGCGTGGCAATTGGAGTCGGGACCGGCGTCGGGTAAGGCGTAGGAACGGGCGTAGGCACTGGTGTAGGCGTCGGACGGACGATCGGTACCGGGGGCGGCGGCGTCGGCGTGGGCGTGGGGGTGACTCTGTGGGGCGGCGGGGTCGGCTCAGGCGTAGGCTCGGGGGTTGGGACCGGCGTCGGCTCCGGAGTGGGTATTCGCGTAGGGACCGGGGTGGGGATTGGCGTTGGTGTCACCGATGGCTCAGGAGTGGGGGTCACCACCGTGGTGTTATCCACGAAGGGCCAGGTCTTGTTGTTATACGCGACCAGCGCCGCGACGGCCAACGCGCCTAACAGAGCCGGGACCAGCCATCCTCGTCTCGGCTTCGGGGCGGGGGGAGGAGGCGGCGGAGGCGGCGGAGGCGGAGGGGGAGGAACGTGCAGTCCGATCCCTGTCAGCCCCGCCTTGAAATCCTCCATCGACTGGAACCGGTCCGCCGCCTTCACCGACAGCGCCTTCATCAGCGCTGCTTCCGCCGGCGGACTAATCGGGATTCCCAGATCGCTTGGCCTCTGCAAACGATCGCTCGCCTGGCGATCCAGCGCCGGCTGCGGAATCCGCCCCGTGATCGCGTGATAGAACGTCGCGGCGGTGGCGTAAACATCGGTCCAAGGCCCTTGGATTCCGCTCGCGCGATACTGTTCTTCGGGCGCGTAGCCTTCCTTTAAAATGATGGAAAGGTTTCGGCTCTTCTGGCCCAGCGCGTTGCGGGCGGCGCCGAAATCAATCAGCTTCACTTTGCCCGTGCGAGTCAGATAAATATTGTCGGGACTCACGTCGCGATGCAGAATACCCTCGGCATGGACGGCGCTCAGCGCATCGAATACCGGAACCATGACGTTGGTCGCGATGTCGACCGGCACCTTGCCGCCGCGGCTTTCGACGAACTCCTCGAGCGTCCAGCCGTCCAGGTACTCCATCACCAGGTAGGCTGTGCCGTTTTCTCTAAAAATTGTGTCGACGGCGACAATACCCGCGTGATTGCTGAATTTCTTCAGGGTGCGCGCTTCCTCCAAAAACCGGTCGAGCCCCCATTCAAACTCCGGCTGGGTCTGGCTGGAATACGCGACCACCTTGGTTGCCCCCGACGCGCGCCCGGCCACGCCGTTGGGCATGTACTCCTTCACCGCGAGCCGGGCTTCCAGGCCCAGATCCCAGGCCAGGTAGGTGATTCCAAATCCGCCATGCCCCAGAGCGCGCCCGATCAGGTACTGTTCCCGCAGCAGTGTCCGCGGCTTCAATTGAAGCGCGTTCTGTGCCGGCAGATCGAACGGCCGGCCGCAGTTTGGACAGACGGGTTCGCCCGAATCGTTCTCCATGCAGCCGATGCAGAGGGTTTGCGGGTTCATCCTGCTTCCTTACAGGCGATAGCAATGGCGGAGTAATTATCGTGATCGCCGGGAATCCGCGAAAGAATCCGCAACTCCATCATCGCCAGCCAATCTCCTGGAATGGGAGCGGAGGCAAGATCCTCCTGCATTTCGGCTTCGTTCACCCACTCCCAGAATCCATCCGACGCGAGCAGAAATGTGTCGCCGGCCTGAGGAGCTGTTTCCAGTGCCGCGAAGGTCGCTTGCGGCTCGGGCCGCGCGCCCAGGCTACGTAACAGGCGTCCGCGATCTTCGTGAAAACGAATCTGCTCCGGCGCGATTTCCCCAGCGTCGGCCAATCTCTGCGGAACGCTATCGTCATGAGTCTGGCCGCGAAGGGTGCCGTTCTGAAACCAGTACAGCCGGGAATCGCCGCAATGCGCCCATAAGCCGGCGTTCGCCGATGCCAGCAACATAACCACCGTGGTCCGCATCGCCGCCAGTTCGGGTTGCTCGCGCTGTCCGTCGATTACCGCCGCATGCGCGCGATCGATGTGCGCGGCGATGCGGGAACCGTCCACGCATGGATCGGCGTCGAAGGACTTGAGCGCGGCATCGGTGGCCAGCCGCGAAGCGACTTCTCCACCGCTATGTCCGCCCAGTCCATCGCAAAGAACCCAACAGCCGGATCCTTGCTGCATACGAAAACCGCAAGAATCTTCATTATCCTCCCGCCCGCCTGCGGAAGAAAGCCACGCGGTCTCAAATTCGATGGTCATTACTCACTTGAGCGGGACGGATCACGCCTCCATCCTTACTTCAAATTGATTCCGCATATCGCCAATATAGAATTTGTCGCCGGGCCGCAACTCACGCGGCTGTCCGGGCGCGAGCCGTTCGCCATTGGCGAGAAATGTCCCGTTGGTGGACCCGAGATCTTCCAGCACGAACACGCCGCGCGCGGCATCCCATCGAACCGTGCAATGCCGCTTCGAAACGCTGTCGGAATCGGCGGAAAGACCAGATTGGCGACGGCCTGGTCGCGTCCCAGCAAGCTGGGTCCGGTTTCCAGGGACACGGAAGCTCCCGCGTATTTCCGGCGATGCCATGCAGCACGGGTCTCGACGGAAGCGGCAACGGGACCGGCGGCGCCGGCGGAATGTAAGCCTGCGGCGGCGGATAGACTGGTTGCGGATAAGGATACGGCTGCGGGACCGGTCCCCGCCGTCCGGTAAACGCCCGAGCAACTTGCTGCCTCGTTCCGGATCGCAAGGCCGCCGCCAGAATCGCGAAAATGATGGCGACTCCTACCCATTCCCCGCCCTTTGGATACCGCAGGCCGAATGGTAAAGTCCCCTCCTTTTCCTCACCGCCCTTTTCTTTTCCCTGGTCAGGTGGCGGAGCTTGGCGCGGCGCGGCGTCGGAGTAGGATCGTTATTGCTGGTCTGCGCTCCTCCGCACGGCCCATTTGCAACCGACGCCTGCACTCCGGCCGCTTCTAACCCCGGACCCACCTCGTCGACGATCACTCCGTACAGCACTCCGTCCTTCGCCGCCAGATTGATTCCGGCCACCTGCCCGCAGGCGTTGAATAGCGCGCTGCCGCTCAATACCGATTCGGGCGAAGGTTGGGCCTTGAAAGCCTGGGCTTTCGGATTGTCCATGGTAAAGGTGCCCACGATCTTGGTTTCATTCAGCGTGGGAGGCTGTTTGTCTTTATTGAACTGGACCGCGTAACCGGCCTGATTCTGGGTCATCAGCTTCACCGGCGCAAGGGTCGCTCCAACGGTGTCCAGCGGTTTCTCCATTTCGAGAATCGCCAGGAAGCCGCCTCCTTGCCAGACTTTTTTCGTGGCAAAGCTGTTGTCGCCGTACACCACTACCGGAATCATCTGCTGTCCCTGATCGGTCTTGCCGCAGCAGGAACTGCTGGTGGCCACATGCTTGGCATCCAGAATGAATCCGCCGCCCACCCAAGCCGCCTGGGCCTTCCCATCCTTCTGAATCGCGCCCGCCACGATCACGCTCAGGTCCACCATCTTTTGGGTGGCCGACTGCGCGAGGCAAGCTGCGCAGGCAAGCAGGAACACTGAGAGTTTCTTGATCATTTTTTCGTGGGTATAGGCGATGCTTTGGGTTGTGGAGTGGGAATAACCGGCGTCGGAGAAACCGGAGGCGGCGCCGGTGTTGGAACGGGTGTTGGAGCAGGCGTCGGGGTTGTAACGGCGGGCGTCGGGGTGGGAGATGGCTGCTCAGGAGGCCCGGTCGGCTCAGGTGTCTTGTCGCCGAGAACCGGGCTGGGCGCGGGACCCGTTCGTTTCAGAATGGGCTCTTTGGCCGGGGTAGGCGACGGAATCAAATCGCCAATCCTCTTGTGGTTTGCGAACCAATATCCTGCGGCGCCGGCGGCGATCACCAGCACCGTGATCAGCACCCACAGCCCGGCTCTGGAACTCCTCGGAGGCGGCTCCGATACGTTGGCTGGAGGCGTCCACGCTGGCGGAGGTACGGGGGCCGGATTGGATGGTACCGGCGTGAAAGCGACCGGGGCGACAGGCGGAGGCGCAGGCGGCGTCGCCGGCGCGGCAACAATCGGCGGGGCCACTGGAACCGGCGCAGGCTTCAGCAACACGGTGGTCCGCGGGAGAGCCGCCATCTGCTCCTCGGTTGCGACGGTCACCGAAAGCACCGTCACATTATCCTGATACTCGCGTTTCTTACCGAGCACCCGCGACACCAGAGAATCCGGCCAAGTCTGCGGCTGGCCCTCGAGCGAGGTCCGGATCTCCTCCGGATCCAGCGTCTTGAACATGCCGTCGCTGGCCAGCAGGACCGTTTCACCCGGGTTCATCGGAATCGGATCGATGTTATGATCGATTTCTTCGAGCGATTCCGTGCCGATGTAACTGGTAAGCGATTCGCGCTCGGGATGGTTTTCCGCGTCATCGCGCGACATGGCTCCGCGCACCACGGCCGCATCCAGCACATTCGCGAAGACATGCGGATGGTTGATCATCCGGCATTGGCCGCCGGAGCAATAGAAAATCCCGCTGTCCCCGACGGAGATGTAATAGAGCGACCGCTCATGCAGGGCTACCGCGACCAGAGTGGTCCCGATCCCCTCCGCCATCCCCAGGCTATGCGACAACGCCACTACCTGGTTGTTCGCCTCGCGAACGCTGCGTTCGAGCGCCTCCGGGATGCTTTCAAGGGCATTTTTTCGCTGATATGCGTCCAAAAACGCCCTTACCGCCGTGCGGCTGGCAGCGTCGCCATATTCCATGCCGCCCATGCCGTCGCACACCAGGGCCAGGAAACCCCCGTGTGAAATGAACGCTTTATCATCCGGGTCCGCAAAGCCGAACGAATCCTGCTGAGAGTGCCGGGCGCCGATATGTTGCGCATTACCGGGAAGAAAGCGCATGAAGACGCTTATGCCCCCGCCGTTTCCACCCAGCTGTATTTCTCGCCGCAAAACGGGATCAGGACCAGCTTGGTCTGGCCGATCTCCAGCACGTCGTCGCGATTCATGGGACTTGGAGAATATACTACGTCGCCGTTCAGATACACCAGACCCGACGCCTCGCCCGGCAGGACCCAGAAACTCGACTTCTTGGGATCAAAGACCACGATTCCATGCTTTTCGCGCGAAACCGAATTGTCGTTCTCGAGGATTACGTCCATGGTCGGAGACCGCCCGATGTTGTTTTTCTCGGGATGCAGGCGAAAATCCCTGCCCCGGTCCGGCCCTTCCAGGCAAACCAGCCATCCCACCACCGGCCCCCGGCCTTCGGCCTTCGCCGTGCCCTGATAGCGCACCGTCTTGCCCATCTTATCCGCGGCAGGCTGGGGGGCGGGTACAGGCGGCGGCACAACCGGCGCAGCTGCGCCCGGCAGGGGCGGCGGCTCCGGAGTCGGCTCCAGTTTCACGGGGCGAGTCTTCTGTTCCTGTCCGCCTAGATCGTGCGGGAGTGCGCACCATGGACATGTATTGTGCTTGCCCGGGTCATAGAAATGTCCCTCCGGACAGCGGATCATCTTATTGTCGGCCATGGACTCGCTCCTCTAGGATCATAATGCTTCCCATCTTTACACGGCGGATAAACCATCCATCAGATTACAAAGAATTATCGATTGCACTTGGGACAAAATTGACCCACTCGTTTGGTCGCGCCGCATTGGCAGCGCAGAAATAACCCTGAATCCTCTCCCGGAAAAGCTCCCGGCGGCGCTCCGACGGGCGTCGCAGCCGGAGGGGGCGGCGGTAGAGGCGGAGGAATCGGCGGTAGCGGAGGCAGCGCCGGGGGGCGTGATGAACCCAACGAAATCGGCGTGGGCCGGCGCACTGTGCCTCCCACCGGCGTAAGCGCGCCAGGATTCTTAATCTCGATCGCAATCACCAGCTCGGCCACCGGCAATGTAACGCCGCCGAAACGGATATCGTCGGTCGGCAGGACCACCAGGTCCTTCAAAACATAGGATTGCCCGGCGCGCTCCAGCGTGGTCCCGTTCGACGACCCGCGGTCCGTCATCATCAGCGCGCCATCGGGCGTGAGCCAGATTTCCGCATGGACGCGGCTCACCGATTCATCCGCGATCGGTACATCGCAGCTTCGCTCCCGGCCTATCGTGAACCTGCGTGACATAGCGCTCGGAAAGGGGTAATTATACCTGAGACGCGGCTCGCCAAGCTTCGGGACTCAGGCAATTGGTGCGTCCTTCGAAGGCAAGCCCTGTCGAAACGTACAGAAAATCCTCCGGTTTCCGAGCCATTTCATGACGGACGGCGAAAATCAGCCTCCCCGCATCGAAGCGCGAGAGCCCGCCCATTTCCATCTCAGGCATACATTCAATCACAGTCGACGCTAACACGCCATATTGACGAATCAACAAAATCGCCTGAGATGTTTCAAGTCGAGCCCGCGCGGCCATCTCGTCCGCGCACGCCAACAGCGTCTGAATCGCCTCGATCGAATTCCCGTTGAGCGGACAATCCGCGGTAACGTGGACATGTTTCAGCTCCGGCTTGACCAGGTCCACCGCTTCCTCACTCATCGCTCGATAAGTAGTATATTTCCCGCCTGTAATCCGGATAATGCCTCGCGCATCCCGATAAATCCGGTGATCTCGCGTCGCCCGGGTTGCCGATCCAGATTGCGCCAGCAGCGGCCGTAGGGAACTGAACGTTGCCACGGGTTCCATCGCCGCGCTCGCCGGAAAAACCGTTGCCGCGATGCTGCGCAGGTACTCGAGCTCCGCCTCCGAAATACGCACGTCATCAGGCGAGCCATGATGGTCGACGTCCGTGGTCCCAATCAGAGTCCACTGTCCCCACGGTATGAAAAAAATAATCCTTCCCGATTCTTCAAAGTACGCAATCGCATGATCGCTCGCGTTGACTCTCGGAATGACGATGTGCGATCCGCGGACCAGCCGCGGCGCTGGATCGTGCGCCCAGGGGCCCGTCGCATCGATCAATGCTCGTGCGCGAGTCTCGAACGTCTCACCTGAAATCGTATCCCGCAGCCGAACCCGCCAAAGCCCTGGATTCTCCGGTGTATGGTCCTCAACCCGAACATAATTCGCGCAAGCTGCGCCATTTGCGATCGACTCGAACACATTCTCAAGCACCAGCCGCGCCGACTGGACTTTCGCATCGTAATATTCCGCCGCAGCCGTCATCCCAGGCACGGCCAGTCCAGGCTCCAGCCGCTGGACGTCCGCCAGCGGTACGCGGCGATGGCTCGGCAGGCCGCCGCTTCCACTCAACATGTCGTACAGCGTCAGGCCGGTGTTATAAACAATCTCACGGCCGAGCCCCGACAGCGGCATCAGAAACGCCAGAGGCTCCACCAAATGTGGCGCGATCCGCAGCAATACCGACCGCTCATGCAGGGATTCGCGGACCAGCCGCACGTCCATCTGCTTCAAATACCGCAGCCCGCCATGTATCAGATGGGAGTTCTTGCCGCTGGTCCCCGATGAAAAGTGATTCTGCTCCACCAGCGCCACGCCTACTTTCACGCCCGCCGTCTTCGCGCGCAGCGCCAGATCACGAGCCGTTCCCGCTCCGTTGATTCCGCCTCCGATGATGAGCACATCGAAAGTCTCGGCCCGCAGGCGCGCGATGGCTTCTCCGCGAGTGGAATAGGTGACGAACGGACTCAAGTCTCCATAATAAGATGTGCGCCTCGAACTCAAACGCCCGGCCTGCGCTGTTTAGGCGAGGGCGGCTTTGGACTCAACCTGACCGAAACGAAACATGAGAGAGATATGACCGACAAAATCATCGTGCTGACCGCCTGTGAATCTGAAAAGGAAGCCGCGGCCGTCGCCCGCCACCTGATCGAAAAGAAACTGGCCGCGTGCGTGAACATTCTCCCGCACGCCCGCAGCATTTATCGGTGGAAAGGGGCCATCGAAGATACCCAGGAGTTCGTTTTGCTCATCAAATCCCGGCGGGATCTGCTTGCGTCATTGCGCTTGGAGCTTAAAACAGTACATTCGTACGAGATCCCAGAAGTAGTCGTGCTCCCTATCGTCGATGGGTCGGAAGAATATCTCGCCTGGCTCGACCATGAGCTGGGGGAGTGAATCGATCGAGCAGTTATAATTTCCAAAGGATGCAGAGAGCCCACAATCCGGAAACCACCCAAGGAGTCAGCCAGCTGATCGGCCAGCTGGGCCAGCTCGGCTGGTATCACAGCATCGAGCTGCCCGACGGGTCCGTGATTCCCGGCATCCAGAGCATCGAACAACTCCGGGAGCGCATCGCCACATATCCTATCCCGCAGGATCTACGGGGGAAACGCGTGCTCGACATCGGAGCCTGGGACGGTTGGTTCACCTTCGAAATGGAGCGCCGGGGGGCGTCGGTCGTCGCAGTCGATTCGTCCCGTCAAGAAACTTTCTTCGAAGCGAAACGACTGCTCGGCTCGAAAGCCGAGTACATCGTGGAAGATGTCTGCCATCTTTCGCCGCGCGACATCGGCTATTTCGATATCATCCTGTTCTTCGGCGTCCTGTATCACCTCAAGCATCCCCTGCTGGCTATGGAGCGCGTATGCGAGCTCACCACCGGCATGGCCTGTATCGAATCCCTGGTCACCGACGATCCTCCGCAGCCCCACGCGATTCCAACGCTGGAGTTTTATGAGACCACCGAGCTGGCCGGGCAGTTCGACAACTGGTGCGGCCCGAACACCGCATGCCTGCTGGCGTATATGCGCACCGCCGGGTTCGTGAACGCGCGCCTTCTGGGCGAGCATGACTGCCGCGCGCAAGCTGTCGGCTATCGCAAATGGCCGGATGTGGCTCGCTCAGGCGAAGCGCCGATCCTGACGTGTGTGGAAAATACCTGGACCCACGATCACACGTTTCGCAGCGATCGGGATCATTACTTCACGGTGTGGTTTAACACGAATCGAACCAGCCTCGATTGTGACAACGTTCAGGTCCAGGTAGGCCCGTATGCGTGCCGTCCAGTGGGAGTCCGCAATTTCGGAGGCGTGGGCTGGCAAGCTGACTGCAAGTTGGCGCTGGGACCCTGGCACGGCTGGTTCGACGTGACAGTCGCCGTCGGGGACAGTAACTGGAGCAACGCCGCACGCATTCCCATCGATCTGACACGCGCCGAGCGCAGAGCGCCCGCGGCTGTGTCAGGTAAGCTTGAAATCGCAGGCGTCACCGACGGCAAGACCTACGAATCGAATCGCGTACGCATCGGCGCCGAAAGCTGCATGTCGCTGTGGGCCGCCGGCCTTCCCGATGACGCCAATCCGGTTGACATCACCTTGCGTCTGGATGGAGCGGACCTGCCGGCAGTCTATTTATCCGGCCCGGACGACCGCCAACTGCGCCAGATCAACGCAATGCTGCCGGCGCAAATGGAACCGGGCGAGTACCTGGTCTCCGTGCGACACCGCGGATCCGAATCCCGCGCTCTGCCCATCCGGTTGCACCGCGACTGAACGCAGGCTGCTAATCCTTCGCCGCGACGATGCGCATGGCGTAGAAGGAGCGCCACACAAACACCAGTGCGACCACCAGGAACGCCGAGCCCAGCACCGTGCTGAACATCGGGCCCTGCTTCTCGGTCAACGACACGGCCAACTCCACGGCCAGCAATCCGAACAGTGTAGTGAACTTGATAATCGGGTTCAGCGCTACCGAAGAGGTGTCCTTAAACGGATCGCCGACCGTATCGCCCACCACCGTGGCATCGTGCAGCGGAGTGCCCTTGGCGTGCAATTCCACTTCGACAATCTTCTTGGCGTTATCCCAGGCGCCACCAGCATTGGCCATGAAGATCGCCTGATATAACCCGAACAGCGCGATCGAGATCAGGTAACCGATGAAGAAAAACGGCTCAAAAAACGCGAATGCCAGGGTTGCGAAAAAGACGGTCAAAAAGATATTGAACATGCCCTTCTGCGCGTATTGCGTACAAATTTCGACCACTTTCTTCGAATCCGCCACCGACGCCTTGGTGATGCCTTCCAGCTTGATGTTCGCCTTGATGAATTCCACCGCGCGATAGGCGCCCGTGGTGACGGCCTGCGTCGAAGCGCCGGTGAACCAGTAAATGATTGCGCCGCCCGTGATTAAACCCAGTAGAAACGGCGGATACAGAATCGACAGATTCCGCAATTCGGATTCCTGCAATCCATGCGTCAGCGCCATGATGATGGAGAAAATCATCGTGGTCGACCCGACCACCGCGGTCCCGATCAGCACCGGTTTCGCGGTCGCCTTGAAGGTGTTGCCGGCGCCGTCGTTCTCTTCCAGGTGGTGCTTGGCTTTTTCAAAGTCCAGGTCAAAGCCGTACTTCGATTTCACCTGCTGCTGAATGCCCGGAATGGTTTCAATCACGCTCAGTTCATATACCGATTGCGCGTTGTCGGTCACCGGGCCGTAGGAGTCGACGGCGATCGTCACCGGGCCCATGCCCAGGAATCCGAACGCCACCAATCCGAATGCGAACACCGCGGGAGCTTTCGGAATCATCCCGTCCATGCCTTGCAAGCTGACCGCATACGCGATGGCCATCAGGGCCATCATCGTCAGGCCTAGCCAGAACGCGCTGAAATTGCCGGCCACGAAGCCCGACAGGATGTTCAAGGACGCGCCGCCTTCACGCGACGACGTTACTACTTCGCGCACGTGCCCGGATTCGGTGGACGTGAATACCTTCACCAGCTCCGGAATAATCGCCCCAGCCAGCGTGCCGCACGTGATGATCGAAGATAGCTTCCACCACATTGTGTGATCCCCGCCGATATCGGGAATCATCAGGTAGGAAACGATGTAGGTCAGGCCGATGGAGATCACCGACGTCAGCCAAACCAGCGTGGTAAGCGGAGTCTCGTAGTTCATCTTGTCCAGATTCTGGAACCGCGCCTTGGCCACCGCATCGTTGATAAAGTAACTGAGGCCGCTGGCGATCACCATCATCACGCGCATGACGAAAATCCAGACCAGCAATTCCACTTTCGTAATGTCGTTCGGAACCGCGAGCAGAATAAACGTAATCAGCGCCACGCCAGTGACGCCGTAAGTTTCGAACCCGTCCGCCGACGGTCCAACCGAGTCGCCCGCGTTGTCGCCGGTGCAATCCGCGATCACGCCAGGATTTCGTGCATCGTCTTCCTTGATCTTGAAAACGATCTTCATCAGATCCGCGCCGATATCGGCAATTTTGGTAAAGATTCCGCCCGCCACGCGCAACACCGCGGCGCCGAGCGATTCTCCGATCGCGAAACCGATGAAGCAAGG
Organism: Terriglobia bacterium; assembly: GCA_963705675.1. Taxonomy (GTDB): domain Bacteria; phylum Acidobacteriota; class Terriglobia; order Bryobacterales; family Bryobacteraceae; genus Palsa-187. Next base: position 28,987 of record CAVPKR010000112.1, read on the forward strand.
GCCGGCGTAATCGCCGGGAATAAATAGCAGAATGCACAACATCAGGAACAATTCCACGCTGATCAGCAGCATGCCGATGCTGATCCCGGCCTTGAGCGGGATCTGATAGCACGGAAATGGCTTGCCGCGCAGACTAGCGAACGCTGTCCGGGAATTCGCGAACGTATTCACACGGATTCCGAACCACGCCACCCCGTAGCTTCCGATGATTCCGACCACGCTGAAGCCCAGAATAATGGCTACCTTCATGGTTTCCATGCCGCTCAAGACGCCGAAGTATAAGACGATGACGGCTCCGATGAATAGCTCCAGGATGGCCAGAAATTTCCCCTGCGTGATCAGGTAGGTCTTGCAGGTTTCGTAAATCAACTCGGAGATCTCGAGCATCGACTCGTGCACGGGGAGATTGCGCACGTTGGTGTACATCATCAACGCGAACACAAACCCGAGCGCACTGATTCCCAGTCCGATCTTCAACAGCGCGGGACCGGAAATACTACCGTTCAGAAATACCGCTCCGTTCAGATCCGGGAGCTTGAGCTCGGCTTCTCCTCCATGCTGGGCAAACAGCGGGGTCGAACTGGCGACCGCCAGCAGGACCAGGAGCAAAACGGGAAGCACGCGCCGGCAGGCGGCGGACAGGGCAGTAAACTGCATCTCGGAAAAACCTCCAATTGACTCGTTTAGAAAGAGAAAACCTGTCCCGGGAAGGACAGCCTTTTAGTTACAATACCGCAGCAAGGCCGGAATCGCAACCATTCAGGGGGTCTATTAGGTACCGATATGATTGAATCCGTTCAGGATAGTAATGTTACGCGCGGTCGAATTAACGTTCAGCCTCCAGCAGCGCCAGGGAAGCAAAACCAGTGGCAGCGTCATTCATAAATTGAATCTGCATAGACCCAGCCTTGTAAGGCTTATTCATCGAAGAAGCTGACCAATCACCTGCTTTGGGATCCTGATGGGAGCGCAACCAATGCAGCGCACGGGCAATCCTTGGGTCAGAGGCAGGGATTCCAGCCTTCAATAGCACCCACGTGGTGAAGGCGGTCGCGTAACTATTGCCGCCGGCAGAGGGCGGAGCTTCAGGATGCGGGCTCCACGCGCCTAACGATTGGATAGTCCACGCTCCATCGGGCTGTTGTCTCGCGAATGCTTCCTCGATCAGCGGCTGGCGTGCTGATTTCGGCAACACTTCCTGAAGTTTGGTCGACGCCCATAGCAGCATCAATTGATTTTGAAGGGGCTGCGATGGGTAATGGCCTTTCAGGTACGCAGTCAGCGAGGCGACGTTTTCGGGATGTCTGCGGGCCTCGGATGGAGCCGATCCAACGGCCAGCGCGGCGAGGGAAGCTCCGTAGAAAGGCGAGTCCGTGGTTTCCCAAGGGTCCAGGTTCAGCTCGAACCACGCCCAGGCGCCTTTGTCTTTTCCGTCCTTGATCTGTAGCGACCACAGACGATCGAAGGCTTCGGGTTTGGACAGGAACAGCGCGGCGAAGATCGATTCGACGCCGATCGATTCGGATGCCAGCGGCTCTTTGGCGAATCGGGGAAACAGCTCTTTCGCGTCAGTCGCCGCTACTCTCTGCTGAAGGCCGTTGAGCAAACCTGATTCGTAAGTGGTCGGCTGAGCTTCGCCCAGCTCGCGCCGCAGGCTGGGACGGGCCAGAAGGTAAGTCATCTGCGTATGGCAGGAGAAACAAGTGCCGCCCGGCGCGGCCGCCGGCGCCCATTCCGCCCAGGCTTTTTGCCTGGCATCGAGATAACTGGCGGCAAGCCGCGGATTCCAGTCCGCGCAGAAAACCGGCACGGCGGCGAGCATCAGGGCGAGGATTCGCATGCCTCAGTATCATGCGCCGGACGGCTTGGGGTCTCTCAAATCCGGATGGCTGGGAGCAGGTTTGGACGACTTTACGATGCTTCCCGGCGTCACGCCGAGCATCCGCCGCATGTGATAGGCAAGATGGCTCTGATGCGAGAACCCGGTTTCAAACGCGACTTGGCTGATGGAGCGCTCGCCTTGGCTCAACAGCTCCCGGGCCCGTTCAACGCGGCGCTGAATCACATAGCGGTGGACGGGCTGGCCCACGGACTCGCGAAACGCGAATTTACAATGCGAGATGCTCAACCCGGCTGCGGCCGCCACGTCTTTGAGTGCCAGATTCTCGCCGAGGTTGTCCTCGATAAAGGAAAGAACCTGTTTGAGGCGGCGACCGGTGAATCCTCCCGTCGCCTGGTTACGCGCCTGAGATGCCGGTGAATGGCGATTCAAAAGATGGAGGGCCAATGCAGAGGCAACGCTATCGGTGTACAAGGAACCGTTAGGATATCCAGCATCCAGTTCAGCTTTGAGGGCCCAACCGAGGTGCTCGATACCCGGGTCACGCATTTGGAACCGGTTCACGATCTCGATACGGGAGGCATCGAGACCCGATTGGGCGGCCATGGTTCGCAAGAGGGGCATAGGAACCCAGACGAGCAGAGCTGTATCCGGCTCCTTCAGCTCCCAGCGGCTGGACACGCCGGCGGGAATAATATCGACGTCGCCGTGGACGCTGACGCCCTGATGACGACGCCCTCCACGATCGCAGGTAATGTGAACGGATTTGCCGACGTGAATGACGATCCCGGGATTCGGCCGGCTGGGCGCGTTCACTACGCCGGCCGGATCGGATTGAAGGCGCACGGAGAGCTGGGATCTCACTGTTTTCTATTATGTCGCGTCCGTAAGGAGTCCTGTATTGTACAGATGATATACTGAATCGCCGCCCAAAGAGGATAGCTTTTTTGTCCGACAGAAAGAAGGATGGACATGTCCAGCCCTTCGACGGTCCGTTCTGGTCTGCCCGAATCACGAAGGCAGATTGAAATCCTGGTTGTCGAGAGTAATCCCGCCGATACAATTCTCACGGAGATCGCATTTAAGGCCGCGGGCCTGACCAGCGGCTTCCGCTCTGTCTCCGATGGTGAGGATGCATTGGCTTACGTTCTTAAGGAAGGGAAATACTCGGGTGTGCCTACTCCCGATTTAATCTTCCTGGATCTCTCGCTTCCGAAGGTAAGCGGTCTTGAAGTCTTGAGGGCGATCAAGTTAACGCCTCACTTGATGCACATCCCGATCGTAGTGGCGTCCGGGTCGGACGACCCGGAACACGTAAGGCAGGTGTATGCCCTGAATGGAAATTGTTTCATGCGCAAGCCTAGCGACCTGACGCAGTTCCTCCGTTTTGTGGAGATGTGTTATGAGTTCTGGGGTTCAGTCGTCACGCTGAGCCCAGCGGCCGGAGGAACGAAGAGTTAGGATCTCAGCGCGTTCGCGATGAAGGGCCAGCCGTGAACGCCGTGGAATTCGTGTCCGCCGGGAAAAATTTCCTGCTGAACCGCGTCTGGCGCCCCGAGCATTTCATATACTTTCTTCACCCTGACGAAACTCGCGCGCGTGGCCGCGGGCGGGAAAATCGGGTCGTGATCGCCGCCTTCTGAAAACAGAGGCCGCGGTGCGATCAAGCCGGCGACGTCGTACATCTCCGCCCAATTCAAAATCCCAGGAATGTAATTGTCGATGCAGTGCGACATGCTCATGATGCTGGCTCGAAAGGTGTTCAGATACCCGCTCACCAGCGCCGCGCGAATTCGAGGCTCCAGAGCAGCTGAGAAGAGCGCGCACGTCCCGCCGCCCGAGATTCCCACGCAGCCGACGCGTTTCGCGTCCAGCTCCCGCCGCGATTCGATCCAGTCCACGGTGCGCATTACGTCGAAGACGCGCCAGCCGATCATCGTCTCGCCCAACAACAAAGCCGAACCGGCGACGGGCTGGCAGGCGTACGCCGCGGGACCTTTGGCTCGGGTCAGCGCGTCTCTACGGCACCCGAACGCCATCGGCTCAATGGCCACCGCGGCGAGGCCGTATTCCACTGCTTGCAAGGCGAAATCGTACTCGTAGCCCGCTCTCTTGATGCGATCGCGGCCCTCTTCGTCGATCCCCACGATATCGTCCACGCCGCGACCGTGGCCCGGCACGCATACGACTGTCGCCAATCGGCCCGGGACCTTCGCGGGAGTGATCAAATATCCCAAAACCCCGACTCCGGGGCGGCTTTCGAAGACGAATTTCTCACGTTTGTAAGTGGGGAACTCGCGTACATCCAACGTTTGCGCGTGCAGAGGACCGCCCGCGGCAGGAAATCCTCCCACAAGTTCTACCAGTTTCACGCGAAGTTGCTTTTGCCACGCCTCGGCTTCTTTGCGATTCGACGCCTTGAACGTCAACTTCAGGGGAGCCGATTCATACCGGCGCGAAGTGTACGCCACAGGATCGAAGGTTGAGGCGTCGACTGTGGCTCCGTCGAGCGCGCCGCCGTATTGCGTCTCCGGCTCCTGCGCGGCAGCGGCGGAAGCCATACTTGCTGCTGCCAGGGCTAACTCCCTTCGGTTTAAGCGTATTGCCATAGTATCTTTCCTTCGGTAGCGGTCGGACTGTTAGCATTGCTGCAGTGCTCTCTGGAAATATTCTTATCCTTTTTACCGGCGTTTGCTTGTTTGCACAGCCGGGGGCGAGTCCGAGTTATGCATTTACGCCCAGTTCGCAGCGGCTGGGGTTTGCCACTGTGAACTCCAATCCCGTAATCGGAGATTTTAATGGAGATGGCAAACCAGATATCGCATACTTAGGCTCAGCGTCGGGCACATATCGAGGCTCTGGCGTAAGCGTCGTGCTGAACAATGGCAATGGGACATTCGGGCCGCCCGTTGTGTCGCTGCTGGACTTCGTATTTTCAACAGACACAGTGCGATTGGGCGACGTGAATGGAGACGGGATTCTTGATCTGGTCATTTATGACGGCACTCCGAATCGGGCGCCGCAGATCGATGTTCTGCTAGGGTACGGCGACGGAACGTTTGCATTGGCTATCACCTATCAGTCGCAACCCGTTGTAGCAGGAAGCCTGATCCTGGCCGATTTCGATCGCGACGGCAGGCTGGACTTGGCCTACCTTCCGGCGAATTCTACAAACCTCGCGGTGATGCTGGGTAACGGCGACGGAAGTTTTCGCGGGCCGGTAAACTACAGCACCGGAGCGGCCTCGTCTTGTTTCGCAGTTGCAGGCGACTTCAATGGGGACGGGAACCCGGACGTCATCACGATGGGGTGCGACCAATCGATTGCTTTCCTCGCAGGGCGCGGGGACGGCACGTTTGCCGGTGCTGTGAATCGGACGGCGGTCACGAGGCCGCTATTGGGAGTTGTGGCATCCGTCGCTTCGGCGGACTTAAATGGGGATGGTATACCCGACCTGCTGAGCGTGGGCCAATGTACTAGTCCCGGCCTGCCAGCCTGCGCCGTCGTGTATTTGACCCGCGCCGATGGCAGCTTTGCAGACCCCGCAGTCTATCAAGGCATGGGTACAGGCGCGTCGCTGTCCACCGCCGTGATTGCCGACGTAAACAACGACGGGATTCCCGACGTAGTTTCCCTCTCTTACGGGGGGATATCTCCAACGTTTCAGGTATTCCCTGGAAATGCGGACGGCACATTACAATCGCCGGCCCTTTATTCGACCTCGCTCCAGTACGCAACCGGGCTGGCTCTTGCCGACCTAAACGGCGACGGGCGGATCGATGTTCTTCTGAGCTCTCAGTCTGGCGAAATGCAAATTCTGAATGGCGGGCCAAGTCCATTCCTGCGGGCGAACGTGACTCATTCACAAAGCTTCTTCGAAGTGAGCACCGGCACTTTTAGCCTGCAGGTTAGCAACGCCGCAAACGGGTCCGCGACTACCGGTCAGGTCCAGGTGACTATCGGCGTTTCTTCGCTGGCTTCCTCGCTTTCGTCTCTGTCGGGCGGGGGATGGACGTGCGCGATCAATACAGGTTGTTCGCGCAGCGACACGTTAGAACCCGGCCAGAGTTATCCGCCAATCGCCGCCGGAGTCCGGGTGATTGATAATTTTCCGATCTTGATCACTGCGTCGCTTTCGGGACCGGGCTTCCCGGCGACCTACGGTTCGGACACCGCAACGCCGTTGCCCTATACGACCAATTGCCTCCTGTCTCTCGAAGCTCCTCACACCGCGATGATCGGCGCGGACGGAGGCGACGTCGCATATTTAATTGCAGGGGTGGGACAAGGGTGCCCCGTCAACACTCAGCTCACCGCTCCGTGGTTAACCTACAACGGCGCGGTGATCATTGCGCCGAACACGACTGGCAGTCCCCGTACCGCCTCTATCAACTTCACGAGTCCGACCGGGTGGAGCGATTCGATCGTGATCCAGCAGGCTGCCGTGGGTTGCGCCTACCAGCTTCAGCCAACTTCCAGCATTGTGAACTCAATGGGAACACTAAGCTTAGGGTTTTCCGCCCACACTGGCGGATGCATCTGGACAGCAACCAGCAATACGAGTTGGATTACGATTCTGGAGCCGAACTCCGGGAACGGAGAGTTTGGGGGAGTGGGCTACTCCGTGGCCGTCAACACGACCGGCAAAGATCGGAGCGGCACCATTTCAGTCTCCGGACAGACGTTTACTGTGTATCAACAATCGGGCGCGAATCCGTTAATGTCAGGGTCGCTGGCGCATCTGGCCGTCGGAGGCGGGTGGGAGTCGGTCGTCCAGCTTGTGAACACGAATTCGTCCCTTGCATATGCATCGGTCGGCTTTCTGGGCGATTCCGGTTTCGAATTTTTGATCCCAACGTCGATCTCCGGCGAGAATTACAACGGAACAGGGGATTTCAACCGGATGTTGCTCCCCTACTCAGTTCTCACCGACACCAGTTCCGGAACCAGCAGCGTGGATGCACAGGTAGGCTCCGCTCGGCTGAGCGCGGAGAGCGGCGTCGGCGGATTCATCCGATTTGAGTATGCGCCGAACGGGCAGGAAGCGGTGGTGCCGCTCGAAACGCGAAACGCGAGTTCGTACACACTGGCATTCGATAACACCAATGGCATCGCGGCAGGCGTGGCGCTTGCCAATCTTTCCGCGCAAGCCGCCGGCGTCCCGGTGACGATCCGCGACAATTCGGGAGCCACCATCGGGACCGGGTCGATTCAACTTCCTCCTATGGGCCATTCTTCCTTCACCCTGACCGATCAGTTTGCCGTGAGCGCGAATCAGAGCGGGACGGTGGAGTTTGACACGCCGCCGAGCGGACAGATCAGCGTGCTCGGCTTGCGTTTCCCGCCGTCGTTTCATTTTTCGACGATTCCGGTGATCGCGTCGACGGATTCAGGAGGCGCGTTCGCTCATTTGGCCGTCGGCGGCGGCTGGACCACGACGATTGAGCTATTGAACACTACGGCCGCGCCGGTCGCGACGCATCTTCAGTTCTATGACGACAACGGGAATCCACTGATGCTGCCGGTGACCTCGACTCAAGCCGCGTCATCGCTGGATCAGACGGTCGGCTCGTATTCGACCGTCGTCGTACAGAGCTCGGGAGGCTTGGCTGTGCAAACCGGGTCGGCTCGCCTGGTGAGCGGCGCGGGGGTAAGCGGCTTCATTCGATTCCGCTATGACGCCTGGGACCAGGAAACCATCGTTCGGGTGGATTCAGGCAATGGCAGCGTCTACACGCTCGCGTTCGACAACACGGGTGGAGCATCGGCGGGAGTTGCGATCGCGAATCTGGGAAGCGCGGCGGCGAAGATTCCGGTAACCATCCGCGACGCTGCGGGCATCTTGATCGTTGCGGACTCGATCACGCTTCCACCGAACGGTCACAGTTCGTTTACGTTGACCGATCGCTTCCCTGCCGCGGCGAATCAACAGGGAACCGTCGAGTTCGATTCGGCGCCTGGAGGAATTAGCGCGCTGGGGATTCGATTCCCCGCATCGAACTCGTTCACGTCGATTCCAGCGGTGAAGCGTTAGGCGCTGCTCGACCTACCCCCAGATGTCGCCGACCGTGAACCCTTCCGGAAATGGGTCTTCAGGGTCTAGTACATACTGCGCGAATCCTGTAATCCACGCCGAGCCAGCCAGCGTCGGAACCACGGCCGGGTAGGGTCCGACGCGCGTTTCTTCGATTAACCGGCCGGTGAACGTCGTGCCGAGAATTCCTTCGTGAACGAAATCCTGATCGAGCGGCAACTTGCCCTTGGCGTGCAGCGTCGCCATCTTCGCGCAGGTGCCGGTACCGCAGGGCGACCGGTCGAGCGCGCCGGTCCACGAGGCCGGCCGCGACCAATCGAGCTCGCCAGTAGAGACCACCACCGTGTTTCGACGATGCGCGCCGGTACCCTGGGGCGGCCCTGAAAGCTGGGCGATGGTCACACCCGCGATTCCGGGATTCTCGGGGTGCACCACCGGCAATTGCTCGCGCGTCGCTGCCTTGATCATTTCAGCGACACGCACGATATCGCGAGCCTCATCCGCGTTCAGCCGGAATCCCAGCGGCTCCGCGTCCGCGATTACGTAGAACATTCCGCCGTAGGCGACGTCCACCGGCACTGTGCCGATCCCCTGCACCTCAACGCGAGCGTCCAGATGCGTAGCGAAGGCCGGCACGTTGCGGAACTTCACGCGCCTCACTTTGCCATCGTGAACTTCCGCTTCAACCGCGATTAAACCGGCGGGCGTATCCAGCTTCAACCGGGTGATCGGCTCGGTCGCCTGGACCATGCCGGTTTCAATGAGCACGGTAACTACGCAGATCGTGTTCGTGCCCGACATGGGTGGATATTCCACCTGCTCCATGATCACGAATCCAGCGTCGGCTTCAGGGTGCGTCGGAGGAAGAATCAGATTGCAATTAGCGGCGGGATAGCCTCGCGGCTCGCGCAGCATTCGCTTGCGGATGTGGTCGGCGTGGGTTTCGAGATACACCTTCTTCTCGAACATAGTCTTGCCGGGAACGTCGAGAACGCCGCCCGTGATCACGCGGCCAGGCTCGCCGCACGCGTGCGCGTCAACGGCGGTGATCATGCTGGAAAAGCGCAAGATTAGACTACTCCGTGGAGCATCCCGCCGTCGACTTGCAAAGTCGCACCGGTGATATACGAGGCCGCATCCGACATCAGAAACACCGCCGCGTTTGCGAATTCCGACGGCTCACCGTAGTGGCCCATCGGAATCGCAGCAGCCATGCGACGTTGCTGGTCCTCGATGGAAATTCCCGCGCGTTTGCTCCCCGCCTCGTCCAGCTCTCTTACGCGATCGGTATCGATCCGCCCAGGGATCAACTGATTCACGCGGATCTTCTTTGACGCGAGCTCAATCGATAAAGTCTTAGACAACGACGACACGGCGCCGCGCAGGATATTCGACAGGGCCAGGTTCGCGATCGGCTCCTTGACCGAGGAGGAGGTGGGCAGGACGATCGACCCGCCGCCGCGCATCGCCATCGAGGGGACGGCCAAGCGGATCATCCGCACGGCGCTCATCAGCAGCAGTTCGAATGAACGCTGCCAAGCGGCATCGTCGAATGACAGCGTAGATCCCGGCGGAGGTCCGCCCGAATTTGTGAACAGGAGGTCGATTCCCTCAAAGCGGTCGAGCGTCGCCTGGTGCCAGTGCGCGATATCCTTCGCCGATTGCACATCCGCCGCCACCGCCAGTACCGTTCCGCCGGTTTCTTTCTGAATCTTTTGCGCCGCCGCTGAAATTCCCTCGGCATCGCGCGAGGACATCGACACTAGCGTCCCTTCGGCCGCCAGGGCTCGCGCTACCGCGAATCCCAAGCCTCGGCTGGCGCCCGCCACCATCGCGACCTTGCCGGTTAAGCCGAGGTGCATGCCGCGCTCCGATTCTCCTCGATCCAGGCCAGCACACGGTCGAGTGCCGCCAGCGTTGGCGCATCCAGCTTGGCTCCGGGGGCGCGAATCGCGGCGCTGGTCAGGGCCCCGCGCCGGCGCAGCACTTCCTTGCGGATCGCCATGCCGATGCCTTCCTGAAACTCGAAGCGCATCAGCGGGACATTTCGATAAAACACATCCGCCGCCCGCTTCACATCGCCCGACCGGAACGCCGTGACGATCTCGACCAGAATCTCAGGGTAAGCAAATCCCGTCATCGCACCGGTGGCGCCGGCCATCAGCTCTTCTAGAAGGAAAACACCGCCCAGGCCGCCGAAAATCTTTACGGGAACATCCTTCAAAGCTTCGAGAATCCGCGAAGTCTTGAACGGCGTCGGCGGATCTTCCAGCTTGATGGTCCGCGCTCGGGGAATTTCGCTGGGCGATGCTAGCCAGCAAGGACGGCTCCATCGTGAACCCCGAGATCGGCGGGAAATCCTGAACTACGATGTTGATTTCCACCGCTTCAGCTACCGCCCCAAAGTGCCGCACCACCGCATCCGAGTTCAGTTTCGCCATTCGAGGCGGACTTGATCATCACCGCCGACGCGCCCGCCTGCTTTGCGTTGCGCGTGTACTCGATGCAGGTGTGCAAGCCCTCCGCCGTGGTCCCAGCGACTACGTTTACACGACCGGCAACATGCGAGGTCACGGTGTCGAGCACAATTCGCCGCTCACTTTCCGTCATCCGGGCGACCTCGCCGGTGACCCCGAGGACCGTCAATCCATTTACGCCGCAGCCGATGAACAAATCCACTACACGCCGCAGACTTTCGAGATCCAAGGAACCGTCGTCCGAAAACGGAGTCGGCAGTACCGAATAAACGCCTTCCAAGATGTTTCTCCTTTATAAAACGGCGGTCTCTTCAATCATCCGGCCTTCTGCAAAGCGGTTGTAATCGAGGAGCCGGGCGTCGATTAAATCCGTCTTTCCGGTCAGAATCAAATCCGCCAGAATCCTGCCTGTTGCCGGCGAATGCATCACTCCATGACCACTGAATCCGTTGGCCAGGAAAAATCCGCCGATTCCCGGAGCTGCGCCCAGCACCGGATGATGGTCGGGCGTCATCTCGTACAATCCCGCCCAAGCTCGTGACGGATTCACTTCCACTTCTTCCAGCACCGGAAACCGGCTGACGCCACGCGTCAGAATCTTCTCGACAAAGGCCCGGTCAAAGTTCGTATTGAAGCTCGGCTTTTCTTCGGCGTCGTTCCAGGCCATCAACAGGCCAAGCCCCTCCGGCCGGAAGTGGAATCCCGTCGACATGTCGACCGTCATTGGGGCGGCGTGCGAGATCTTTTCGAAGGGTTCGGTCGGAACCAGCATGCGGCGCAAAGGTTCGACCGGCAGATCGAGCCCGGCCATTTTCGCGATCGACGCCGACCATGCTCCCGCCGCATTGACCACCACGCGCGTCGACACCGTGCCTTGAGACGTCTCGACCGAGGCAACGCCTTTCGAATCGGTCGCGATCCCCGTGACTACGGCTTCGCGAATTACCTGCGCGCCTTGATCGATCGCGCGCAGAGTGAACCCCGTCATTACGCTATAGGGGTCCACAAATCCGTCGGTCGAGCAGAAGCTCCCGCCGATGATGTCGTTGGAGCGCACCTGTGGCACCATGCGAACAATGTCGTCAGTGGACACCAAGTGGACGGTTTTGAGCCCGGCGGCAATCTGCAATTCGTAGTTCGTCCGCAGATAGTTCATGTGGCGGGGCTCCGTCGCCATGAACAAGTAGCCCTGGGACTTGTAGCCCGAAGGGTACTGCATCGTTTCTTCGAAATCCCGGAAGAAGGGAATCGAGTACAGCGACATTTGAATGCTCGGGGTAGTCGAGAACTGGGCTCGCACGCCGCCCATGCTTTTGCCGGTTGAGCCTTTGCCCTGATGAGTTTCCCGCTCCAGGATGACCACGTCGCCGCACCCGGCTTTGGTCAAGTGATACGCGATACTGGACCCGACGATTCCGCCTCCGACGATGACTATGTCTGCCGATAAGACCACTTGGACAGTTTACCTTTTCGGGCCTTACTCAGGTATAAGCTCGATATGAAAAAGAGATAACAGGCTTTAAGCTTAGGAAGACTCGCGGGACTGCGTGTGACACCCAATGGATAAATGTCTGGATTGCAATTCGACGATGAAGAGGGGCGAAACCGAGTGCTGGTCCTGCGGCCACATGGTAAAGGGGGCGGACTCCGGCGGTAAAGCCGGCGGTGCCTTTTCCAAGGTGATCAGCGGCCTTTTTATCCTCTGTTGCGTGATGACGGTGGCTTCTCTATTCTTTGACGCGACCCCTCCGTTTTCGCGCTGTATCACGGCAACGGTCGTCCTGTTTCTGGTTAAGAGCTCGATGGGCCAGATGCTTCACAAGAACGAGAAGGGACATTAATCCTCCACTCGCAGCCGGGTCACCGCGCGGCGCCTACCGCCGGAACCCGCTATACTACAGACGTGGAGGTGTCGTGTGTTTGAAGGTTTGTTACAGCCCATGCATTTGTTGATTATTCTGGCCGTAGGTGTGCTGGTGTTTGGACCGAAGAAGATTCCCGAACTCGGCAAGGGCCTGGGCGAAGGCATCCGCGGGTTCAAAGACGCCATAAAAAGCGCGACCGAATCCACCGACGTCACCAAGAACGACCCTCCGAAGTAATCTCACTGGAGGAACGGATTCCGTTCTTTCTCCCGGCCGATCGTAGTATTCGGACCATGCCCCGGAATCACCGTTGCATCCTCAGGCAAAATCAACAGCTTGCTATGGATCGAGCGTAGGATCTGCCGCCCATCGCCTCCGGGCAAGTCCGTCCTGCCAATCGAATCGCGAAATAGCGTATCGCCGGCGATCAGCTTGTTTTCCTCCGGAATCCACAGCGAAATACTTCCCTGGGTATGCCCCGGAGTCTCGATCACGTGAAACGACGCCTCGCCTAGCGCCAGCGTTTCCCCTTCTTTAGCCTCCAAGTCGATCTCGGTTTTGCCCGGCGTATCCATTCCGAGCCATCCGGCTTGAACGTCCAGATGATCGTAAAGCTCCTGGTCGTTGCGGTTCATGTACACCGGCGGATTCCCCGTAGCCGCCTTCAGCTTCGCTGCGCCGCCAATATGGTCGATGTGCGCGTGGGTAATCACGATCGCCTTCACCTTCAGTGAATGCTTTTCGAGGATTGCCAGGATCCGGTCGATGTTGTCCCCGGGATCGATCACAATCGCTTCATGCGTCTGCTCATCTCCGAAAATCGAGCAGTTGCATTGCGACATTCCCACCGGCAGAATCTCGTGAATCATCAACTCGATTGTATACTCGGGTTATGGATGCAGCTCTTCCGCTGGCGATGCGTTGGCTCCATATCGCTTCGGTGATCGTACTGCTGGGCGGCGTTTCTACTCTTGTTTTGTGGCGCGCGAGATGCTTCCGGCGTTTAAACCCGTGGCCTACATGGCTATCGGTGGAATCCTTGTCTCTGGTTTGTACAATTTCTTGAGCAAGCCCGCGTATCCGCCGCACTACCATATGTGGTTTGGTATCAAGGTTCTTCTTGCTCTGGACGTATTCGTAGCGGTCATTCTCTATCGGAAAGGAAAAGAGCGGGCGCTGGGCAGAGTTGTAATCTTTGGCGCAGTGATCGTCGCGATTTCGGCATATCTAACGTGGCTGTCTCTCAACTTCAGATAACTCCGGGGTACCAGGCCCTCCGCGAACGCGCAGGCTGGCTGGATTTGTCCGCGCGGAAAGATTCGCGCGACTGGTGAGGATCGCGCCCGCCTGCTGCACGCCCTGACGACCAACGATGTCGAGCATTTGAAGCCCGGCGAGGGCTGCTACGCTTTTTTCTGAACGCGCAAGGCCGCATCCTGGGCGACGCGAACATCTTGTGCTTCGAAGACCATCTCCTGCTCGATACCGAGCCCGAAACGCGCCACAAGCTCTTCGAGCATCTAGACCGGTACATCATCGCGGACGATGTGACGATTGAAGATCAAACTGACGCTGTAGCGACTATCGCGGTAGAAGGCCCGGAAGCCGTCCGGGTTCTCGAAAAGGCGGGCGCACCAATTCCCGATAAGTCGCAGTCGTGGACCTCTTGGGGTGGCCGGACGGTCGCGAAAATCGATTCCACAGGCGCTGGAGGCTTTTTCATTTTCGCTCCCATTTGGGGAAAAGGAAGCGCTGATCAGCCAACTGGCTATCCCCGCCGGTGCACCTGAAGACGCCCGAGTCATCCGCCTGGAGCACGGGCACCCCCGCTATGGAGAGGAAATCACGGAGCGCAACCTGGTCCAGGAGACCGGACAGTTACACGCCGTTCATCTGAATAAAGGCTGTTACCTAGGCCAGGAAATCGTCGAAAGAGTCCGCAGTCTAGCCAAAATCCACAAGGTCCTGCGAAGCCTGGAAATAAACACGGATCAGCCGCCCGCGCCGGGCACCAAGACCGATCAAGGGGAAGTAATAAGCTCTGCCTATTCGCCGGAGACCGGAAAATCGGTCGCGATGGCCTATGTCCGCACGCAGTTCGCCGACCCTGGCACGGAATTCTTGATAGGCGATGCAACGGCTCGGGTTAGGTAAGAAACGACTTTCCGCAACTGCAATGACGCTTGGCATTGGGATTGACAAAAACAAACGAGTTTTCCATAAGCGACTCGGTGTAATCCAGCGTCAAACCCTCTAGATACTTGTAGCTCTTGGGGTCGACGAAAACCTTCACCCCGCTGTATTCAAACACGTTATCGGTTGGCTTGGGCTGCGCCTCCAGCTTGAATTTATAGCTCATCCCGCTGCATCCACCGCCAACGACGCCTAGCCTCATCCCGCCTTCACATTGATTCTTATCAAGCAGCACTCGAATCCGTTTCGCCGCCTGTGGAGTTAAGTCAATCATCTTGATTCCCCATTATCGCCGATCGAGTAAACCGGACACCCGGCCAGCGCTTCCTGGCACTGCCGTTCCTCATCGGGACCCACCGGCTGCTTATAGACGTAAGCGTGCCCGCTCTCGTCCATCCGGAAGTTCGCGGGCGCCACCGCGATGCAGAATTGGGACGCGATACACGTGTGGTCAACGTAATATTTCCCCGGAACGTTTTCCGGCCATTTCTGTGTCAGGTCCGCCATCGCCTCCATCTTATCCAATCTTGACTGATTAGTACAGTTTCGGTAGAGTGAAGGTGATCCATGAATACGCAAATCGACACGATCGAGTCGCTAGCCGAGCGCGAGTATAAATGGGGGTTCGTCACCGACATCGGAGCGGACACCGTTCCCCCCGGCTTGAGCGAGGACGTCATCCGACTGATTTCAGAGAAGAAACAGGAGCCGCCATTCATGCTCGAATGGCGCCTGCGGGCCTTCCGCCACTGGCAAACCATGACTGAGCCGACATTGGGCAGAACGTCCACTATCCCCCCATCGACTATCAGAAGTATCGTCTATTATTCGGCGCCGAAATCGAAGAACGACGGCCCGAAAAGCCTGGACGAAGTCGATCCCGAGCTTCTCAAGACTTACGAAAAACTGGGCATTCCGATCCATGAGCGTGAATTGCTGGCCGGGGCGTCGCGGTGGATGCGGTTTTCGATAGCGTGTCGGTCGCGACCACGTTTAAGAGCAAGCTGGCCGAGGTCGGGATCATCTTCTGCGCCTTCTCCGAAGCCGTGCGCGAGCATCCTGAGCTGATCAAGAAGTACCTAGGCAGCGTGGTGCCCATTCTCGGATAATTTCTTCGCCGCCCTGAACGCCGCTGTTTTCAGCGACGGATCGTTCTGCTACATCCCCAAAGGCGTCCGCTGCCCGATGGAGCTGTCGACTTATTTCCGCATCAACGCCGCCAACACCGGGCAATTCGAGCGGACTTTGATCATCGCCGATGAAGGAGCCTACGTCAGCTATCTCGAAGGCTGCACGGCTCCCATGCGCGACACCAATCAGTCAGCCGCGGTGGTCGAATTGGTGGCCCTCGACAACGCCCAGATCAAATATTCCACGGTCCAGAACTGGTATCCGGGCGATAAAGAAGGCAAGGGCGGGATCTACAACTTCGTCACCAAGCGCGGCAAATGCGCCGGCGTGAATTCTAAAATTTCCTGGACGCAAGTCGAAACCGGATCGGCCATCACCTGGAAATATCCGAGCTGCCTGCTGATCGGCGACAACTCGGTGGGCGAGTTTTACTCGGTCGCGCTGACCAACAATTATCAACAGGCCGACACCGGCACCAAGATGATTCACGTCGGCAAGAACACGCGCAGCACTATCGTGTCGAAAGGAATTTCCGCCGGTCACGGCCAGAATACTTATCGCGGCGCGGTCAAGATCTTGAAAAGCGCCAGTGGCGCGCGCAATTATTCGCAGTGCGATTCGCTGCTGCTGGGCGATAAGTGCGGGGCCCATACGTTCCCGTATCTGGAAGTGAAAAACACCTCCGCGCAAGTGGAGCACGAAGCTTCCACTTCGAAAATCGGCGAGGATCAGATTTTCTACTGTCGCCAGCGCGGCATATCGTCGGAAGACGCGGTCAGCATGATCGTGCACGGTTTCTGTAAGGAAGTTTTCCGCGAGCTCCCCATGGAGTTCGCCGTCGAAGCGCAAAAATTATTGGGCGTGAGCCTGGAAGGGAGTGTCGGCTAATGCTCGAGATATCGTAATCTGCAATGCGAGCGTCGGCCAGCAAAGAGATCCTCAAGGGGATCGATTTGAAAGTGAATGCGGGCGAGGTCCACGCCATCATGGGACCCAATGGCTCCGGGAAGAGCACGCTGGCACAGGTGCTGGCCGGGCGCGACCTCTACGTGGTCACGGGCGGCGAAGTGCTGTTCGACGGCAAGGATCTGCTCGAAATGTCGCCGGAAGATCGGGCTCGCGATGGCGTCTTCATGGCTTTCCAATATCCGGTCGAGATTCCCGGCGTCAGCAATTTGTATTTCCTGAAAGCGGCGCTGAATACGATTCGCAAGAATCGCGGGCTTTCGGATTTAGACGCCATGGATTTCCTCGGCGCTGGTGAAAGACCGGATGAAGATCATGGAGATGGACCAGTCGCTACTGAATCGCCCCGTCAACGCGGGCTTTTCCGGTGGCGAGAAGAAGCGGAATGAGATTTTCCAGATGGCCGTGCTGGAACCTAAGCTCGCGATCCTGGATGAAACGGATTCCGGCCTCGATATCGACGCGCTGAAGGCCGTCGCCGCGGGTGTCAATGCGCTGCGCTCGCCGGATAGCTCAATGATCCTGGTGACCCACTATCAGCGCCTGCTCGATTACATCACGCCCGATTTCGTTCACGTTCTTCAGGACGGGCGAATCGTCAAATCCGGCGGCAAGGAACTCGCGTTGGAACTGGAAGCGACCGGCTATATCGGGCTTGAAGCGGAGACTGCCAATGCCCGTTGAGCAGCTTTCTAAGGAAGTGTCGCAGTATCAGACTCAGTTCGACCGGAAGTCGAAGGCTGGACCGAAATGGATGGCCGAACTGCGCGCAGCGGCGATGGAATCCTTCAATGAGATGGGATTTCCCACCGCGCGAGACGAAGATTGGAAATTTACGAATCTGAACGCCTTGATCCGTGGGTCGTTCCATCCGGCCGCTCTGGTTGAAACCGATCTGACGGATGATCTTCCCTGCGATGGGTCGTGTCTCGTATTCGTGAATGGCCACTACGTCTCGGGTAAAGACGAGGACGCGGGCAACCTGACTGATGCGCCTACCGGCTTTCTGGAACGGCACTTGGCTCGCGCGGCGGATTATCGCAAATATCCCTTTGTAGCTTTGAACACGGCATTTCTAGGCGACGGAGCATTTATCCACGTTCCGGCTAAAGCCGTGGCTGACCATCCTATCCACATTGTTCACATCTCAACCGGCGATGCCGGCGTCTCGCATCCACGCACGCTGATCGTTGTCCAGGCGGGAGCCCAGGCGTCGGTTACCGAGACTTATCTTGGCACCGGTGAATACTTCACGAATGCGGTTACTGAAATCGTCGCGGGAGAAGGCGCTGTTGTCGAACACGCCAAACTGCAAATCGAATCGCTTCAGGCATTCCATATTTCGAGCATGCATATCCGCCAGGCCTGTGGATCGGTGGTCACCTCGCGTTCTTTCGCGTTCGGCGGAGCCCTAGCGCGAACGGCCATAGACGCTGTGCTCGACGAAGGCTGCGAGTGTACTTTGAACGGGCTCTATAAAGTTACCGGCAAGCAGCACGTCGACACGCGCACGTCCATCGACCACGCGAAGCCGCACGCCGCCAGTCATGAATTGTATAAAGGCATTCTCGACGGTCATTCGAGCGCGGTTTTCAACGGTAAGATCATCGTTCGCAAAGACGCGCAAAAGACGGACGCCAAGCAAACTAACAAAAACCTGGTGCTATCGGAAGACGCGACCATCAACACCAAACCGCAGCTCGAAATTTTCGCCGACGATGTGCGCTGCACCCACGGCGCCACCATCGGCCAGTTGGACCAGGATTCGATTTTTTATCTGCGAAGCCGCGGTATCGATCTGGCCCACGCGCGCAAAATGCTGCTGGATGCCTTCGCGCACGATGTGATCGACCAGCTCAAGTCCGATAACTTCCGCGATTTCGTAACGAGGCATTTATGACCACCGCGACTCGAATTTTAGACGTCGCTGCCCTGCGCGAGGATTTTCCCATCCTGCATCAATCCGTGCACGGGCACCCGCTGGTGTATTTCGACAACGCTGCCAGCAGCCAGAAACCGCGGGCCGTTATCGACGCGATCAGCAGGTTTTATAGCTCGGATTATTCGAACATTCATCGCGGCGTGCATTCGTTGAGCGAGCGCTCCACCAAGCTCTATGAGGATGGACGCGTCAAGATCCAGCGTTTCATCAACGCGGCACATTCCAAAGAAATTATCTTCACACGCGGCACTACGGAGGGCATCAACCTGGTGGCGCAATGCTGGGGACGGAAAAACCTCAAAGCCGGCGACGAGATCCTGATCACCGCGCTGGAGCATCATTCGAACATCGTGCCGTGGCAGATGCTATGTGAACAGACCAGCGCCACCTTGCGCGTCGCTCCTGTTAACGATCGCGGTGAAGTGGAGCCCATTCAGCTTACCGATCAAACCAAGTTAGTAGCGATCGCGCATGTATCGAATGTTCTCGGCACCGTTCTGCCGGTTCGTGAAATCGTGGAACAGGCGCATCGGCATGGCGCCGTGGTGCTGGTAGACGGAGCGCAAGCCGTGCCTCACGCGAAAGTGGACGTCCAGGAACTCGGCTGCGACTTCTACGTTTTTTCGAGCCACAAACTTTACGGCCCCACCGGCATCGGAATCCTGTACGGCAAGGCCGCGCTTCTGGACGCGATGCCTCCTTATCAAGGCGGCGGCGACATGATCCAATCAGTGACCTTTGAAAAGACCACCTACAACACGCTGCCGTATAAATTCGAAGCCGGGACGCCGGACATCGCTGGAGTAGTCGGGCTGGCGGCGGCAATCGATTATGTGAACGAGATCGGCATAGATCACATTGCCGCATATGAAGCCGAGCTGCTGGACTATGCGACGCGCGCTCTTTCGAAAGTCGAAGGCTTGCGCATCATCGGAACGGCTAAGCACAAGGCCGCGGTGATTTCTTTCGTTCTAGGCGATATTCACCCGCATGACGTGGGCACGATTCTCGATCAGCAGGGGATCGCGGTCCGCACCGGCCATCATTGCGCGCAGCCGCTGATGGAGCGATTCTGCGTGCCCGCCACCACTCGCGCATCCTTCGCGTTTTACAACACACGCAAAGAAGTAGACGCGCTGGTCGCGGGCCTCGAAAAAGTGAAGAAGGTTTTCGCGTGATCGACGATCTGTATCAGGAAGTGATCATCGACCATTCGAAGAAGCCTCGCAACTTCGGGGCGATGGAAGATTCGACGTCGAAGGCCGAAGGCTTTAACCCTTTGTGCGGCGATCGTTTGACGCTGCAGTTGAAACTTGAAAACGAAATTGTGAAGGACGTTCGCTTCACGGGCGCAGGCTGCGCGATCTCCGTGGCATCGGCGTCGTTGATGAGCGAAGCGCTGAAAGGCAAGACTCGCCAGGAAGCCGAAGCCATGTTTGAGCGGTTCCACTTATTACTCACTTCCGATGCCGGGAAATCCGAAGGAATGGGCAAGCTGGCTGTATTCTCTGGAGTGCGGGAATATCCGGCGCGGGTAAAATGCGCGACCCTCGCCTGGCACACGTTGCATGCCGCGCTCCAGAATTCGCCCGAAAAGGTATCGACGGAATGAGCGAGCTGGAAGTTAAAGTCATTGCGGCTCTGAAGACAGTGCACGACCCGGAAATTCCGGTGAACATCTATGAGCTGGGCTTGATATACAGTTGCGCCGTCTCTGACGCCGGCGTTGCCGATATCAAGATGACCCTGACTGCGCCGAGTTGTCCCGTCGCTGGAATTTTGCCAGGGCAAGTGGAAGCCGCGGTGCGAGCAGTTCCGGGAATCACCGATGTCAAACTGGGGCTGGTGTGGGATCCGCCATGGGACCGGGACAAGATGTCGGACGCGGCGAAACTATCGCTCGGGTTCGACCTGGGTTTCGACGTGGTGCCCGCCAGCAGGTTGGGAAAATGAAACTCACCGCGCACGAAGAGTACGGATTCCGCTGCCTGGTGCAAATCGGGAAATGCGGGCCTCTGACCATTCCTGAGATCAGCGAAGCCGAAGGGATTTCGCCGTCGTACGCCGCCAAGTTGTTGCGCATTTTGCGTCAGGGCGGATTCATCACCAGCGCACGCGGCAAGGTGGGTGGATATTCGCTGGCCCGCTCTGCGAATGCCATCATCGTCGGTGAAGTGCTGGCCGCACTGGGCGGGCGGATGTTTGAAAAGAATTTCTGCGAGAGCCACGCGGGACAAGCTCATGTGTGCGCGCACTCGACCGATTGCTCCATAAGGACTCTGTGGAGTCGCGTCCAGGGAGCTTTGGATGAGGTACTCGGGAAGACGACGCTACAGGATGTGCTGGGTCCCGACGAGCACACTTGGCTGACGACGTTGGCGTCCTCGCGATCCCTTCCTGTCTAGAATAAGAAAACATGATGAACTACTCGGAACAATATATTGATGGCCGTTGGCAGGTGTCCTCGGGCAAAGGAAAGATTGAAGTTCTCTCGGCATCCACCGAAGAAGTGATCGGGTCGATTCCGGAAGGAACCCCGGAAGACGTAAATCGCGCAGCTACGGCTGCTCGGCGCGCCTTCGATGGCGCTTGGGGCTCGACTTCACGCGAACAGCGCATCGAATGGCTGGAGAAGATTGCCGGCGCGTTGAAGGAACGGACCGAGAGCATCGCCAAGACGATCGCGATGGAAGTAGGATCGCCGATTTCCTTCGCCACGTCAGTTCAGGCGGGGCTGCCCGTGACCGTCACGTCGAGCTATGCGCAACTTCTTCGCGAGGCGAAGCTGGAGCACGAGATTGGGAATTCGCTGATTCTCAGAGAGCCGGTCGGAGTAGTCGGCGCGATCACGCCGTGGAACTATCCGCTGCATCAGATCATGGCGAAAGTGGCTCCGGCGCTGGCCGCTGGTTGCACGGTGGTGTTGAAGCCGAGCGAAGTGGCTCCGCTGAATGCAATGCTGCTGGCCGAGGCGTGTATCGCAATCGGGCTGCCGCCTGGTGTTCTCAACATCGTTACCGGATACGGACCGGTGGTGGGTGAGGCGATTGCCACGAATCCACTGATCGATGCGGTGAGCTTCACGGGGTCGGTTCGCGCGGGCAAGCGAGTAGCGGCTCTGGCGGCGGAATCGATCAAGCGAGTCACACTTGAGCTCGGCGGCAAGTCGGCTTGCGTGATTCTGGAAGATGCTCCGTTCGAAAAGGCGATTCCGAATGGTGCACGCAATGCGATGTTCAATTCGGGGCAGACGTGCTCGGCGTGGACGCGCATGCTGGTTCCGCGAGCGCGGCAGCAGGACGCGATCGACTTAGCAGCGAAAGCGGTGGGCTCGCTTACGCTGGGCGATCCGTTGGATGCGGCTACGCGGCTGGGACCGCTCATCTCGTCGACGCAGCGCGAGCGCGTCGAAGGCTACATCGCCAAAGGCAAGAGCGAAGGGGCTCGGCTGGTGGCAGGCGGCGAGCGGCCGGGCGCGTTTTCAAAGGGCTACTACGTGTCGCCGACCATCTTCGCCGATGTAAAATCGACGATGACCATCGCGCAAGAGGAGATTTTCGGTCCGGTGCTGTCGATTCTCCCTTACGATTCCGAGGACGAAGCAGTCCAGATCGCGAACGACACGGTTTATGGGCTTTCCGGCGGCGTATGGTCGGGCGATCCTGAGCACGCTATGCGCGTGGCACGGCGGATGCGCACCGGACAGGTGGACGTGAACGGCGGCAAGTATAATCCGCTGGCGCCCTTCGGCGGATATAAACACTCCGGTATCGGTCGCGAGATGGGCCCTTACGGGTTGGAAGAGTATCTGCAAATCAAATCGATTGCGCGCTAAGAACTTCATCGACATTCAAGGACATCGGATCGAGTACCAGCTCGAACGGGACGGGGCGCAGCCGGTGATGGTTTTTCTCCACGAAGGGCTGGGGTCGGTGGCGATGTGGAGGGATTTTCCGGAGCGCTGCGCACATGCCTGCGGATCCGGCTCGCTGGTTTATTCCCGCTATGGCTATGGCCAATCATCGGCGCTCGCCGGGCCGCGAGCGGTCGAGTACATGCATGATGAGGCACGGAAGGCGCTGCCGGATCTGCTTGAAAAACTGAATGTTAAGAGCCCGGTTCTCTTCGGGCATAGCGACGGGGCATCGATCGCGCTGATTTATGCCGCAGAGTTCCCGTCGGCTGGCGTGATCGCGATGGCGCCGCATGTGATGGTGGAGGAATTGGCCATAGTCGGCATCCGAGAGACCAAGAAGGCATATGAAACCACGGTCTTACGCGATAAGCTGGCGCGCTATCACGATCACCCGGATTCGGCGTTCTGGGGATGGAGCGATATCTGGCTGAAGCCCGAGTTTCGGGAGTGGAGCATCGAAGCATTCCTGGGGAAAATTGAATGTCCGGTCCTGGCGATTCAGGGGTTCGACGACGAATACGCGACTATGGATCAGATTCATCGCATCGAGGCGGCGGTTCCGCGCATCGAAACACTCAAACTGGAGCAGTGCAGGCATTCGCCCCATCGCGATCGAACGGAGGCGGTGATCGAGGCTGCCGCGCGATTCGTAAAGAACTTAAAGGAATGAGCCGAACGGCACAGAGATGCCCCGCTTCCGGCATCTAAAATATAAATAGCAGGAGTCACCAGTGTGGATCGTTAGAGTCGCGCTCGACCGGCCGTATACGTTCATCGTAGTCGCGCTGTTGATTTTGCTGATCAGTCCGCTGGTCATTATCCGGACCCCTACTGACATTTTCCCCAACGTCAATATTCCCGTGGTAGCGGTGCTGTGGAACTACACGGGCCTCAACGCAGAGGAGATGGAAGAGCGGATTACCACGGGTTTTGAGCGCGGCCTAACCACCTCGGTCAGCGACATGGAACATATCGAGTCGCAGACCGTGAACGGGCGCAGCATCGTTAAGGTATTCTTTCATCCGGCGGTGAAGGTTGAGATGGCGGTCGCGCAGGTGACCGCGCTGGCGCAATCGAGCGTGCGGCAGATGCCGCCGGGGACCACGCCGCCCTACATCCTGGTTTACAACGCGTCCAGCGTGCCGATTCTCCAGTTGGGGCTTTCAGGAAAAGGACTGAACGAGCAGCAATTGTTCGACTTCGCCACCCAACAGATTCGTACCTCGCTCGCCACGGTGCAAGGGGCGGCGATTCCGTGGCCGTATGGCGGCAAGCAGCGTCAGATCATGATCGACATCCGGCAGGATCTGTTGCAGCAGAATGGCGTGTCGCTGGCCGATGTGGTAAACGCTGTAAGCCAGCAGAATCTGATCCTTCCAGCGGGCACGTCCAAGATCGGGCAATTCGAATACGACGTGGATCTGAACAGCAGCCCGGAACGCGTGCAGGAACTGAATAATCTTCCGATCAAAGCGGTCGGCAATACTACGATTTATATTCGCGATGTCGCCAATGTGCGCGATGGCTACTCGCCGCAAACCAATATCGTGCGGCGCGATGGGGCTCGCGGGGTGCTGTTGACGATCATGAAGGTGGGGTCGACATCGACGCTCGATATCGTCAAGCAGGTTCGCGATGCGCTGCCGGGAATCGCGTCGACGCTGCCGCCGGAGTTGCGGATTGAGCCTATCGCGGATCAATCCGTGTTCGTGCGTGCCGCGGTGAACGGAGTGGTGCGCGAAGCGATTATTGCTGCCTGCCTCACCGCCGCCATGATTCTGCTCTTCTTGGGCAGCTGGCGCAGCACGGTGATTATCGCGATCTCGATTCCGCTTTCGATTCTCACGTCCATCATCGTCATGAGCGCCCTGGGCGAGACGATCAACATCATGACGCTAGGCGGCTTGGCGCTGGCAGTGGGCATCCTGGTGGACGACGCGACGGTCGAAATTGAGAATATTCACCGCAATCTGGCGCTCGGGACTGCGGATGTCCGGCAGTCGATTCTGAACGGCGCGGCCCAGATTGCGGTTCCGGCGCTGGTCTCGACGTTATGCATCTGTATTGTATTCCTGCCGATGTTCTTCCTGACCGGCGTAGCTCGCTACTTGTTCGCACCGCTGGCCGAGGCCGTGGTTTTCGCGATGCTCGCTTCCTATGCGCTGTCCCGCACGCTGGTCCCCACCCTTGCGTTATATCTGCTTAAGCCCGACGATCATCATCCGATTGAACCGTCAAAGTGGAATATTCCCGGACGGCTTCAGAGGGCCTTCGACAGCGGATTTGAGAAGCTTCGCAGCGGCTATCGAAACCTGGCCGAGAGCTGCATCCACGGACGCTTTGTCTTTATTCCGTGCTTCCTGGCGGTCTGTGGCGCGGTGTTTTTCCTTGTGCCGTGGCTGGGGCAAGATTTTTTCCCCACCGTCAACGCCGGCCGCTTCGACCTGCATTTCAGGGCGAAATCCGGAACGCGAATCGAAGAGACGGCGAGGATCGGCGATTTGGTGGAGGAAGAGATCCGCCGCGTGATTCCGCAGCACGAGATGGTCAGCTTGATTGATAACATTGGGCTCCCTTACAGCTCGGTGAACATGTCGTACAGCACCTCTGCTCCCATCGGAACCATGGACGCCGATATTCTGGTTTCGCTTGCCGATGGACACCGGCCTACCGAGGATTACGTTCGCGAACTGCGGGAGCGGCTGCCGCGCCAGTTCCCCGGAGTTTCGTTTTACTTCATTCCCGCCGACATCGTGAGCCAGATTCTGAACTTCGGGTTGCCGGCGCCGATCGACATCCAGGTGGGCGGGCCGAACTCGGAAGCCAGCCGCGAATTCGCGACCATGCTGCTCGGCCAGTTGAAATCCGTGCCAGGCACCACGGACCTGCGCGTTCATCAGCCGTTCGATCAGCCGAAGCTGCATATTTTTGTCGACAGAACTAAGGCCGCCGAGAGCGGGTTTACGCAATTGGACGTGGCCAGCAGCGCGCTGGTGTCTCTGAGCGGCAGCTTTCAGACCACACCTGAGTTCTGGTTGGATTCAAAAAACGGCGTCAGCTACAGCGTAGTGACGCAGGCTCCGCAGTATACTTTGACGTCGCTGAACGATTTGCAAAATATCCCGATTTCGTCGGCGTCGCTGAAGAAGCACGAGATCCTGGGCGATGTGGCCACTACCAGCCGGGGTTCCGGGCCAGCGGTGGTTTCGCATTACAACATTCAGCGCGTCATCGATATTTTCGGCGCGGTGCAGGATCGCGATCTGGGCGGCGTAGCGGCGGATATCAATCGGATTGTCGACGCCAATCGCAAAAAGCTGCCTCGCGGCACCCAAGTGAATGTGCGCGGGCAGATCGAAACGATGCGGACATCCTTTATCGGCCTGCTAGGGGGATTGCTGTTGTCGATCGTGCTGGTATATGCGCTGATCGTCGTCAATTTCCAGTCCTGGCTGGATCCGTTCATCATTATCACCGCGCTGCCCGCGGCCTTGGCGGGAATCGTGCTGTGCCTGTTCGTGTGGCACACGCCGATCAGTGTCCCGGCGTTGATGGGATCCATTATGAGCGTCGGTGTCGCCACTGCGAACAGCATTCTGGTGGTCAGCTTCGCCAAGGAGCGCCTGGCGGAGGGAGCCACGCCGGAGCAGGCAGCCCTTGACGCCGGCTTCGTCCGATTTCGCGCGGTTTTAATGACCGCGCTCGCCATGATCATCGGTATGGTGCCGATGGCGCTGGGCCTCGGAGAAGGCGGCGAACAGAACGCGCCGCTGGGTCGCGCGGTGATCGGCGGGCTGATGTTCGCAACAGTTGCTACCCTATTCTTTGTACCCACTGTTTTCAGCGTGCTGCATCGTAAGACGGTGGTCTCCAAGAATTAGAACACATTGAACAAGATGGCTCGAACGCTCAAAATTGTCTTTATCGCCCTGGCTGTGGTCGTAATCGCCGGCGCGGTGGTGGTGCGCGGCATCACCTCGCGGATCAAAGTTGCCGCGATCGTAAAGAAGGAAACGCTGGACCTGGCGGTTCCGAGCGTGGCGGTAATCCAGCCGAAGCGCGGAGCGATGAAAGACGAAATCGAGCTCCCGGGCAACATCGTGGCCTTCACCGACGCTCCCATTTACGCGCGCACCAGCGGATATCTGAAAAAGTGGTACGCCGATATCGGTACGCATGTGAAAGCCGGCCAGTTGATCGCCGAGATCGAATCGCCCGAAGTCGACCAGCAGTTGGATCAAGCCAAAGCGAGCCTTAATCAGGCTCAGGCGAACCTGAAACTGGCTGAGCTGACGATGGATCGCTACCAGGGCTTGCTGAAACTGGAGGCGATCGCGAAACAGGATGTCGACAACGCCACCGGCGCCTATGAGGCCGACAAAGCAACGGTCGCCGCGCAGGTGGCGAACGTAAGGCGCCTGGAACAGATGGTCGGGTTCGAAAAGGTGTTCGCTCCTTTCGACGGCGTGATCACGGCGCGGAATACCGACATCGGCGCGCTGATCAACGCGGGTAACGGCGGCGCGGCGCAGGAACTGTTCCACATCTCGACCACGAACAAGCTGCGCATCTTCGTCAGCGTGCCGCAATCATACTCGCGCGCAGCGGTGCCGGGCGTCAGCGCGTACATCACGATGACCGATGCGCCGGGGCGAAAATATAATGGCACGGTCGCACGGACGTCCGAATCCATCGACCCTTCCACGCGGACCTTGCTGACTGAAGTCGATATCGACAACGCAGGCGGACAGATCATTCCCGGGTCTTATGCGGAGGTCCACTTGAAGCTGCCGAACCAAGCGCCTTCCCTGATCCTGCCGGTGACGGCATTGATTTTCCGCGCCGAGGGATTGCAGGTTGCGGTGGTGCGGGGCGGGAATAAAGCCGAGTTGGTCCACATTACGCTGGGTCGCGATTTCGGGACCGAAGTGGAAGTGACCAGTGGAATTACTGAGAACGATTCAGTGGTCATCAATCCACCGGATTCGCTGACCACGGGTGCGACAGTCCGCGTGGACAAAGCGTCCACTGATAACTAAAACGCGCTCCGCCCGGTGCACCAAGGATTGCAACCGGAGGGAGCGCGTTTAGATTACAGCAATGCCTTACCGGCGTCCGCCGCCACGATAGGAACCGCCGCCACGAGATCCGCCGCCTCCGCGATAGGCTCCGCCTCCACGATACGCGCCGCCACCGCGATATCCGTATCCACCGCGGTAGCCGTAGCCGCCACGATAGTAGCCACCGCCACCCCAGTATCCGCCAATATAAGCGCCGCCATAGTAGGGATATCCATATCCGTAACCATAGTAGCCAGGATACGGCGCTACATACCCCGGAGCATACGGATAGGGTGCCGCGTACGGCGTAACATAAGGCGCCGGGGCCACCGGTACGCCAATTCCGATTCCGATACCAATGCGCGGACCGGCGAACAGGGAGCTTCCGGCCAGCAATAAAATTCCGAGGGCTTTTTTCATTTTCTTCGAGCCTCCTTCACCACTCATGTATGCAAGCCCCTCTCCAAACCCAACCCGCTGAAAATACTAGCTTTCGAACTCCATTCGCGGTTGGAGACCACCGGATGTGGTGGTTTTCGGCCACTCCGGATAGAATGAAGCCAACATGAGCGATGGAAAAATCACCCGCCGCCAGGCCTGCCAGATCCTGGGAGCTGCGGCAGCCATGGCGGGGGATTCGCAAGACGTTTGTTATCTTACCGCTGTAGAAATGGCGACCTTGATCCGGCGCAAGAAGATATCGGCGCGCGAACTGGTGGCGGCGCATCTGAAACAAATCGAACGCGTGAACGCTAAGGTTAATGCCATCATCACGCTGGTCGCGGAGCAGGCGGTCGAAAATGCCCGCAAAGCCGATAAACTGCAGGCTCGTGGCGCGGCGCTGGGGCCGTTGCACGGGCTTCCCATCGCCCACAAGGACTTGGTGGAAACGGCCGG
Source organism: Terriglobia bacterium (assembly GCA_963705675.1). Lineage (GTDB taxonomy): Bacteria > Acidobacteriota > Terriglobia > Bryobacterales > Bryobacteraceae > Palsa-187. Next base: position 57,308 of record CAVPKR010000112.1, read on the forward strand.
AATTCGAACCACCTTCGGGTCGCCGATTTTCAAGGACAACGTGCCTACGACCGACGCGATCATGGTCGAGCGAGTGAAGCGCGCCGGCGCGATCACGGTGGGCAAGACGAATACGCCCGAATTCGGCGCGGGCTCGCAGACCTTCAACACGATTTTTGGAGCCACGAAGAATCCGTACGATTTAACCAAGACTTGCGGCGGGTCCAGCGGCGGCGCGGCGGTGAGCCTGGCGTGCGGGATGCTCCCGCTGGCCGATGGAACCGACCACGCGTCGTCATTACGGAATCCCGCGGCATATTGCGGAGTCATAGGGTTCCGCACGGCTCCAGGACGCGTGCCCCAAGTGTCGAAAGCGAACAACTGGTCCACGCTCAGCGTTTCCGGGCCCATGGCTCGGACGGTCGGCGACGTCGCTCTGCTGCTAAGCGTTATGGCGGGGCCGGATCCAAGGAGTCCCATTGCGATCGACCAGCCCGGATCGCGATTCGCGGGCCGCCTGGATCGCAACTTCAAGGGTGTGAAAGTCGCCTGGTTCAAGGACCTGGGCGGCGTCCCGTTCGACCGGCGAATTCGGGAGGCGGTGCACGCCCAGGTGAAGACTTTCGAGGCTCTGGGCTGCATCGTGGAAGAGGCCGAGCCTGATTTCAGCGGCGTGGACGAATCGTACAATATCCTGCGCGCGGCGGGTTATGTGGCGAATTATGCGGAGCTGGTCCAGACGCATCGGGATCAGGTAAAGGACACGGTCCAGTGGGAGGTTGAGCGCGGGTTGAGGTTGACGGCAGCGGATCTGGCTCGCGCGGAGATGTTGCATGGGCAGGCATGGAACCGGATGCGCGAATTTCAGGATCAGTACGAATATTTCATCATTCCGAGCACGCAGGTGCCGCCCTTCGATTTGACGCAGGAATACCCGACAGAGATCGAAGGCATCAAGATGAACACGTACATCGAGTGGATGAAATGCTGCTATCTGATCACGCTGCTGGAGTCTCCGTCGATTTCGATGCCGTGCGGTTACACGCCGGAGGGGCTCCCGGTAGGGTTGCAGATTGTAGGGCGGCATCGCGATGAGTTCAGCGTGCTGCAACTGGCGCACGCGTTTGAGCAAGCGACGATTTCAAGCAGGCGTAAGCCAAGTCTGTGACGGAAAGGCTAGCGTGTCACCAGGAATACGGCGACTTCGGCCATCAAGTTCGGCATGAATGCAACCTTGCGGTTGCGCGACACAAAAATGCGCTTTTCCACGCGCCATCTTTCCTTGTGCGCCAGCGCCTCAAAGTCGAGCACGGTCAGGAAGTGGATATTCGGGGAATCGTACCAGTCGTAAGGGAAAAGCTTGGTTTGCGGGGCGCGGCCGCTCCATAAATGCGCGAGCGCGGACGCGCCAGTGGCCGAAATTCGGAAATGCCACAATAGCATGGCTCGCGATGCGGAGCATCCCGCGAAGCACGTGCGAGAGGTTCGCGAGTCTCCTGCAACGTCTGGCTGAGAATCGCGTAATCGAAGGCTCCGGACGGGTAGTCTTCGAGCGCGGATTCTAGATCGCCTTGATACACCGAGACGCCGCGGGCGATGGCCTTCTGCACGCTGGCGCCGGTCAGCTCAACGCCACGTCCGTCCACCTGTTTATGCTCTTTCAGCCAGGCGAGCAGTTCGCCTTCGCCGCAGCCGAGGTCGAGGACGCGCGTTTTGGGCTCGATCAGCTCGCCGATAATGGCGTAGTCGCTGCGGCCGTAAAGCTCAAGCATGCGTGCTCGCAAGGAAGCCGCGGACCAAGGCGGTCTGCTCTTCCGATTCGAGCAGGAAGGCATCGTGGCCGTAATGCGACTCCAGATTGCGATAGGCAACGTCGCAGTTGCGGCTGCGCAACGCGCTTACGATTTCGAGCGATTGGTAGCTGGGATAAAGCCAATCCGACGTGAAGCTGATCACCAGAAACCGCGTTTTGACCGCGTTCGAACAAGGACGCCAGAGTGCCGCGATCGGTAAGGTCGAAGGTGTCCATGGCGCGGGTGATGTAGATGTAGGAGTTTGCGTCGAAGCGGTCAACAAACTTGCTGCCGCGATATTGCAAATAGCCCTCGACTTCGAATTGATCTTTGGCGTTCAGCCGACGGCCGAATTTTTCACGCATGCTTTCATCACTCATGTAGGTGATATGGCCTACCATGCGAGCAACAGACAAGCCGCGCGCAGGCGGGCGGCCCTGATAATAATCGCCGCCATTCCAATCAGGATCGGCCATGATCGCCTGGCGGCCCACTTCGTTGAAGGCGATCTGCTGGGCGCTGTGACGCGCCGTGCAGGCGATCGGCAACGCGGAGGCGACGCTGTCGGGATAGGCGACGGCCCATTCCAGAGCCTGCATGCCTCCCATCGATCCGCCGGCCACAGCCAGCAGACGCGAAATTCCGAGGCGGTCGATCAGCATCTTCTGAAGGCGAACCATGTCGGAAACCGAGACGGCTGGGAACGACATCGCCCACGGGCATCCCGTGGCCGGATTGATAGAACCTGGACCAGTGGTGCCGCGGCAGCCCCCGAGAATGTTCGAGCAGATCACGAAGTATCGATCGGTGTCGAAGGCCTTGCCGGGGCCGATCATGTTCGACCACCATCCGCCTTCGCCCGCAGCGTGCGCATCGCCTGAGAAGGCATGGGCGGTTAGAATCGCATTGTCCTTGGCGGTATTCAACTCGCCGTAGGTTTCATACGCGACATCGACCGGCGAGAGGGTGATGCCGCAATCGAGCGGAAGCTGGTCGAACGTGGCAATAGCAGCCTGCGTGATCATGCGGGAAATTCCAGTTTACGACGGAATCAACGGTATCCTGGGAGAGTGACCGACGCCGAGTTTGTGCGGGCCTTTGAAGCCTGTGAACTATCGAACGAATCCTTCCACCATCGCGATCATATTCGCCTCGCGTGGATCTATTTGCAACGTTACGGTGAACAGGAAGCGGGGGCTCGAATCGCTACCTCCATCCGCAACTTCGCCGCGCACTTCGGAAAGACCGACAAGTATCACGAAACCATGACGATCGCGTGGCTGCGGCTGGTGGCGCTCGAGAGCAAAGGCAGGGGGAGCTTTGATGATCTGGTGACGGCTGCTCCGATGTTGCTCGAAAAGCAAACGTTAGCTAGGTTCTACTCGGATGCGCTGTTGCGATCGGACCGAGCGAAGCGGGAATTCGTGCCGCCGGATCTCAATGCTTTGCCCTAGCCCACCACAGATCAGGTCGTCCCGCGGAGCCCCGGTAGGATTGACAGAATGATCCGTAGTGTCCTGGCATACTCGACTGCAATCATGTTGGCCAGCCTGGGGATCTTCCAAATTTTATCGCCTGTGCGCTATTCGAAATTCCTACATTCGCTTGCAGAGCCGCAGATTGAGATACTTCGGGGCGGTCGCCTGTTTGACATCTGCTTTCCTGAGCGAGTCGAGCGATCGCGCCCGCTCCGTACTCAAATACGCTTACTCGGCATACTTTTCTTTGCCATCGGGTTGATGTTAGTTTTTCAAAAGTAGGCGGGGCCGTAAAAATGTGGCGCGAGCCCGCGCCAAATGTGGTGAAATAGAAGTTACTCCCCCGATCTGGAGGCTTCGAACACACTTGAATCCTGCGGTGCTTGCCCTGGAAGACGGCACGGTCTTCGAGGGCACGAGTTTTGGTGCGCCCGTAGAACGCGCCGGTGAAGTCGTCTTCAATACGGCGATCACGGGCTATCAGGAAATTTTCACCGATCCGTCGTATTCCGGGCAGATCGTCGTGCTGACGAATCCTCAGATCGGCAATTACGGGGCGAATGTTGCCGACAACGAAGCCGCCAAGCCGTACATCGAAGGTTTGGTGGTGCGCGAGTTTTCGCCGCTGTCAAGCAACTGGCGAGCCGACGAGACAGCACAGCATTTCCTGACCACGCGCGGCGTTCCGGTGATTGCGGGGATCGATACTCGCGCGCTGGTGCGGCACTTACGATCGCGCGGCGTTATGCGAGGCGTGATATCGGCCATTTCCACCGAGGCGAAAGAGTTGATCGAACGCGCGCGGCAATCGCCATCAATGACCGGGCTCGACCTGGCGACGCGGGTGTCGACGCCCACATCCTATGAGTGGACCCAGCCCGCCGACGCGTGCTCGCCATCGGATCTGGAAGGCGGTGCCGCACGGAGCCGGTATCACGTGGTCACCTACGATTTCGGGATCAAGCACAATATCTTGCGGCGATTAGTCCAGGTGGGATGCCATCTGACTGTAGTTCCGGCCGGGACCACCGCTGAAGAAGTTCTCTCTCTGAAACCTGATGGAGTTTTCCTCTCCAACGGACCCGGCGATCCCGAGCCGCTCGAGTTTCAGGCGGCTCAAGTCCGCAAGCTGGTGGGCCGCACGCCGATCTTCGGCATCTGCCTGGGGCATCAGATTCTCGGGCTGGCGCTGGGCGGCAAAACGTACAAACTGAAATTCGGACATCGCGGAGCGAATCATCCGGTGTTGAACAAGATCACCGGCAAAGTCGAAATTACCTCGCACAATCACGGCTTCGCGGTGGACCCGGAGTCGCTCAATCTCAATGAGTTGGAGATTACGCACACCAATCTAAACGACGGGACTCTGGAAGGATTCAGACATAGGTCTCATCCAGTGTTCTGTGTCCAATATCATCCCGAAGCCGCGCCGGGTCCGCATGACTCGCGCTATCTGTTCGACGATTTCGTAAAGCTGATGGAGCGCTGATGCCGCGACGCAACGATCTCCATCGAATCCTGATCGTCGGAAGCGGCCCGATCGTCATCGGCCAAGCATGCGAGTTCGATTATTCGGGCGCGCAGGCTTGTAAAGCGCTGCGTGCCGACGGCTACGAAGTGGTCCTGATCAATTCGAATCCGGCCACCATCATGACCGATCCGGACTTGGCCGACCGCACGTATATCGAGCCTCTGAGCGTCGAATTTGCCGAAGAGATCATTCGAAAGGAACGTCCGGACGCGCTGCTGTCGACGGTGGGCGGGCAGACCGGGCTGAATCTTTCGGTCGCGCTGGCCGAAGCGGGAGTGTTGGATCGCTACGGCGTGGAGCTGATCGGCGCGAAGATCGATTCCATCAAAAAGGCCGAAGACCGGCTGCTCTTCAAGGACGCGATGCGCAAGATCGGGCTCGACCTGCCGCAATCGCAGTTGGTGAACAACGTCGAGAAAGGCCTGGAATTCGCGGCAAGAATCGGCTATCCCGTAATTCTTCGCGCCAGCTTCACGCTGGGTGGAACCGGCGGCGGCATTGCTTACAATCGGGAGGATCTCGAAGAAATTCTGGAGCTCGGGCTGGATCTATCGCCGGTGCATGAAGTCCTGATTGAGGAAAGCGTGCTCGGGTGGAAGGAATTCGAGCTGGAGGTGATGCGCGACCTCGCGGACAACGCGATCATCGTCTGCTCCATTGAGAATTTCGACCCGATGGGCGTCCATACGGGCGATTCGATTACGGTGGCGCCCGCGCAAACTTTGACCGATCGCGAGTATCAGATGATGCGCGACGCTTCGCTCGCGTGTCTGCGGGAGATTGGCGTCGATACCGGCGGCTCCAACGTGCAGTTCGCCATTGACCCGAAAACCGGGCGTATGGTAATTGTCGAGATGAATCCGCGCGTGTCGCGCAGCTCGGCCTTGGCGTCGAAGGCGACCGGATTCCCCATCGCCAAGATTGCGGCCAAGCTTGCGGTCGGTTATCGGCTCGACGAAATTCAGAATGACATCACGCGTCTGACGCCGGCGTGCTTTGAGCCGACCATCGACTACGTGGTCGTGAAGATTCCTCGCTGGCAGTTCGAGAAATTTCCGGGCGCGGAACCCGTGCTGGGTACGCAAATGAAGAGCGTCGGCGAAGTGATGGCGATCGGGCGCACCTTCAAACAGGCGCTGGGCAAGGGCCTGCGGAGCCTGGAGACGGGGAAATCCGACGGCGCAGTGAAATATCTTCCGGACCTGATTGAGCCTCGCCTGATCACGCCGAATCCCGACCGGCTCGGATACATTCGCTACGCGTTCGAGCGCGGCTACACCGAGGAACAGGTGCATGCGCTGACGGCGATCGATCCGTGGTTCTTGCGGCAAATCCGGGAGATGATCGACTCTGAAAAAAATCTTTCTGAAACGACCCTTCAGAGTGTCACCCGCGACCAGATGCTTTCGTCGAAGCGCGAAGGCATATCCGATTCGCGTTTGGCTCGCGCTTGGAATGCAGACCCGTTGGCGGTGCGCGCGCGCCGGAAGGAATTGGGCGTCACCGCGGTCTTCAATCGTGTGGATACCTGCGCGGCAGAGTTTGAAAGCTTCACTCCTTACATGTATTCGAGCTACGAATCGGAGTGCGAATCGGCGCCCACCAAGAACAAGAAGGTGATGATTCTAGGCAGCGGCCCGAATCGAATCGGGCAGGGGATCGAATTCGATTATTGCTGTTGTCACGCGTCGTTCGCGCTTCAGAAGTTCGGCGTCGAATCGATCATGGTCAATTGCAATCCCGAGACCGTATCCACCGATTACGATACCAGCGACCGGTTATATTTTGAACCTCTAACGCTGGAAGAAGTGCTAAATATCTGCGACACGGAGAAGCCGGATGGTGTGATCGTGCAGTTCGGCGGGCAAACTCCGCTGACTCTGGCGCTGCCGCTGAAGGCCGCGGGAGTGCCGATCATTGGCACAGATCCTGAAAATATCGACTTGGCAGAAGATCGCAAGCGCTTCGGCAAGCTGCTGGACGATTTGAAGATTCCGTCGCCGGCCAATGGCTCGGCTACGAACGTGGATGAGGCGGTCGCGGTGGCGCGCTCGCTCGGGTTCCCGGTATTGGTGCGCCCCAGCTACGTGCTGGGCGGCCGGGCGATGGTGATCGCGTACGACGAGGATACTGTACGGCGCTACATGCAGGAAGCCGTGGTGTTCTCGCAGGATCGCCCGGTGTTGATCGACCGGTTTCTGGAGGATGCGACGGAAGTGGATGTCGACGCGCTAGCCGATTCCACCGGCGCGGTATTGATCGCTGGCATCATGGAACACATCGAGGAGGCCAGCATACATTCCGGCGATTCGAGTTGCGTGCTCCCGTCGACTTCGTTGCCTGAGCCGGTGCTTGCATCCATCCGGAGTTACACCGCCAGCCTGGCGCGTGCCCTGAACGTCATCGGGTTGATGAACGTCCAATATGCGGTAAAGGATGGAACGGTATACGTACTCGAAGTGAATCCGCGCGCGTCGCGAACGGTTCCCTACGTGAGCAAAGCCACAGGCGTGCCGCTGCCCACCCTCGCGGTGGGGGTGATGCTTGGTAAGAAAATTTCGGACATGACAGACGCCACCGGCGAGTTGAAAGTCCCGAAGTTTTTCGTCAAATCTCCGGTATTTCCGTTCAACAAATTTCCCGGTGTAGATCCGACTCTGGGGCCGGAGATGCGTTCCACCGGGGAAGTGATGGGCGTCGGCGAGAATTTCGGCGAAGCGTTCGCCAAGGCGCAGTTGGGCGCAGGTACGCCGTTGCCGGATAAGGGCCGTGTGTTTATCAGCGTGAACGACCGCGACAAGCCGGCCGCGGTGGCGCTGGCGGGCCGGTTCACAGAGCTGGGGTTCGAGGTTACCGCGACTCGCGGAACGGCAACCGCCATCCGGGCCGCCGGGATGCCGGTAAAGACGATCTTCAAGGTCAATGAAGGACGCCCGAACGCAGTGGACCTGCTGAAGGCGGGCTCGCTCGATCTGATTATTTATACAGCCACCAGCGGCGCTCACGCGTTTTCGGACGAGAAAGCGATTCGCCGGAACGCCGTTACTTACCGGGTCCCATGCATCACCACCATGAGTGGGGCGAAGGCATCCGTTGAAGCGATCGTGTCGCGCCGCCGCGATCCGATTCGCGTGTGGAGCTTGCAGGAAATTCACCGGACTGCCGCAAGAGCTCGGCGACTTGACGCTCGATTATCATTGAGTTGAAAGATCATGGCAGAAACCAG
>CAVPKR010000113.1:0-14328 GCA_963705675.1 Terriglobia bacterium
GCTGAATATTCAGGTTCCGGAGCCGCACATGGGACGCATTGAAGACGCGCACCACATCATCTGCCACATGATCTGCTACCACTTCATGGAGCAGCCCGCCTAAATCAGCCGCTCGAGTTTGCTGCCCGCGCGGATGATGGTTTCATTCCGCTCCGGTCCATTCGACACGCCGCCGATCTCGACTCCTGCGCTTTCTTCCAGAAACTTGAGATATGTGCGCGCGCGTTCCGGTAGTTCCTCATAACGCGCGATCCCGCGCGTCGACGTGTGCCATCCCGGCAAGGTCTTATAGATTGGTTCGACCGCTTCAAGCGCGCGAAAGGTAGCCGGCATCTCCGATAATTCGACCCCGCCCAGTTTGTAGCCCGTGCACACCGGAATCTCTTCCAGATGATCCAGCACGTCCAGCTTAGTGATCACCAACGTATCGAAGCCGTTCACGATCGCCGCGTAGCGCAGCAGAGGCGCGTCGAACCAGCCGCATCGTCGAGGGCGTCCTGTGACCGCGCCAAACTCGTTGCCTTCGCGGCGCAGCAAATCGCCCGCCGCATCGGTGCTTTCTGTCGGAAATGGTCCCGAGCCACCCGCGTAATATACGCCTTCGAAACGCCGATGATGCCGGAAATGCGCGTCGGCGGAACACCCGTGCCCGTGCAGGCGCCGCCGGCGGCCGCGCTGGACGACGTAACGAACGGGTAGGTTCCATGATCGACATCGAGCATCGTGCCTTGCGCGCCCTCGAACAGGATTTGCTTCCCCGCGGCCATTGCGTTTCCAAGATACGCGGCGGTGTCGCAAACCAGCGGCCGGATGCGCTCGGCATACTTCATGGTGACGTCGCGGATGTCCGAATAATCGATCGGCTCATGCAAATTGAACGTGTCGGCCAGGGTCTTCTTGTCCGCCGCCAGCACGTCGTACATGGTTCGGAAGCTCTCGGGATCGTACAGGTCTGCGATACGGATGCCGCGCCGTCCGATCTTGTCCTCGTAACACGGCCCGATCCCGCGCGATGTGGTGCCGATCGGCACACGATTCTCGCGCGCCTCCGACATTTTCTCGATCAGCCGGTGAAACGGAAAAATCACGTGCGCCCGATTGCTGATATGGAGCCGCTTCCGCACCTCGACACCCGAAGCTTCCAGCATTTCCATCTCATCGATCAACGCTGCCAGGTCGATAACGACGCCGTTCCCGATCACCACCTCGACCCCAGGCCGCAGAATGCCGCCGGGAATCAGCTTGAGGACGGTCTTCTTGTCGCCGATATAGATGGTGTGCCCGGCGTTGTGCCCGCCCTGATAGCGCGCGACGATATCGAAGCGCTCCGCCAGCAGGTCCACCACCTTGCCCTTGCCCTCATCTCCCCACTGCGCCCCTAAAACGATTACGTTTCCCATTCCAGGGACCTATTGTAGCGTACGCGTATTTTTGGGAGCTGAAAGAGTCCGCCGCCTCGGGGCTATAATCCGGGTGTGAGAGAGTTTACCGCTTACGTCGAATTCGATCCGGCCACGCAGCTTTACGTGGGCATTGTCCCAGGCGTGCCCGGCGCGCACACCCAGGCCGCCAGTCCCGACGAGCTGCGCGCAAATCTAAAAGAAGTCCTGCAGCTGTGTTTGGCAGAAGATAAGGGCTCCCTGGATGAAACCCCTTACGTGGTTGGCCTTGAACGGATCGCGGTCTGAAACCGCGCCGAATCCGCCTAAGATGTTCAGGCGAAAACGATATTGGCATTAAACCGCTCCTTAATAGTCGCGGCTCATTTCCGGCGTAAGCCGTGACCGAAGGGAGCGGTTAATCTCGCGCCGTTAGAGGGGACGCACGCCACCGTTCCAAACGCCGAACCAAAGTTCAACCCTAGCCGGAGCTCGTTTGGGGGACATCCCAGTGCACTCCGCAGACGAATCTCGACGCCAATTCGTTGTTCGTAGGACCACCGAAAATCCTGTCCGGTCCTCTGTCCAGTGAATAAGGTCCATGACCTGTGTCTGTTCAGCACAGCCTTCATTAAAGGATTCGGCGTGCGCCAGAGGATTTTGCCTAGAAGCGGCCACACGCTTAAGGTCGACCGAATAGAGGTAGTGGAGCTGGTGCCCCATTCCGCCATCTTCGTCCTCGCACAGAAGGATCTCGCGTTTCTCAGGCGTCATTATTTTTTCACAGGAATGCACGATTAACGCGCTCTGGTACCATCGAGGAATCCACTTCGCGCCTTGCCTGGTAAGAAGAAGTGTTCCACCCCAACGATTCGGGTGCGTCTCAGCGCTCCAGCCGCTCACCGCAGCATCTTCGCTATCTGGCCGGAGGAAGTGGCCAAATATGACGCCATCGGGGTGAAATGCATTGTCTGTAATGTCTGTGAAAGCGGACCCGAGGGGGCGCACTGAGCACGTCAATCCGATACCGGCGAGAAATCGAGTTTCCGTGTTGCAGAATGCCTGCAGCAGCCTGTTGGCCTCGTCCGCTTGAAGGTTCTGCACTTGAGACTTTAGGCTCGGCTTGAACCAGCGCCAGCCGTCCCGAGGCGCGGCGGATACCAAAACTGCGGCCGCTATACTCGCAAGCAAGGTCGCCGTTGTCAGACGGCGGAACGTAACCATCTTAGGGCCTCTCAACCCGCACGCGCCGCTAGCGTTTAGAAGGGCAGCCTAAAACGGCACATCATCATCCCCCACTCCCTCACTCGCCGCCGGAGCCGATTGCACCGGTGCCTGTCGAGCCCTCGGAGCGCTCCGCATCGGGGCTTCCTGCGAGAATCCTTCGTCCGGAGACCCGCCTTCTCCTCGGCCGCCCAGAAGGATCACGTCCTCCGCGACTACCTCAGTCCGATAAACTTTCTTGCCGTCCTTGTCGTCGTAGCTGCGGGTCTGCAAGCGGCCTTCGACGTATACCTGCTTGCCTTTGGTCAGGTACGGGGCGACGTTTTCGCCGCGCCATAGGACCACGTCGCTCCAGTTGGTTTCTTCCTTCCACTCACCCGATTGCTGATCTTTCCAGCGCCGGTTGGTCGCCACCGAAAACTTCGTAACGGAGACTTGAGAAGCGGTGAACGCCGTCTCGGCATCGCGGCCCAGGTGGCCGATCAAAATCACTTTGTTGACGCTGCGGGTAGCCATGATTCTGCACTCTAACACACCTTGCGATATCCTCAAATCATGTCTCGCAACTGGACCCGCCGTAGTCTGCTCGCTTTCGCCCCAACGGTGGCCACCCTCGTGATTTCTGAAGCTGGAATCGTTACCGAAGCCGCTGCGCAGCCGCCGCGGGACGACGGTCCTCTGCGCATTTCGAAGGACCAGTTGAAGGCTGCCCTCGACGTCCTAGGCCTCGATTTTACGGAAGCGCAGCGCGACATGATGCTGCCCGACGTCAATCGCGCCTTAACTGGTTATGAGCGGCTGCGGAAGATCAACATCCCGCTCGATACCGAGCCTGCCTTCCACTTCCGCCCCGCGCTGCCGGGGAAAGAGCCGAAATCGCGAGCCGCGAAATTCTTCCCGTCCCACTCCGGAAAATTTGCGGCATTCAAGGACCCCGAAGACCTCGCGTTTCTCCCCGTAACCGAGCTCGCCCCGCTGATCCGTACCAAGAAAATCTCGTCCACCGATCTCACCAAAATGTATCTGGCGAGGCTCAAGAAATACTCGCCGAAGCTGCTGAACGTCGTTACGCTCACTGAGGATCTTGCGCTCGAACAGGCCGGCGATGCCGATAAGGAGATTAAATCCGGCAAATACCGCGGCCCCCTCCACGGGATTCCGTTCGGCGCGAAGGATCTTTTCAACACCAAGGGAATCCTCACCACGTGGGGAGCTGAGCCCTTCAAGGATCAGGTCCCCACTTACAACGCCACGTGCATCGATCGCCTCTATAAAGCCGGCGCCGTGCTAGTCGCGAAGCTTTCCATGGGAGCGCTTGGCGCAAGGCGACGTGTGGTTCGCCGGGACCACCAAAAATCCATGGAACATCGAGCAAGGTTCCAGCGGATCCTCGGCGGGCTCCGCCTCGGCCACCGCCGCGGGCATGGTCGGATTCTCCATCGGCACCGAAACCCTGGGCTCCATCGTCAGCCCGAGCTCGCGCTGCGGAGTTACAGGTCTGCGTCCGACTTATGGCCGCGTCAGCCGCTACGGAGCCATGGGCCTCAGTTGGACCATGGACAAGATCGGACCCATCTGCCGGTCCGTGGAGGATTGCGCGCTCGTGCTTAATGCGATGTACGGACCGGATGGACACGACGTAACGACCATCGATGCGCCACTCGATTGGAGTCCCTCCGCGCCTCTTTCCGGCCTGCGCATCGGCTACGTGAAGAGCGAATTCGAGCGCTCCCAGGGTGGCGGCCGAGGCGGAAATAATTCCAATGCCGCCGCGCGAAAAAAGCTCTACGACGATGCCCTCGAAACCTTGCGAAAGGCCGGGGCGAAGCTCGACGAAGCTACTCTGCCCGAGACCGACGCGCAACAAATGATTGTTCTGTTGGAATCCGAAGCCGCGGCGGCTTTCGACGACATCACCCGCGATGGCCGCGTCACGCAACTCCGCGCACAGGATCGAGGCGATTGGCCGAACAGCTTCCGCCGCTCCCGTCTGATCCCCGCCGTCGAGTATATTCGAGCCCAGCGCGCCCGCACCATCCTGCAACAGCAGATGGACGAATTCATGAAGAACTGGGATGTCCTGGTGACGCCGACCGGCAGCGCCACTCTGACCATCACGAATCTCACCGGCCATCCGCAAGTAGCCGTCCCGTGCGGGTTCATCAACGGAACTTCCTCGCAAAGTATTCTCTTTACCGGCCACCTCTACGATGAAGGAACGCCCCTGCGAGTTGGCCTCGCGCTGGAGCAAGCCACCGACTGGCACAACATGCATCCGAAAATGGACTGGGCATCATGAATCGCAGATCCTTCGCTACCGCGCTCGCCGGCGTAGCCTCCGCTGCCCCGCTGTGGCCCGCCGATTCCGAGCGCCGGACCCAGTTCTACATACTCGACGTGTTCCAGTTGAAGCAGGGGACGCAAGCCGCGCGCATGCACGATTGGCTCAGCAAATCGGTTCTGCCGAAGTTGCCCGGAACGAAGATCGTCCTTGAAGCTGTGATTGCTTCGCACAGCCCCCAAATCGCGCTGATCGCCGGATTTTCTTCCTTCGAAGAAATCTGGACCGTGATATCCAAGCGAGGTTCGCCCGATCCCGGCGCAACGGAGCCACCTTTCGACACCGAGACGCTCAGTGTCCTGCAAGCCGCCCCGTACTCCACCGAAATCGCCGCCCAGAAACATGACAAGCCGCGTTACTTCGAGCTGCGTCAGTATCACTCGCCCACCGCCTCCCAGCTCGCGGCCCTCCATGAACGTTTTGCGGGACCCGAGACCAAGGTCTTTCACCGCTCCGGAATTCATCCGCTGTTCTATTCGAGCGGCGTGTTCGGCCCCAATCTGCCGAATTTGACTTACCTGATTCCTTTCGATTCCCTCGCCGCGCGCGAGCTTGCGTGGGATAAATTCGGCGCCGATCCCGACTGGGTGAAAGCGCGTAAAGATTCCATCGACAAGAGCGGCCAGATCGTCGCTGTCAGCGATATTTCCATCTATCGCGCCACTCCGTATTCGCCGGTTTCATGACCACGTTTCGTTACGCGAGCGATTCGTCTCTGATGGTCTACCTGGGCGAAGAGATCAATCTTGACACCCATCATCGCGTGCTAAAACTGCTGCGCTTGCTCGAAGCCGAGCCGATTCCTGGTGTCCGCAATCTTCATCCCGCCTACAATTCGATCCTGGTCGTGTTCGATCCCGTCGAGCAAGAACACGCCGCCCTCGAACAAATCATCGCCGGATATCTTAAGCGCCTCGAAGCCGTCAATCTTCCCGATGCGCGCATCGTTGAAATCCCGGTACACTACGACGGACCCGACCTGGGCGACGTAGCTTCTTTCCACGGCATCACGACGCAGCAGGTGATCGAGATCCATTCATCCGTGTCCTACGTGGTTTACTTCGTCGGCTTTGTCCCCGGTTTTGCCTATCTCGGCGGCCTGCCGCGCGAGCTCGCCACGCCCCGCTTGACTGCTCCGCGCAAACGCGTGCCGAAGGGCAGCGTGGCCATCGGAGGTAGCCATACCGGCGTCTATCCATTCGAAACCCCCGGCGGCTGGCGCTTGATCGGCAAGACTCCCATCGACATCTTCGATCCCGATCGCGCCGAGCTCAGCCGCCTCTTGATCGGCGATGTAGTCCGCTTCACGCCAATTGCATGCGAGTGATTCAGGTCCAATCCCCCGGAATGTTCTCGACCGTCCAGGACCGTGGGCGCCCTGGTTATGGACCCTTGGGCGTGTCCCCTTCCGGCGCCGCCGACCCCATCGCGCTGCGGATCGGGAACTTCCTTGCCGGTAACTCCGCGTGGGCCGCCGCGATCGAGATGACTCTGCTCGGCGGAACATTTGTTCCCGGATGGGGGAACCGTGGCGCTCACCGGCTCCGATTTCGGTCCGGCGCTCGACGGAGTTCCCATTCCGATGTGGACCGCATGTGAGGTCCGCCCTGGCCAGACCCTTCGTGCTGGTCCGACCCGGTCCGGTGCGCGATGCATCTTTCGATCACCGGCGGCGTCGTGGTGAAGCCCATTCCTCGGCAGCGCATCGACCCACATCCTCAGCGGTCTGGGCGGATTTGAAGGCCGCGCGCTGAAGAAAGGCGACGTGCTGCACATCGGCGATACGCACTCAGCCAGGCGCGGTGTTATTCCTCCGGCGATTTATCCTTCTTCGAGCCTCGCAAAATCCTGCGCGCCACCATCGGTCCGCAGACCGGCTGGTTCTCGCCCGCTTCCATCAAGACTTTTTACGAAAGCCCCTACACCGTGACTGAGGAATCGAACCGCATGGGCCTGCGCCTTGAAGGGGTCGCGCTCGAAACGCCGCAATCCGGGCAGATGGTTTCAGAAGGAGTTTCTCTGGGCGCGATTCAGGTGCCCGCCGGCGGAAAGCCGATCATTCTTTTCGTCGAACAGCAGACCACCGGAGGCTATCCCAAAATCGCGAACATCATTTCCGCCGATATGCCCAGCGTAGGCCAGTTGCGCCCGCGCGATGAGGTTCGATTCGAGTTCGTCACGCCGGAAGCCGCCCGCGAGCTGATTATTTCCCTAATCGCCGCCTATCCGCGCTAATCGGCGGCTAACAGCGCCACAATGGTCACGTCGTCCGATTGCAACCCCGGACTGAACAGCGATACTTCCCTGACCACGTGATCCAGCAGCGCGTCGCAATCCTGTTTCGGAGCCGATTTCGCCGCCGCGATTAATCGCGCCTCACCGAACTCCTCTCCCCGGTCGACCCCGGCTTCGAGCACTCCGTCCGACACGACGAGGAGCACGTCGCCCGGCGCCATTACGAACCTTTCTTCGTCGCATTTCCATGACCGAAAATGCCCACAGGCAGCGCGGTGGCTTCCAGACGCTCGACGCTTCCGTTAGCGCGCAGCAGCAGCGCTGCCGGATGCCCGCAGTTGATATACCGCAACTCGCGTCCATGGTCGCGATATTCCACATAGAACATGGTGGCGAAATACTCGGCAGGCGTCGACTTCGTGAAACAGCTTGTTCACGGAGCTCAATAGCGCCTTGCCGTGTTTCAGCTCCCAGCTCCAGCTGGCTGCGGAACGACGCCTGCAAATTCGCGGTGCAGCAGCGCGCCCGCCACGCCTTTTCCCGAAACGTCGGCGAGCAGAACCCCCAGGCGTCCCGGGCCAAGCTCCAGAAAATCGTAGTAATCGCCGCCGATTTCACACGCCGGCAAACATCGCCCTCCGTACTTCAGCGTCTTTAACGTTTGCGCATGCTGCGGGAGCAGCCGCTGCTGAACGTGGCGCGCGATTTCCATCTCGCTTTTCGCCTTCTTCCGCCCCTTCGACCGGTCCGCCTGTTTCTCGATAGTCGCGATCAGCCGCGCGTTGTCCCACGGCTTTTGGATAAAATCGACCGCGCCGCGCCGCATCGCCTCCACCGCCAGATCGAAGCTGGACCACGCGGTCATGACGATCACTGGCGTAGTCCCATCGCGCACCAGCAGCTCATCCAGCAGAGCCAGCCCTTCATCGCCCGACGTCGTGTCGCGAGTATAATTCATGTCGATCAGCACCAGATCGAACGAACCCTTCTCCATCGCGGTAAGCGCGGCGCGGGGCGATTCCACAATCTCCGCCATGTGTCCCGCGCCTTTCAGCAGTAAACGGATGGCTTCCAGAACGTCCATTTGATCGTCGCTGACCAAAATTCGCATCGGTAAGTCAATCGTAACCCGACGCACCCGGCCGCCGTGTAAAGTAAGCTATTCAGAGGAACTCGAAGCCTAGCGCCGCCCCTCGATGATCGCCTTCGCCGCCGCGCGCCCGGAGCGCACGCAATCCGGAATTCCGATTCCATCGTAAGCGTTGCCCGCCAGGTGCAATCCTGGAATCGCTGCCGCCCGCTCCCGTATTTCTTTCACCCGCGGAATGTGCCCGACGGTATATTGCGCCATGGAACGAGGCCATCGCGAAATCGTCCGCTCCACCGGAGCCGCCGTTAACCCGAGAATCCTCTGAAGCTCCTCACGCGCAATCCGGACAATGGATTCGTCGGATTCTCCCAGCACGGCTTCGTCTCCAATGCCGCCAAAGAAACACCGCAGGACGATACGGTCGTCAGGCGTGCGATTCGGGAACTTCGTTCCGACAAAGGTACACGCAGCCCCGGCGTCGTTCACGTTTCGGGACTACAACCCGAACCCCGCGCGCTTGCCGTCGAATTCCGATTCCTTGTACACCAGCGACGCCGTCAGTGATGAGCTGTAAGGAATGCCGTTCAATCCCGCGGCCAGGTTCGAATCCACATTGTTCAACAGCGCCCCAGCCGACCACGCCGGGCACGCGAGAATGACATGATCGGCTTCCACCACGTGCCGCCCGCGCGCACGCGGAAACCTGTTTCAATCGATTCCACTTCCTGATATTGGACATTCAACCCAGTGGACAGAGCGTCCACCAACTGCCCCATCCCGCCCTTCAAGCTGCGAAATAACGACCCTCCTCCAGGCGCCCGCGGTGTTCCCATCGCCGCGCGTACCAGGCTCCCGGTCTTGGTTTCCATTTCCAGGAAACGCGGCAACACGCTCGCGATGCTCAACTGCGCCGGGTCGCCCCCATACACGCCTGAAAGCAGCGGTTCTGCGAGATAATCCAGCGTTTCCTGCCCAAAGTGATCCACCACGAACTCCGCCACGCTGCGATCAGGCTTGGCCGCTGCGGCCGCCGCAGCATTTCGAGCCCCATGCGGATCTTCGTCGGCCAGCCCAGCAGCGATGTCCGGACCATCGGCATGATCTTCGATGGCACGATCATCATGACGCCGTCCGGCAGCGCCACCAGCCGGCCTTTCTTGACGATATACGTCACGCGCTGCCGGTCGTTGGATCCGATCAAGTCGCCTTCGAGACCCAGTTCCTTGATCAACGCGAGCGCTTCCGGCTTGGCTGAAATGAAACTATCGGGTCCGTTGTCGATGAGGCAGCCGTCCAGGCGGCAAGTTTCGATAACTCCACCCAAGCGCGGCCGCTTCTCGAACAGCGTGTACTCGACTCCGGCGCGCTTCAGGTCATAAGCCGCCGAAAGCCCGCTGATGCCACCGCCGATGATGACGACGCGAGGCATATTGCGAATGGCCTACGGTTTGAATTCGCGCACGATCTCGACGCAGGCTTTCACGTTTTCAACCGGCGTTTCGGGAAGAATCCCGTGCCCCAGGTTGAAAATATGCCCCGGACGCGACCCGGTGCGCTTCAGCAGCTCATGCACGCGCATGCGCAGCTCCGGAAGCGGCGCGAACAGCACCGCCGGGTCCAGGTTGCCCTGCACCGCGGATCGATAACTGATGTCCATCCACGCCTGATCGATGTTGATCCGCCAGTCGACGCCCATCACGTCACCGCCCGCCGCGTGCAACTCGCGGAAGAATCCCGCGGCGCCTGTGCCGAAGTGGATCACGGGAACCCCGGCCCCGCGAATCCGCTCGATCAGCGCGCGCGAATACGGCGCCACGAAGCGTACATAATCGTCCGGACCCAGCGCGCCCACCCAGCTGTCGAACACCTGGATGATCCGCGCGCCAGCGGCCACCTGTAGCACGCCGAAAGCGCCCAGAACATCTACCAGCTTGCCCATCAACCGCCGCCACAGCGTCTCGTCGCGATACATCATCTGTTTGGTCTTGATGAAGTTGCGCGACGGTCCGCCTTCGATCATATAGCTGGCCATGGTAAACGGCGCGCCCACAAATCCGATCACCGGCACGCGCCCTGCCAGCGCCTTCACCACCATTTGGATCGATTCGCCGACGTAACCCAGATCGTCCGTATTCGAAATGGACAAACTATCGATATCGCTCGAAGTCCGAATTGGATTATCGATCACCGGTCCTTCGCCCGGCGCAAAGCGAAGCTTCAAACCCATCGGCTCGACCGGCAGCAGCAGGTCGGCGAAGATGATGGCCGCATCCACATCCAGAATCTCCACCGGCTGAAGCGTTACCTGGGCCGCCAGATCCGGCCGTTTGCAGATTTCCAGAATCCCGTGCTTCGCCCGGATGTCGCGATACTGCTTCATGTAGCGCCCTGCTTGCCGCATGAACCACACCGGCCGGACGTCGGTCGGTCGCCGCCGGCAGGCGTCGAGAAAGCGGCTGTTCATTGTCGCCACGCGCATTGAAATATAGCTCCTGATTTTGCGCCTTCAAGTTAAAGAAGACGCGAGAGTTCGAACGTGAGCGCCCATCGCGCCGGGCGCTCCCTCAAAACAAACTTAGCACACCGCGTTTCACGAAGTCCTTTTTTTTTCATCGCGCGGCCGCCCACGCTTGATTCTGCGAAGGATTTGAGGAACTTTGGTCCCCAGCGACGGCGGCAGCGCCGCCTCAAACAGCAGATCAGGAGTGTGAAAAAGCTGGAGCCGCTCTGCTAACTCATGCCGTAGGAACTGTTTAGCGTGATTTAGCGCGTCCAGCGTGTCGGCCTGCTCGCGAACCGATCCCGCCAGCACGAGTTGGATATGGGCCCGGCGAAAATCAGGCGAAATATGAACCTCGCAGACCGTAGCCGTCCCCACGCGCGGGTCCGACATTTCGTAACTGATAATCTCGTCGAGCTCCTCCCGGATACTCTCCGATACTCGTTCCGTGCGATGGGGGTCCAAGTTTCAGGATACCTTCGAACGCCCCGGTTCACAAATACCGGCCGCACGGTAATGCCGTAAGTTCGCCCGAGTCGCCGTAAAGATTACAGAAACACGGCAACGAGTTTGGCCCGTTCCACCAGAGCCGAAAATCGCGTAAGTACCTGCTGAAACATCGCGACACGGGTTTGTTCCCCCGTTGGCACGCCGGTTGCACTTCATGGAAACGAGCCTCGGGGCGCGAAAAAACAAAAACTAAGCCCGATGCTTCTAAGGAGCGAAAACGCAAATGTTGACTACGACGACGATGGTTGCGGGTTTGGGAGCAGGTCTGGTGCTCGCGTTGGCGGGCGACGGTTACCTCTTGGTGCGGTCGAACCACCTGAACACCGATCTCGCACAAGTGCAGGAATCGACGCAAACGCAAATGGCGAAGCTCAGCGAGGCCACCAACACGCTGCTCGAACAGCGTATGCAGGCGATTAACGAGGAGCTCAAGACCGCCAATGACGCTGCTAATTCGGCGGTGATTCAAGCGCGCAGCGAAACCCGAAAGCAGAGCTCGCAACTCGCCAAGCGGCTGGATGAGCAGCAAAAACAGGTGGGCGATCAATTGACGCAATTGCAAGACGCTACCACCACCGCCAGCGCGAAGCTGAACGACGTAACCACCGACGTCAACGGTGTGAAGACCGACGTCACCGGCGTGAAAGGCGATGTGTCGAGCGTGAAAGCCGACGTCGCGACCACGCAGGCTGAGCTCGAAAAGACCGGCTCCGATCTCAAACGCGCCGTCGGCGACATGGGCGTGATGAGCGGCCTGATCGCGACCAATTCCAAGGACCTCGGCGCACTCCGCGAGCTCGGCGAGCGTAACTACTTCGAGTTCGACCTCAGCAAGCATCAGATGACGAAGAAAGTCGGCGACGTGACCCTCACGCTGAAGAAATCCGATCCGAAGCGGAATCGCTACACCGTCGCGATCCTGGCCGACGACAAGCAGGTGGAGAAGCGGGACAAGACCGTGAATGAGCCAGTGCAACTCTACGTCAGCGACAATCGCCAGCCGTATGAGATCGTAGTCAACCAGATTAAGAAGGATGAAATTGTTGGATATCTGTCAACTCCTAAAGTGAAAATGGCCCGTAGATAACCCCGCCTCAGGGTTGCCAAAACGACGCGCGCAGGCGAAAGTTTTAAGCCTGCGCGCATTTTTTTTCGCTAGAATTGCCACATGCGCTGGCTGGTTGCTCTGATGATCGCGGCTTCGCTCGCCGCTCAACCCAAGGTCGAGAATCCATTCAATCCCCTCGATTTTCTGATGGGGACTTGGGTAGGTGAAGGCAGCGGCGATCCCGGCCAAGGCAGCGGCGAATTTTCGTTCGAGTACGACTTAGACCGCAAGATTCTCATCCGCAGGAACACAGCCCAATACCCCGCGCAAGCCGATCGAGCCGCCTATCGCCATGACGACCTGATGATCGTCTACCGTGAAGCCACGGCATTGCGCGCCATCTATTTCGATAACGAAGATCATATAATTCAATACTCGATTGAAGCTTCGTCCGGCTCGGCCCGATTCATCAGCGCGGCACGTCCCGATCAACCCCGATATCGCCTGACGTATCGCAAAACCGGAGCTAAAACCATCAACCTGGAGTTCGAAATCGCCCCGCCCGGCAAGCCCGAGGCCTTCGCCAATTACATCACCTCCACCGTCCACCGCAAAGCCGTCCCATGAAACCAGCGGTCTTCCTGGCGATCGCCGCAATTCCTCTGGCCGCCCAATCGCTGCGCGTCTATTCCGAGCTAGCCCAGATCGCAACCTCCGGTGAAGCCTCCGGCGCTCCGCGCGAAATTCTCTCGCCCGCGTTGGCGCGGAATGCCTTCAACTCATTCCAAATCGTAGTGCAAGTCCCTCCCGGCACGCCCTACTGGCTCTACCTGGGCGAGAATCCCGAGGACGCGGTCAAAGTCACGCTCTACCGCCGCGATTCAAGCCGTCTAGAACGCCTAACGTCTCCCTACAGCGGCGACACGACCCAAGTATTTCGCCTGGACCTCTGGGTGGACGGCAGCGCCGCCGTGCGCCGTATCAAAATCGAGCCCGAGCTATTCGTGAACGACGACTGGATTACCTATCCCATGGAAGCTCGCGTCATGGAAGCGGCCGTTCCAGATGGCAAATGGTCCGAAGGCGCAGCCCCGCCCGCCGCGGTGATGAAGTCCTTCCTCTGCGGGTCGCCAGTCCCGACCCTGACCGGCGATTCCGAGTCCCATCTCCAATTCCGCAATGCCCAACAAGACGTAGCCCTGGCCGCCCGAGCCCCGAAAGCAGATCTGCTTCGTCTGATGGGCGGATGCAGTTCCCCGCCGTCGAACGATCCCGAAGCCTACTTGCGAATCCGCGACTATCTCTTCCGCATGCGCTAAACTAGGAACGCAAACCCCAGGAGAGATGGCCGAGTGGTTGAAGGCGCACGCTTGGAAAGCGTGTTTAGGGGAAACTCTAACGAGGGTTCGAATCCCTCTCTCTCCGCCACTCTTTCTCGTTTATTAGCAGTGGGTAAGAGTTGGCTTCGCCGCGTAGTTCGATGGGCTTACCACTTCACGCTACCAAAGAAAGTGCATTCGCCCAGGCGATCCTAAGGGGAAGGCCATGTAAAAGCGAATATGCTACACTCGATCCCTTAGGGAACTCGGTCGAATTGAAGTGGGTCTGTTCCTCAAAGCCGCGTACGATGCCTTGCAAATTGCCCAGAAACCATTGACGGCGAAAGAGATAACTGAGTTAGCTCAGGTTCGTGGCCTGCTAGTGTCAACGGGACAGACTCCCTGGCAGACGATGAAGTCGAAATCTCTACCAAGATCCAAAAGCAGCGGGATCGCTCTGCTTTTATGCGCGCCGAGAAAGGCAAATTCGCTCTGAGGGCGTGGAAGTCGAACTACCCCGAGCATATCGCCGATCGGTACCAGAAGGCTCTATTGGACGAGGATATAGTCGTATTTCCTGCGTCTTCTCTTTCCAAGTACGTACCGGCGATCGGCCTCTATGCCGGCGGTTTTGACACGGTAGCTCTGCTAGAGGAATGCATACCGATGCGGAGACGTGAGG
>CAVPKR010000114.1:0-58141 GCA_963705675.1 Terriglobia bacterium
GAATCCGGTCCATATACTTTGGAAGAGCTGAAGAAAAGCCCGCGCCGTGGGCCGTAAGCCGCGTGTCGTAAATTGATATGTAGATGAACCGGCTGCGGAACCGCCTGATCGTCGTCTTTATTGTCGCTACTCTATTTCCACTTGGACTGACGCTTTGGACCACGCTGAGTGTGGTGGATCTGAGCCTTGGGCTGGCGCCGTTCGCGGAATTGGATGCAGTCTCGCGATCTCTGGAAACGACCGGGAAAAAGCTGTACGACGAATCGAGGGAGGCGCTGCGGCGCGATGCGGAGGAGCATCGGATAGAGCCGAAGCACCTGAAGCCGGCTGAAGCTCAGGCGTTTTGGGATAGCGGCGCGGCCGATCAGTTTGAGCTCGCCGGCGAGGAAGGTACCGGCTGGATTATTATGTCCGGCAGGGTGACGAGGTATGGCTGTACTCACGGCCGATGGGCGTTTCGATGAATGGGTTGACGGCGCAAATCCAAGGGGCGCATCAGGCGCTGGAGAAATCGCAGGCACACAATTTGCGCCGCGGGTTCAACACGACGCTGGTCCTGGTCGCGTCGGCGTTATGGCTGGCGGCGATGGGAGCGCTGGTGTACCTGGCGCATCGGATCAGCCAGCCGGTTCAGCAACTGACTCAAGGGTTGAAAAAAGTTGCAGCCGGCGACCTGTCGGCGCGCGTCGAACCAGGAGGATCGGATGAGATCGGCGCCGCGCTCGACGCGTTCAACGATATGGCGGGCCAGCTTCAGCAAGCTCGCGAGCGATTGATTCACGTGACGCGCGTCGCCAGTTGGCAGGCGCTGGCGCGAAAGATGGCGCATGAAGTGAAAAATTCTTTGACGCCGATTCGATTGACTATGGAAGAAATTGTCAGCAGACGCGGCGAGCCCGACAGCGTGTTCTTGGAACAGGCCGCGCAGATCGTCGCGGATGAGGTCCAGACGCTGGAGCGGCGGGTCCGCGCGTTTTCCCAATTCGCGTCGGAGCCGCCGGTGATGCCGATGGACATTGACGTCAATGCGCTGGTGGAGGAACGCGTGTCGTTTCTCAAATCGTCGCATCCGGAGGTGACTTATAACTTGCGATTGGCTCCCGAGCGGCCGGTCGCGGTGGCCGATCCCGACCTGATCAAGGGAGTGCTGACCAACCTGCTGGAGAATGCAGCGGAAGCGGCCAAACCCGGGGGCACGGTGCTGGCGTCGACGTCGATCGAAGGAGCGAAGCTCGCGATCGAGGTGCATGATTCGGGTCCCGGCTTGAGCGCGCAAGCGCGATCCAGCTTGTTCGAGCCGACCATTTCGTTCAAGAAAGGCGGCATGGGCCTGGGCTTGTCCATCGCGAGGCGTAGCGCGTTGCTTTGCGGCGGCGATCTCGAGTCGCTGGACGGGGAACTGGGCGGAGCGGGATTCAAAGTGTCACTGGGAGTCGGCAAGAATGGCGTCTAGGCGCGTGCTGGTGGTGACGATGAGGAAAACATCGGCCGGAGCCTGCGCCTGATTCTGGAGCGCGAAGGTTACGCGGTCAGCACCTGTGCGAGCGTCGCCGAAGCCAGGGCGCAGTCGCAGCGGCCCGATGCTTACCTGATCGACGTGCGTTTGCCCGACGGCAGCGGTATCGACCTGGTTCGCTGGCTGAAATCCAATGACGTGGACGCGCCCATGTTAATGATCTCCGGTCACGGGACCATCGCCGATGCGGTGGAGGCGACCCGCGCGGGCGCGTTCGATTTCTTGGAGAAGCCGCTGAGCCGCGAAAAGGTTCTGCTGTCGTTGAAGCATGCGCTTGAAGAGATCAAACTGCGCGAGGAGAACCGGCGGCTAAGGGAATTGGTCGGCGGAGCGCGCATGATCGGGTCCAGCGCGTCGTTCGAGCGCGTGCTGGAACAGGCGACGATGGCCGCTCGCAGCGATGCGCGTGTGCTGGTCACCGGCGAATCGGGTACCGGCAAGGAACTGCTTGCGGCGCATATTCATGCCGAAAGTCCGTTTGCAAACGGCCCTTTCGTGAAGGTGAACTGCGCCGCGATTCCCACAGAGCTGATCGAGAGCGAGCTGTTCGGGCACGAGAAGGGAGCATTCACTGGGGCAACATCGGCGCGGCGCGGAAAATTCGAGCTGGCCGATGGAGGCACTTTGTTCCTGGATGAAGTGGGCGATCTGCATGCGTCATCGCAAGCGAAGCTGCTGAGAGTTTTGCAGGAAGGCGAATTTCATCGCGTAGGCGGGGAGCAGTCGATTCGAGTAACCGTGCGCGTGATCGGGGCGACGAATCGAGATCTGATCGAGCTCGTCTCGCAGCAGAAATTTCGCGAGGATCTGTACTACCGGCTCTGCGTCGTGCCGGTCCGGATGCCCAGTCTACGGGAGCGGCGCGATGATATTCGTCCACTAGCCGAATATTTCCTGGCGGAATTTTGCGCGCGGAACAATTTCAAGCCGAAACAATTCGATGCCGCCGCGTTTGAGGCTCTGGAAGATTATTCCTGGCCCGGCAACATCCGCGAACTGCGCAATACCGTCGAGCGCATGGCGATCCTGACACGTGGGGATATGCTCGAAGCCGAATCGGTCCCGGTAGAGATCCGCATCGCAAGATCGCAAAGTCCACGCGGAAATTTGCGCGAAGCCAAGGAATCGGCTGAGCGTGAGCATATTCTGCGGGTGCTCGAAGACACCAAATGGAACGTGTCGAGCGCGGCGCGGGTGCTCGGAATGGAGCGGACCAACTTGCACAAGAGAATTCGAGCGCTGGGATTAGCCAGGGGCCAGGGTTAGCGTGGCGCGTTCAGGTTACTGAACTGAAATCTGCACCATATTGGTCGCCTGGCCGTCCACGGTGACCGTGACCACGATCTGCCCACGACCCTTCAGAGCAGCCGGCAAGGGCACGTTGGCTTGATCGAGCCCCGGCAGCGTCGGCTGCGCGCCGGCGAAGGCCACCGGCAAATTCAGATTGCCGATACTTGCCGTTACCGCTGCCATGGAACTCGCGCCGCGAATCCCAGTTCCATACAGGACCAGTGTTAATTGATCCGACGGGTTGCTGAAGGAGATGGGAACGTTCACGCAATTCTGGCCGAAGGAATCGCAGGAAAAAGTAGGCGAAAGTTCCTGTGAGCCATCGGAATGCACGCGAACCACCTGCGCTGCGGCTGGGCCTTGTCCGGTTTGATTCGCAGCAAACAACGCGGGAGCAGTAACGCCGACGGTCGCGGTTCCGGCGGCTCCGTTCACGTTCACCGTTGCGACGCCGGGCGCGGTCCCGTCGGGAATGAAATTCACCAGATTCGAGGATGCTGCGTAGACCTGGGCGTTACGAGTAGCGCAGGCACTATCGGTGATGGTAAGGGCAGGGGTCGCGCTGCTCAGCGGCGACGACACATAAGCCGATGCCAACGCGTTGGGCGCGATCGAATACGTTCCATAGGCCGCGTTCACGGTGGCCACGGTTCCTGGAAGCGTCGCGATGGCTTGTGGAGCGGGCGGATACGGGGACCCCAAAGGGTCCAGGATCACCGGCACGCGGGGAGCTTGCGTGAAATCGAACGCATCGCGCATGTCGTTCGCGTTATTGTCGCGGGAATTCAACGCGTTCACTGAGAACCGTTCTTCGATCAACCTGAGCCAGGATTCGAACGAGTAGGTCTTGTGATCGACATAGCCTTGTCGGGAATACGGACTGATCACCAGCCCGGGCACTCGAATCCCGAGGCTATATTGATCGAGCATCGGCGGCGGAACATGGTCATAGAATCCGCCCCAATCGTCCCAGGCGACGAAAATCGCGGTGGTGTTCCACTCTGGTCCGTGCATCACCGCGTTAATCAGCGTGGTGACGTAGTTCATTCCATCGTTCACTGCCGCGGTGGGATGCTCACTTTGCTGATAGCTGGGAATCACCCAGCTCACTTGCGGCAGCGTTCCATTTTGCGCGTCGGTGAAGAATTGAGCCGCGTTGGTCAGGCGGCTGAATTGATTCGGGTCGTTTGCCACCAGCGGGAATGCGGGCAGCGGGTTCCAGAAACTGTAGGTAGTTTCGTCGGCGTCGACGTTCGCGCCGTCCAGCCCGTCGCCGGCGCCTGGTGTGGGCCCATGATTCACGTAATATCGCCAGTCGATCTGGCCGCTCTGCAGCAGCTCCGTGATTTCGGGGAAGGAATAACTTTGCGGAATCGGCAGGAAGCCCACGTATCCGCCGCTCTGCGCCGCCAGCATATATAAGTGAGCGGGCAAGCTATACGACAGCACCGATTCGAATAAACGATCCTGCAAGACGTAAAGCTTCGCGTAGCTCCAGTAGTTAGGGATCTCGTTGAAATCGTGCCAACCCATCACATCCCCGGGCGGGGGCGTCGCCTGCGAGATGAATCCGTCCATCAATCCGCCGTGGATCGACGCGATCGCGGAGGAATTGAAATGCGCGCCCCCGTTATTGACCAGGCTCGAATTGTGAAATGGCGGGACGCACGCGGCGGGAGGATTCGGCACACAGACCCCGGCCGGAATGCCTTCGACGCCCGGATACGTCCCGAAATAATGATCGAAACTCCGGTTCTCCTGCATGATGAAAACGAAATGCTGGATCTTCTCGAGTCCCGGAGGAAGGGTGGAAACTTGAGCGACCACGCGCCGCCGCGAAGCCAGGAGGCCGATCGCGGAAATCGCGGCGACTACCACGACCAGGACGCGAGTCCGGCTGAGTTTCATGTATCTCTTGTTATCACAATTCGATAGGCTGCGTGATTGGGAGAAGAACACCTATCTGTTAACATAGATGTTTGTCAGGCTCCGGGCTTCGTGCAACGGTCGGCTGCGAACCCCGCCAGGTCCGGAAGGAAGCAACGGTAGCGGTTTAGCTCGTGTGCCGCGGATCACCCGGGGTCTGGCATAAGCGCCCAGCGTGATGTGGAGCGCACAGCGAAGCGTTGTGCGCGTTTAAAATAGGAGCGCATAGCGGTTACGCGGTGCGCGACGATCTCGGGATTACTCTTCCCTCATGTATCAAGTCATTGCGCGAAAATATCGGCCCCAAACGTTTGCGGAGCTGATCGGCCAGGAGCACGTCAAGACCACCCTCGAAAACGCCATCACTCAGCGCCGCATCGCCCACGGGTACATTCTCTCCGGGCAGCGCGGTACAGGTAAGACGACGGTCGCCCGCATCCTCGCCCGTTGCCTGAATTGCGAACAGGGTCCCACTCCAACCCCCTGCGGGAAATGCGCGAGCTGCCTCGAAGTGGCCGCCGGGTCCGGCATGGATGTGATCGAAATCGACGCGGCTTCGAATCGCGGCATCAATGAAATGCGGGAGCTGCGCGAGAACGTCCGCTTCCGTCCCGCGCGCGACCGCTATAAGGTTTTCATCGTCGACGAAGCTCATCAAATCACCAGTGAAGCGTTCAACGCACTGCTAAAAACGCTCGAAGAGCCGCCGGAGTGGGTCGTATTCATCCTCTGCACTACCGAGGCGCACAAGATTCCGTCGACCATCGCCTCGCGATGCCAGCAGTTCAGTTTCCGTTCGGTCGATTTTGCGGAGCTGGTCAAGCGCATTTCCTGGATCGCCGAACAGGAAGGTATCGAGGCGGACGCGGAAGTGCTCAGCGTGCTGGCTCGCGCGGGCGAAGGCAGCGTGCGCGATTCGCTATCCGCCCTGGACCAAGCCATCGCGTGCTGTGGAACCAAGCTCTCCGCGAAAGAGATCCGGGATCTGCTGGGCGTCTTCTCGATTGAATCGCTGAATCAAGTGGCCACTGCTCTAGCCGCCGCCGATTCGCAGCGAATGCTGGAAGTGGTTGCCGAACTCGAAGCGGGCGGCCACAGTTTGCAGCACTTCGCACGCGAGCTGGCGCGTTATTTCCGTAATCTTCTGGTGATGAAGATCGCACGAGGGGAAACTCGACTGGTGGCGGCGTCGGGTCCCGAACAAGCCAAGCTAGCCGAGACCGCTGCCCAGTTCGGTGA
This sequence comes from Terriglobia bacterium, assembly GCA_963705675.1. GTDB lineage: Bacteria > Acidobacteriota > Terriglobia > Bryobacterales > Bryobacteraceae > Palsa-187. The sequence goes on from CAVPKR010000114.1 coordinate 5,972, forward strand.
AGAAGATTTGACCCGCTATCTGCAACTGTCGCTGGATTTATTTAGCGATCTGCAAAGCTCGCTGCAACCGCGCCTGCATCTCGAGATGGGACTGCTGCGGCTGGTCCACGCAGGTCAACTCCAGCCGATCGAAGAAGCCATCGCGGCACTGGGCCCATCCGGCGCGCCGCCTGCGCCGCCGCGATCGCTGCCGCCGCCGAAGACCACTCCGCCGGCGAAGCCTGTCGCGCAATCCTCCGCCGCGCCGGTCTCGGACGGGGATCTTCGATCCCGATTGCATGCTGCATTAATGGAAGCGAAGCAGGCGCATATCGCCGATGCGGTGGAGCATTCTGACCTGACCGAATCGGGCGCCGAGCTGATCATTACGACCCCGAAAATGTATGTCATGTATCTGAAGCAGGCCGACTTCGAGACCGCTGTGAAGCGCGTGACCGGCCGGCCGTTGAAGATTACCATCAAAACCGGTGAGACCTCGCAAGCACCGGTCGCCGCTCCGGCGGCTGTTCCGCGCGAGGATGAAGTTTCGGCGCGCGCTCTCTCGAATCCCGAAGTGCGGCGGTTTCAGGGAGCTTTCCCGGAGAGCCAGGTGCGGACGGTTCGAAATCTGAGAGACAATTGAGCGCTGGCGAGAGGAGAATCCAAGAAATGAAGATGCCCGGTAACATGCAGGCCATGATGCAGCAGGCGCAGAAGATGCAGCAGAAGATGGCAGAGGAAGTCGCGTTGATCCGCGTCGAGGCGTCGGCGGGCGGCGGCATGGTAACCGTCAAGATGGACGGCCACAAGAACATCACCGCGGTGAAAATCGATCCCGAAGTCGCCGGCGATGTCGAGATGCTTCAGGATCTTTTCATGGCTGCGAGTAATGAGGCCACCAAGAAGGTGGACGAAGAAACGCAAAAGAAAATGGGCGGGATGCTGGGCGGAATGGGCCTGCCGCCGGGACTTCTCTAAGGATGCCCGATTTTGCGGAGCCGCTCCAGCGGCTGATCGACGAATTTCGCCGCCTTCCCGGCATCGGACAGAAGTCGGCGCAACGGCTCGCGTTCCATGTCCTGCGTTCGCCGCGCGAAAACGCCGCGAAGCTGGCGTCGGCGCTGACCGACGTAAAGGATAACCTCGGCATTTGCGCGGAATGCAACAACATCAGCGACGCCGAACTCTGCCCGTATTGCCGCGACCCGCATCGCGATCGCTCCCAGATATGCGTGGTCGAAGAGCCGCACAATCTGCTGCCGATCGAAACCACGCGTACGTTTGAAGGACTTTATCATGTGCTCGGCGGCTCTATTTCGCCACTGCGAGGTGTCGGGCCGGAGCAGTTGAAGATCAAGGGTCTGCTCGATCGGATCGCGCAAGGCGACGCCAAGGAAATTATTCTCGCGACGAATCCGACGGTAGAAGGCGAGGCGACCGCGGCCTATCTTTCGCGGCTGTTGAAGCCGCTCGGCTTGAAAGTGACGCGCATCGCGATGGGAATTCCGGTGGGAAGCGATCTCGAATTTTCGGACGAAGTAACGATTTCAAAATCCCTGGAAAATCGGCGGGAGATGTAATATGGAAGTCTCACGGCCATTAAGCTTTTAGATGAATCGATTTTTGACCGTCCTCCTTTTCGCCTCCAGCGCCTTCGCCCAAGACAACCCCGCTGCTCAAGCTGCCCGACAGTGGCGACTACAGCACGAACGAGCCATCGTAGACGAGTTCATCACTCTCCTCTCCATTCCCAACATCGCCAGCGACCGCGCCAATATCCAGCGCAACGCCGAGCTCATCGGCAAGATGCTCGAGAAGCGAGGCGCCACCCCGCGACTGGTCTCAATTCCCGGCGCTAATCCGGTAGTCTTCGGCGAAATTCGCACGCCCGGCGCAACACGGACCCTGGTGTTTTACGCCCACTACGACGGCCAGCCCCTCGATCCTAAGGAGTGGGCCACGCCGCCGTTCGCTCCGGTCCTTCGCGATAAATCGTTGGAGAAAGACGGCCGGGTGATTCCACTCCCCGCCTCCCACTTCGATCCTGAATCCCGTATCTATGCCCGCGGAGCTGGTGACGACAAGAACAACGTCATGACGCTGCTGACCGCGCTTGACGCCATTCGCGCGGCCGGCCTGAAGACTAAATCGAATATCAAGTTTGCGTTCGAAGGCGAGGAAGAAGCCAGTTCCATCAACCTTGGAAGGATTCTATCCGCGAATAAAGACCTGTTTGCAGGCGACATGTGGTTTATCTGCGACGGACCCGTGCATCAGACCCGCCAGCAGTTGATTACCTTCGGGATGCGCGGCATCGTCACGATCGATATCACGCTATACGGTCCGCGCCGCGAGCTGCACAGCGGGCATTACGGCAACTGGGCGCCTAATCCCGCCATGGCGCTGGCACAGTTGCTCGCGTCCATGAAAGATGATTCGGATCATATCCTGGTCGATCATTTTTACGACGGCATCACGCCTCTCAGCGACACCGAGAAACGCGCCGTCGGTCTGCACCCGACTCCGATCGCGATCTGATGCGCGAGTTGTGGCTCGGGTCGACTGAAAATGCGCCCCGCCACCTAGCCGATTTGATCAATGTTCCGACGTTGAACGTTCGCGGTATGGGCGCGGCGCGAATCGGCGCCGGAGCTTCCAACGTGATCCCCAGCACCGCCACTGCCAGCATCGACATGCGCCTGGTGAAGGGCATGGACCACGCCGAAACCGCACGGCGACTGCTCGATCATATCCGGAAGCGAGGCTATTTTATCGTCGATCATGATCCCAGCCCGGAGGAGCGCATGTCGCATCCCAAGCTGGCCAAAGTGATCGTCGAAGAGGGCGGTTACAACGCGGTCCGCACGTCGATGGACCTGCCGATTTCGCAGGAAATCATCCGCACTGTCGAGAGCGCTCGCGGCAAAACCGTGCTGCTGCCGACGTCCGGGGGCAGCGCTCCCCTGTCTGTGATCGAGGAAGCTTTGGGTACGCGCACCATCGCGATCCCGACCGCGAATCATGACGACAATCAGCACACCTTCAACGAGAACCTGCGGATTCAGAATTTGTGGGACGGGATCGAGCTGATGGCCGCGCTGCTTACGATGTAAGCACGTGAAGAGCGCCCGCTTCTGAGAGTCCATCCGCCGTCAGCGCGCCCGCATGCACTTCGACGATATGGTTCGGCTCTCGCGGAGCAGCCAGCGTTACTTTCAGATAGTTTTCACTTAGGGCAGCGCGCCGATTCTCCAGCGTGACCACTGAAAGCGTCCGCCCGATCATCGACCTTCGAAATTCCAGATTCTTCATCGCCGCAAGGTCCCGCAAAACGTGCGTCCGCTGCTTGCGGACCTGCATCGGCACCTGGGGGAGCTCCGCCGCCGGCGTTCCCGGCCGCTCCGAATACGTGAACACATGCAGATACGTGAACGGCATTGATTCGATGAACGCGCGCGACTCTTCAAACTCATCGTCACTCTCGCCGGGGAAGCCCGTCATCACATCGGCCCCCACCGCGCAATCCGGCATCAGCGCGCGCGCCTTCAGGATCCGGTCCGCATAGTGCCGAGGCCGGTATTTCCGATGCATCCGCCGCAGCACCCGGTCCGATCCCGATTGCAGCGGCGCGTGAACGTGCTTCGCGATACGCGTCGATTCCGCCATCAGGCCTAGCAATTCATCCGAAAAATCCATCGGCTCGACCGAGCTCAACCGTAGCCGCTCGACCCCAGTTTCGTCCAGCACTCGCCGGATCAGATGGGCCAGCCGAGCCCGGCCATCCAGATCGCGACCCCAGCGCCCCAGATTGATCCCGCTGAGCACCACTTCGCGATACTTCGCCGCCAACCCGCGGACCTGCGCCAGCACCTGTTCCACAGGCGAACTCCGGCTGCGCCCGCGCACGAACGGAATGATGCAGAAGGAGCACCGGTTATTGCAGCCATCCTGAATCTTCAGATTTGGCCGCGTCCGATCGCCCAACGCGTCTTCGACTGGAGCCGAAAGAAAATCCTTTTGGGCGAAAATATCTCCGATTTGAATTTGTGAATGGTACGGCTCGGAAACCAATTCGGGGATTCGCGTTTTATGCGAATTTCCCACCACCATAGTGACGCCGTCCATTGCGGCGATTTCTTCGGGAGCCCTCTGGGCGTAGCAGCCGGTCACCAGAATGCGAGCCGCCGGATGCTCGCGATGAATCCGCCGCACCGTCTGCCGCACTTCGTCGTCGGCGGTCGCGGTGACGGTGCAGGTGTTCAGCACCACCAGGTCGGCCTCGCCCGACTCGCGCACCGCGGCCATGCCTTTGGCCGTCAGCCCGGCCTCGATCGCGGCCCCATCCGCCTGGGAAGCGCGGCACCCGAAAGTCTTGATCCAGAAGCGTTCCAATACTTGATTCTACCCGTTGGACCCGGCAAGGTGCGCTACAATTAGGAATCCATGGCAGAAGATAAGCTCTATAAAGCCGAGTACCAAGGTAGCGGCACTTTCCTGATCACCAAACCGAAGCGTAAGAAGGGCAAGCTGCGCCAGTCGCGTCTTAAGGGCACCGTTCGCGGCGCGCGGAAATAAGCTTCGGTCTTTAGATTTTCAAGTTCTGCCGGTCCGGCAGATGAAGCCTGCAAATAATAAGGGCCTCCCCACCTTCGGGAGGCCCTTATTGCGTTTGTATAAGCGAGGGTTAGTCGCCGAACGATCCGACTTCTTCCACCTTCTCGACCGGCTTCTTCGGCGCGGCCGGCAGAATGGAGGTGAGCGGTACCACGTCGGTCTGCGGCTTCTCGCCCAGGACGTTTTCGCGGTACATCTTCATCATCCGCTCGTTCTCGGCCTTTTCCTTCATCTTCGCATCGCGAGCCCGAGTCTTCTCTTCGCGGGCCGTCTTGGCGATGCCCTTGTCGTCCAGATCGTGCTGGCGTTCCCGAGCCACATCGTCGGCGCGCAGGACCAGGGTGTGATCCTTGGTCGGCAGGTTCACTGCCTTGCCACCCGCGATGATCTCGTGGCGGCCGTGTTCGTCGTACCACTTGGTCAGTGTGGCGGTCATGTGCATCTTCTCGACGATGTTGCGCCAGCCGACGCCGGTATTATACGCGCAGAAGGAAATCTCGCCTTCCTGGGTCGCGTAAGGAATAATGCACTGCTCGGTGCGGCGGAAATCGTAGTTGAACAGGTCCTGGAACCACATTCCGGCGACAAACAGGAAGTTCCAGCGGTCGGCGCGGCGTTTCTTAATGTCTTCGATGGTCCGGTCGCCGGTCACTTTGCCGTACGCGCCGGTCTGCGATTTCTTCGACATGCCGAAGCACTTGTCGAACTTCGCGATCAGATCGCTCAGCCGGAAATGTGTGGGAGCTTCGTAAGGATTATAGTTGCGTAACAGCGCCAGCGATACGCCGATCACGGACAATCTCTTGCTGCGTGCGCCGTCGTTGATCTTCGCAACGTCGCGAGCCAGCCGGTCGGCGTTCAGGAACGCGGTCACCGGGCGGTATTCCTTGGTTTCCTTGTCGCACATCACGGCCATGCCCACGCCGCAGTTCGGATGACAGCCGCAGGAGAGCTGGCCCCAATCCGCGTTCGGCCCATGGACCAGATCCGCGAAATCGGAGAACGTGCTCATGAACGAAATCGGGAACCAGTCGCGAACCGGCTCGCCTAGGCCGGTCTGATTCTTCACGTCGTGCGCCAGGTTCGCCAGCGTGTAGCGCTGGGCTTGACGCCGCTCATCCGTGATGGCTTCATCGCGGCCGGTGAACGACACAGGCTGGAAGCTTAGGAACGGAATTTTCTTGGGATTATCCAGCGCGAAGCGAACCACCGCGCCCACTTGCTCGTTATTCACGCCATTGATCAGCGTGATCACCGGGACAATGTCGACACCGGCGCTATAGAGGTTCTCGATGGCCCGCAGCTTCACATCGAACAGATTGCCCACCGCGCGGTGCGAGTTGGCTTCGTTGCCAATGCCGTCGAACTGCAGATAGGCATAACGAAGGCCCGCTTCCGCGGCTTCTTTCGCGAATTCAGGACGCTTGGCGAACTCGATTCCGTTGGTCGCGGCCTGCACGCTCTGATAACCCACCTTGCGGCAATACTGAACGGCTTTCAGGAAGTGCGGCGAAAGCGTCGGCTCGCCGCCCGAGAACTGCACCGAAAGCTGGCGGCGCGGCTTGATCGTCAGGGCGTTATCGAGCAGCGTCTTAATCTCTTCCCAGCTCAGCTCATGTACGAACCCGACCTGGTTCGCGTCCATGAAGCACGGATCGCACATCATGTTGCAGCGATTCGTCAGATCGATGGTCAAAACCGAGCCTCGGCCGTGGGTCACCGTGCTGGTTCCATGGTCGTGCAGCTTTTCATCGTTGTGGGCGCGAATGTCGCGGCCCGGGAATACGTCCTCCAGGTGCTTGAAGAACGCCGGATCGGTGGACATGACGTCTTCGAAGTGGCCGTGAATCGCGCAATCCTTCACCATCAGGATCTTGCCATCCCGCTCGATGATTTGCGCCTTGATTTCGCCCACCTTCTCGTTGCGCAGGATCTCGACGGGAAGTTTGCCGTCCAGAATCTTGCTGCGGATCTCGGGTACGCACTTGGGGCACAGCGAATCGGTTTCACGCGGCCATCCGAGCTTCGGCTTCTGCTTCTCCCAGCTCTTTAGCAGCGGCTTATCCGACCACTTCGGCGTGAAGGACGGGTTCGGACGAATCGAGTTGAACTTGTCGTATACGAACCACGCCGCGTTGGCGGCTACTGCTACAGCTTTTTCGACGTGCTTGATCGGCTTAGTCAAAGCGCTCTCCAGATTGGGAATTTTGCGTCCGACCCGAGTATATTAAACCCCGTTAAAAGGGGCTAGATTAATGAATTGAAATGCCGCTGGGAGCATTGGATGGCGTGCATGGCGCTGCGAACGGTTAAGGCATTTCCCAGCAACAAGATAGGCTTCTAATTGGACGCCGATCTAGTCAACCCGAGGTATAATCCGTCGCTTCTGACCAGACACGGTGAATCGACGCCGGTTCCGCTGAAATCCCCCCACAGGATTTGCGACGCCTGCCGCTGCGGCTGCCAGGCCGGATCAGTCGAGTTGGTGAAGCAATCATTGCAGATATACCGGTATCGATCGCTGATAGCAGGGTGCGCCGGGTCCACCGTCACGGGCGCGAAGATCAAGCCGGTAGGCACGCCGCCCACCACTACCGGACCGTGAATGTTCGCCACACCGAAAGTCGCCGAAATTGCAGGATTCGCCCACCCCTGCGCCGAGGTGAACTGGCCGCCTTTGGTAGAGCATGCCTGCAACGGCGAAAAGCCCCCCGCCCCAGTGTTCAGAGCGCATCGTACCGAGGCTGCTCCCGGAATGATGATATCCGCCAGTCCGTCGCCGTTAACATCCATCAATTGAAGCGCTTGCATCTGCCAGTCGAGACGCATAGTATCTAGCTCCGGGCCCGCGGAACCGGCCAGCGCAGGCGGTGTCGCGAACCTTACCCCCAGGTTCGAGTAGACCTTCGGCGCGTCCTGAAGCGGCGTCCAGACGACCATATCGACGCTTTTTCCCGGCCGCAAATTCCCGAAATGGATGTATTGCGGATCCGGCAGCGGCCCCATCAGGTACTGGATCGGTGCGTAAAACCCGTTCTGACCGTCGTTATAGGCTACCCAGAGCGTCCCCGAGGCCGGAAAGACCAGGTCCGCTCGACCGTCGCCGTTCACGTCGGCCAGCCAGAACTTGGACCCATAAGCCGCCGTCCAGGTGGAATCCGCCAACGTGATCCATGCCGACGCCGGCAGGAATCCGCCGAGCCCGTCCGCATTCTTGCAGAAGACAGTTTGGCCGCGAGCTTTGCACACTCCATGCGCCTTGCCCGGGCCTCCAATGGCCCCTTCGACCACCTCGCCTTGTCCGTCGGACGGGCTGAATTCGTTCGACACCAGAACGGGGTCCGCTCGAATGCCTCCATGAATCCCAGGAATCGCGTCCAGCGGCAGATATTCGTAGTCCGGCCCGAGATTCTCAACGATGTAACGAATCAGGTTGACCGCGAACGGATTGCCGCCTTTCCCTGTCATTATTTCGGTGCGGACATGCAGCAGCACGATTACGCCGTGAGTAGCGCTGCGAATCGCGTCGACATACAGGGCTCCGCATGCCGGCACGGAAACCCCCAGCGCGAAGCAGTCCCAATCGCCGCCGGTCCAGGTATTGTTGCCGAGATAAAAATCCCCGCCAACGTCGGCGTCGATCGGTCCGGTCAGCAAGCCTGCATACGGATCCGCATTCAGAATCCCCGCCACGCGGCCATCGAATGCCAGACCCGGCCCTCGAAACAGGCGAGGGCTATTGTCCTGGAGCTTGTCGATCTGCTGCTGCGCGTGGCCCACTTCGTAGAGAATCTTGGCCGGGTTCTGGATAGTGGTCAGGGGAATGTGATTCACCGAATGATTCATCAAATCGTGTCCCAGTTGAACCACCGTGGAAGCGACGGTCTCCGCCACGTCGCCATATCCCAGGCAAAGCGAGGAGCCTGGATCGGGCTTGTCTTGATTCTGATAGTGGCAGGTTACGGTCGCGAAGGTGGCTCGAATGCTCCTGGCCAGCGGCTTGGGATTGCCCGGGCCGGTTCGCGGGATCTCTACCTGGCTATGCAGGTATCGCGCGACTTTCTCCATTTGAGTCATGCCATCGGGTCCCGGTTCGTCGGGCCCGTCATCGAAAGTTAGAAAAACCGTACCCTTCGGCAGCGCTGCCGCGGTGATGACGCCATCGGTCTTGAACTGCGCTTGCGCGAGTAGACACACAACCGCGCCCAGTTGAACAATACGCAGAGATTTCATACAGGAACGATCAGAGATCCCCTACCCCTTAGTCCGTAAAATTATAGCCCACCACCATCGGATTGGCTAAGACTTTTTTGTAAGGATTCTAAGGTCTGTCGAGTACCTGTTCGAAGTACTCGACGTACCGGGGAAGCAACTGGGAGGGATGATAAATCTGCCCTGCCAAACGAGCCTTCTCCGATTCCTGCGCGTAAAACTCGCGGTCATCTTCAAGTTTCACGATCAGCTCGATCCAAGGCTCAACTACATTCGCGGCGACAGGACATGGATAACCGGGCGTCACTTCGGGCGGAATGCTCAGGCAGAATCCGGCGCCGTTGCAGGTTTCCTCAAGTCCTCCGCGATCGCTGACCAGAGGGGGCACTCCATTCAACAGAGCCTCCGCCGCTACACGTCCCGCAGCCTCTTCGCCTAATGAGGGAGCCAGCAGCGTCCGCGTCGCCGCGTAAATCTCCTTGGGTTGCGCCAAGGGCGGGGACATCATCAGATTATCGTGCAGGCGCAGATCAAAGCCGCCGATGAGTCCGGCTTGCACCAGGTTCCCCGCCGACCCTCGCGATTCGATAAACATCATCGCCAGGTCCGGCCGCCTCACGCTGAGCTCCTCCGCCAGTCGAGCCACCAGCATCAGGCCTTTCTCGGCCGACGGATTGATCATGGTGATGAAGATGGCCTCGCGGTCCGCCGCGATCACGTCGTCGAGCTCCATGGGAATCGGCAGTGGGGTGCTTTCGATACCGATCTTCGAGCGGTACAGGTCCGTCAGAAACTGGCTGGGGGTCAGAATGCCGTCCATGGGTTCGAAGAAGCTGGGAGTGCCCAGATAGCCCTTGTTACGCAGCGCAAACACCAGCTTTACGCCCTGCCGCTTGGCCCGTTCATAACGCTTGAAATCGCCGGGCTGTCCTCCGAAGGCGAGCAGCAGATCCGGTTTGAACGAATGCAGCTCGTCATCGAACATCCGGTCGAATTGCCGGCCTAGCAGCTGTTGCCAGCCATGCATCTGGCGCGGCCCGACGTCGAGCAGGCGATATTTCACGCCGCGATGATCGAAGCGGAGCTCGGGACGAACGCGCTCCTTGGTATGACCGCGCAGAATCTCAGGCTCAATTCCCATTTCACGAAGGAAAGGGACCGCATCGACCCGCTCGGCCCGCTCGGATGCGGTAGTTGCGACTGTGCGAACTTCGAGGCCCGCCGACGCGAGCATCTCGCACATGGTCCGCGTGGAACGGGCGGCTCCGCTAGCGGGGTCCTGCGGTAATTGCGGCAGGACCAGGAGAAGGCGCGCGCCCGAGATGCTCACGTATCGATCTTAATTCAGGCCTTCTTGCGCTTGCGCCAAAACATCAGGCCCGCAATGGCGGAGCCGACCAGCGCCAAAGTGGATGGCTCCGGGCTACCATTCGAAGTTCCCAGATTGAGGTCCAACGACCTTCCCGCAGGAACATCCACGCTCATTGTCGTGCCATTGGCGCCAACATTGGGATCCGTGACGGTGAGATCGATCGAGTAGCTTTCCACCATCACCGATCCTAGAAAATTTGCACTCGTATTTTCCCCAAACTCTCCGCTAGTGCTTCCGCTGAAGGGATATTCGAGCAGTCCCAGGTTGGTCTGGAATTGCAGGAGCAATGCAAAGTCCACAGGGTTCCCGTCCGAATTGCTCACGATGAAGTCAAAATGCAACGGCATAGATCCGGGACCGTAACTCGCGCCGTTGGCGCCGCCGGAGGCGAAAAAGTCTATCGTGAACGCCCCGCCGCTGTTGACGCTGCTCCCGCTCGCGGCGCCGCTTAGGGTGACGCCGGTGGCGCCGCCGGCCGGGCGCAGTTGCGCAATTGTACAAGACCCGCTGCCGGCCCCGCCCGATAGCCCCACGTTGCAACTGGTGGTGTCGAGTACCAGGTCCGGCGTCGCCGGCCTACTGTTCCTGCTCTCGCGGGCACATGGATTGTGGCGAGGGCCGCCAATGGAACCAAGGTCAGGGCAATCGCCCGTCCCTTGCCTAGAATGAAGCTTTTCGCTCTTTCAATCGATGTCATCGACCCTCCAAGTTGAGCTCGCAAAAAACGAATCAGCGGGCCGAAGATGGCTCAGCCTTCTTGCGCTTGCGCCAAAACATCAGGCCCGCAATGGCGGAGCCGACCAGCGAGATGGTCGCCGGTTCAGGCGTGGTCGACGTAGTGGAGGCTCCGCCGAGATCCACCGACTGTCCAGCGGGAACATTGAGGGAAAGGGTCTGGTTCGGGGAGGAATTCATGTCGCTCAGGTCGATATCGAAGTAGTATCCGGTAATGGTCACGTTTGAGGGAATAACCAGGCCTGTATTTGCCGAAACGGTCCCCGAGCCGGAGGTGGTCTGTACAACTTGGAAATCCAACGTCTTGCCGGTGGTGTAAATGTCTGTGTTCAAGATATATTCGAGCGTATCTCCGTTCGAATTCCCGATGATGAAATCATACCGGTAGGGGAGCGTGCCCGGTCCGAAGCTCCCGCTCGCGCTCCCGGATGTGTCAAATTGCACACCCAACTCCGCGGTTGTGCCGCTGAGATTAGAGACCGTACCCATCCCGCTCATGGTGAGGCCGGTGATGCCGTTCGCTGCGGGCAATTGATTGACCACGCAACTTGCACTGCCGGAACCGACGGCGGTAGCGTTGCAGTTTGCCGGGGTGAAGCTGACTGAGCTCGCTTTAGCGGGCGCGGTAATGGCGGCTAAGGAAGCCAACGGCACCAGCGTCAACGCGATGGTGCGGCCTTTGCTCTGAATGAATCTGCGAGCACGTTCGATGGAAGTCATTTTTTCTCCGATTGAATTTTCTGAATGTTTGTTCTAGGCGTCCACGCTACTCGGCGGCCACGAGAAGGCGGTATGGAAGTCGACGGTATGCTCGACCTATAGAGAGGGCACGCCCTTCTTTGGAACAAATTGCCGCGTGCGCTTGGTTGAATACACGGATCCTCCGATCAGTTTTATGAAAAGCGCAGGTTACAGCTTATATCTCAAGTGCTAAATTGTCAACGCTAAAGAATTTAGCTCATCCTGCCGAGGCGCCTCGGCGGGCAAGGTTAGGCCGGCGAAGCGGCGTCTTCGGGATTCGCCACAAAGCGGTAGCCTACGCCGCGCACCGTCAACAGATGCCGGGGGCGCGCCGGGTCGTCTTCGATGTAACGCCGCAGCCGCACGATGAAATTATCGATGGCGCGGGTGTCGGTATCCTCATGCAGTCCCCACACGTCTTCGAGCATCTTCTTACGCGCGACGGCTTTGCCTTCGTGCTGAATCAGATAGCGCAGGACGCTCGCTTCCATCAGTGTCAACGGGAATATCTGGTCCCGCACATGCAATTCGAGCGTATCGAACTCGACCGATTTATCGCCGAACACGAAGCGATCCACCGGAACAGGCAACGGCGGCGGAACCGCTTGCCGGTGCCATTCGCTTCGCCGGAGCAGTCCGCGGATGCGCGCGATCAGAATACTGAGGTCGAAAGGCTTGGTGAGGTAATCGTCGGCTCCTGCCGCAAAGCCGCTTAGGATATCCTCGGCGTGTCCGCGAGCGGTCAGCATCAGGGTGGGGACATACTGCCCTCGGCTGCGCAGTTCGCTCATCACGGTGAAGCCGTCCTTGCCGGGCAGCATCACGTCCAGAACCACAACATCGAAGCCACCGGGGCCATCCTTGAACAGGTCGAGCGCGGCTTCCCCGGTCTCGGCCACCTGGACCTGATAGCCTTCGGCTTCGAGATTGAACCGCAGGCCCTCGGCCAAGTGCTGCTCGTCTTCCACCACCAGGACGCGGCTCATTTAGCGAGCGGAAGCTGCAGCACGAACGTGCTGCCGTGCCCCGGTCCTTCGCTTTCGGCCCAAGCCCGGCCGCCGTGGCGCTTGGCGACGGAGCGCACGATGTAGAGTCCCAGTCCGGTCCCTTTCACTCGCGCGCCCAGCGGGCCGGGGACGCGGTAGAATCGCTTGAAAATCTGCTTGAGTTCGGTTTTAGGGATTCCCGCGCCACGATCGGTTACGCGGATGGCTGCGAACTTCCCGTCCACCAGCGCGGTTTCCACGTGGACCTTGATCTCCTTACCGGAGTACTTCACGGCGTTGTCGATCAGGTTTGAAACCGCGGCGCGAACCTCGTCGGGATCGCCCAGGATCGTTACCGGCGGCCCGGGCTGGTATTCGATGGCGCCGGCGCCCACGTGATGCAGCTTGCGGGAACGGTCCAGGCATTCCTGAACCACCTCACCCAGGTCGACCGAGGAAATGTTCACGGACCGGCTATTGTACCCGCTCCGTCCGGTTCGAAGCACCTGCTCGATGGTGCCCAGCAGCCGCTCGCTGTCTTCGAGCATGATGCGGTAGAACTCCTGCCGCTTGGCCTCGTCGACCGAGCGGGTTTGCAGGGTTTCGAGGTACAGCCGGATCGACGCGACGGGAGTTTTCAGCTCATGCGTCACGGCATTGATGAAAGCGTCGTGCTGTGCGTTGGTGCGTATCTCGCGGACCAGGAAGATGGTGTTTAACACCACGCCGCCGATCAGGACAGCCAGGAGGAGCAGGCCCAGCACCAGCAGCAGGCCGTGCCTCCAGTTGAGCGCCACCCATCCGATGTAGAGCAGCAGCGTGACCAGGATCAGGCCGGCGCCTAGGGCAATGAAAAACGCGATCGTTTTACGGCGCCCTGCAACCACCATAATTTCAGGTTAGCAGGATGAGCGAATCAGGCGGCTTCGCGCTCAACGATGACGCTGTTGAGCTTGGCCACGCGCACCGACTTGGCGATTCCGAAATAGCGCATGACTTTCAACAGCAGCCACGACGGATCGAACTCATACCATGCCAGTCCATGACGAGCCGAGGTCGGATGGGCGTGGTGATTGTTGTGCCAGCCTTCGCCGAAGGTGATCAGAGCGACCCACCAGGTGTTGCGCGAATCGTCCCGCGTGTTGAAGCGGCGGCTCCCGGTGAGGTGGGTGGCTGAGTTGACCAGCCAAGTCGCGTGCCATCCGAAGACCACACGGCCGAAAATTCCCCACAGGAACATCGGCACTCCGCCAATGGCAAGCAGAATTACCCCCAGGACCACTTCGGGGACCCAGTGATAATTATTCAGCCAGATGTAGAAATTATCCTTGGCCAGATCCGGCGCGTATTTCGACATGACGCGGGTATTGCTGTGCATCGACTCGCCCCATAGCAGCCAGCCAATATGCGACCAGAATGTTCCATCATGCGGAGAGTGCGGATCGCCCGGTTTATCGGCCATCTGATGATGCAGCCGGTGCGTTCCTACCCAGGAGATGGGGCCGCCTTCGAGCGTCAGCGCGCCGCAGATGGCGAAGAAATATTCAAGCGGCTTCGGGACTACATAAGAGCGATGCGTGTGCAGCCGGTGGTAGCCGAGGCTGATTCCCAGGCCAGTGGTCATCCAATAAAGAAAAACGGTAGCGAAGAAAACTTTCCAGCTAAAGAAAAACAGCGCCGCGATTGCGCCGGCGTGGAAAAGGATCATGGCGATTGAAGTAGGCCAGTTCAAGCCATGACGCGGAAGGATAATGACGTCGGTATCGACTTTGTCCAGTTGTGTGTTCACTCAATTGTCCTATCGGGAGTTCCAAGTTCACGGTACCTCGATTTTCGCCCGCAGATTGTAAGAGTTATGTAATTTCGATCAAGTATAAGATGAATCACGTAGTTGGACTAAGGTGCGCCTCGGCAATGCTACCATTGGAAACATTCTCAGCCCAATGGCACCGTATAGCGTTCGAGAACAGCGCGGTTGGTACATGTATGATTTTGCCAACTCCGCGTTCTATACGACCGTCATAGCGCTGTTTTTGGGCCCTTATTTGACGGCTTTGGCGAAGGCGGCGGCGGGTCCGGACGGGTACGTTCATCCTCTGGGACTGAGTATCGAACCACGCAGCTACTGGAGTTTCGCCGTTGCTTTGTCTGTCATTCTGCAGGTGGTATTCCTGCCGATGGTTGGCGCAGTGGCGGATTACGGGCGGCGCAAGAAGGAAGTTCTGGCCGCGACGGCATACCTTGGTGCGACGGCGACCATGGCGATGTTCTTCCTCAAGGGCGGCGACTATCTGATGGGAGGATTGCTGTTCCTGATCGCCAACGTGAGCTTTGGAGCCGCCGAGGTGATCTACAACTCCCTACTGCCGGAGATTGCTCCGCCGGAGGATCGCGATGCGGTTTCGTCGAAGGGCTACGGCATCGGATACCTGGGGGGAGGATTGCTGCTGGCACTAAACCTGGTGCTGTTCATCAACGCGGAGAAGTTCGGCATTACCGAAGGCATGGCAGTGCGGATCAGCCTGTGTTCGGCTGGGGTATGGTGGGCGGTTTTCACGATTCCGACCATCGTGACGATGCAGAATCGCGGACCGGCGCGGGTGCTGGCGGCGGGGCAGAGCGCGGTCGCCACGGTGCTGCATCAGTTGGTGCACACGTTCAAGGATGTCCGGCGATATCCGCAGACTTTGCTGTTTCTGGTGGCCTATCTCCTTTATAACGATGCGATTCAGACGGTGATCAACCTGGCGTCGCAGTTCGGCAACGATGAGCTAAAAATTCCCGTGTCGACGCTGACGCTGGCGATTCTGATGGTCCAGTTTGTGGCGTTTTTCGGCGCGATGGGATTCAACTGGGTGGCCTCCATCATCACTGCGAAACGGGCGGTGATCGTGAGCCTGATCATCTGGACGGCGGTGCTGGTCTACATCTATATCGCGGTGAAAACCACGGTTGAATTCTTCATCATGGCGGCGATTGTCGCGCTCGTGCTGGGCGGAAGCCAGGCACTAAGCCGTTCGTTATACGCGCAAATTGTTCCCAAAGGGCAGGAAGCGGAATACTACAGCATCTACGAGATCAGCGATAAAGGAACCAGTTGGATGTGCCCGCTGGTGTTCGGGCTCGCGATGCAGTTTACGCATAGCTACCGGCTGGCGGTGCTGTCGCTGATCGTATTCTTTATCGCGGGATTGGCGCTGCTGTTCCGGGTGGATATGGCGCATGGGGAGCGCGATATCGCGGCTCAATCAGCCACATGACCACCACCAGAATCAATACCATCAGCGCATCGGCGATCTCCGCGGATCGACCGGGAATATAGACTTGGATCAGCCGTAGACTGAAGACCAAGGCGAAGGCTGAAATCGCGGTAACCAGATAGGAACAGCCGGCGCGGGCGAGCAGCCAGACGAGCGCACCGTAGATATAGGCCTTTTCAAGAAAACTTCGCACGGCGCTGCCGCGCGGGCCGTCAATGAATCCGAGAAACGGGGTCCAGGTGAAATTGCGAGGCGTCGACGCAAAGTGAAAGGGGCGGAGGGCTTCGAGCGCGACAAAGATAACAAACAGAACCGCAATGGCAATAGTCCGCGACCGGAGCCGCGAGAAAGAGACGATCCAGAGGATTGCGGCTAGGATTCCTCCGGTGACCTCCGACGCCAAGAGAACCGTGGATCCGAGCGCCACGCGCGCGGCGAAAACCACGGCGAGTAGCGCCAGTATCCCAAAGCGGCTGCGTTCTGTCCCCAGGAGAGCGTCGAGCATCGCCGCGGCTGCCAGCCACAGCGCAAACTGTTTGTACACGTCGAGCGGATGCAGCGGCGGAGCGGCGAGCAGCGACTTCAGAACCTCCGAGTATCGATGGACGTCGAAGGACGGCGAATCTGGAAGCAGACGGTTTCCGATCCACGTGAACAGCATCAGGATGGCGAAGGGATGCCAGTTGATTCTTCGCAAAACCGCAAGGTCGCGATGCAGGATGACTCCGGCCAGCGCGCCGATCAGGGTTCCCAAGGCATTCATCATCGCGTCGACGATGCTGGTGTTGCGCCCGTAATCGAAGGATTGGGTGAGCTCGATCGACACTGCCAGGGCCGATCCTGCGAGGGTGATGGCGAGCACTCGAGCAACTGGAGATCTTCCGGGAAGCGCCAGGACCGCGAACAATCCCAGCGGCAGGTACAGCAGAATATTAGAGACCACGTCGCCGCGCTCCAAGTGCTCCGGTCTCAAGGCGAAAAACTCACTAAAAACCTGATGTGCGGTGACGCCTCCGTGGAAATGAAACGGGTACAGCGAGCCGTAGAGAATCATCGCTACGACTCCGGCGGTGATAACGGCAAGCCGAGGCTCTAGTGTCTGCCTTTTCTGCGGGATCGTAACCGCTCCCATGGTCGGTTCCGGCGGATCAGGCAGTCTGAAAATTCGCTTTCAGATGAATCTCCACGCCGGCCAAGGCTTTCGATACGGGGCATCCGGCTTTGGCTTCGTTGGCGACTTTCTCGAAGGTGGCGGCATCGATGCCCGGGACTGCGCCCGTGGTCTCAAGCTCGATCTTATTGATCGCGAAGCCGCCTTCCACCGGATTCAGATGAACCGCGGCGGTAGTGTGGATCGACTTGGGAGCGTGGCCGGCTTTCGTCAGCGCGGCCGCCAGAGCCATGGAAAAGCACCCGGCGTGGGCGGCGCCGAGGAGTTCCTCGGGGTTAGTCTCGCCACCGCCTTCAAATCGGGCGCGGAAACTATAAGCGCTATCGAGCGCCCCGGTTTCCGTCTTGATATGGCCGTTGCCGTCTTTGAGTCCGCCGTTCCACTGAGCTTCCGCGTGTCGAATCATGTAGCCATTATCTTTTATTTCAAGCGTCCCCATCGGGATTGAAACCGCCTACTGCCAGACCGAACCCACAGTTATTGCGTTAAAGCCAAAGGTATACCCGAAATCGAGGCCGGGGGCCGAAAAGAGCCGATTGGGCGTAAGGTTTTCCACCGTCAGGGTTCCTGTTCCGGCGGGAAGCGCTGAACTGATGTATGGAGGAAGCTGGAATTTAAGCGAGCTCTGAGGCGCGTAGCAATAGAAGGTTCCGTTGGCGCCGCTCACTCCTCTCGAATTCCCGGTAATCAAAACAAATGTTCCAGTGCCACCGCCGATCCAGTCGATCTCGACCCCCTGCGCGCGGTTGATGGTTGCTGCAACGTATCTGGTTCGTCCAACTCAGAAAGGGATTGGGGACGCTCACTGGGGCTGTGAATTGGCCGACGTCTTGTCCGCCGGCCCCAGCGAAAGTGAGCTCCGAGGGAATTGCGCCGGCGGATAGCTGTAATGTGTAGGTGTCGAAGTTTGTCAAGGTCAAGACGAAGATTCCCAGCGGCCCCTGTAACGTGATAGGCCCGGCCGACATAGTAAGTCCGTCGATGAGAACCGGAAGAGGGCCGGCGCTCCGAACGATGCAGCCGCCCACGGAAACCAGGTTGGTCAACGTCAGGTAGTTATTGAGGAAGAAGTACGAATCAAATGCCCCGTTCGCGACGTTGTCCGTCACGCCATTCCGGGTAAGCTGACCGACCTGCAGCCATCCATACCGTATTCTGTTTTGCGAACCTAGAGTGCTGACGAAGGACCCGTCAAGGCCATAGATTGAATCGCTACAGACACCGCCTTCGTTCATGATCGGGAGGATCGGGGTGCTGCTGACGGCATAATTAGGTGAAGTTCCTGTGACCGCCACGACGGGTACATAGCACCCGTTCGGCACGCCTTGCGGAATCATCACGCCGAATATTTGCACTCCCGGATAGACCGACTGGCCAGAGAACATGAGGTTCGCGGCGGGCACTTGGACCCCTCCAATGTAGAGCGTCACGGCTGTGTTGATTTGGTGTCCGCCGTTGGAGGCGTAAGTGGTGTCGCTGTCTGCCGGGTCGGCGCCTAGGCCGGTGCCCCAAAAGATCAGCGTTTGACCCGGTCGTGCGGAATTCGTATACGTGATCAATCCGCCCGTCGTAGCATCCGTGGCGACGGCTGCGCCGTTGTAGACGTCAAATCCATACGCGGTTGGAACCACCTGAATCGGAAAGTTCGAGATGACGCTGTTGTAGGTCACCGTTAGTAACCCGGAGCCAATCGGTGTCGCGGCTGGTAGCACTGCGGCGAGCTGCTTAGGAGTACTGTAATAGATCGCCGGATGCACGGTTGTACCGTTGACGGTCACCGAAACGCTGGTACCGTTCAAGCTCAAAGGAAGGCCTTGGGCACTGTCCTCAAGGATTGCGACGGCGTCCGGCACCGCCAGGTTGACTCCCTGAACTGTGAATAGCCCACTGGGCGCGATACCCGAGTTCGGCAAGCCATTCGGAATCAAACTCGAATTATTCAGGACACTGGTGACGGAAGGACCGTCGACATCGTAATTGATGAAATTGAAACTGAGCGAACCGGAGCCACTTGCAGTGATTTCAAATACGCCGATGTTGTTTCCGTTGGTCGTGATTGCAAAAATTGAGCCCTGGATCAAGGATTTTAGGGGAATCGGGTCGGATGACGATGATGCGTAAAAACGGACTTCTTCTTCATCTAAACTGAAGGCGCTGATGGGGATTTCCGAGCCCGGAATTCGGCCATACTTCGAGGTTCCCACGAAGGTAAGAGCCGTTCCGTCGAAACTGATGTCACCGTGAGACGACACATTTGAACCATTGTCGAAGCTGAAATTGCCGCCCGCGTTAACGATCGCGAAGCTCTGGAACTCCGCCAGGCCAACCGCGGGAAAGCCAAGCAGGTACAGAGCCGCGCTAAGACCGATCAGATGAGACTTGCGCATGAATCGAGAGTCTCCTTTTCCTCCAGTTGCTGCCCGCCGCCGCCAGGTTGAGTGAGATCGGCTTGGAGCCATCGCCCGGCGGGTTAGAATTCGCTGTGTTCTACTTCGGGAAATGCTGTTCATACCAGCGCATGGAGCGATTCATGAAATCGACTTGATGACCCGGCTCGGAAACGCCGTGGCCTTCGCGAGGGTAGCGGACCATGATTGCATCCACCCCGACATCGCGCAGGCCGATATAGTATTGCTCGGCTTCGGCGATGGGCACGTCGGGATCGTTTTCGCCGTGGACCATCATGGTCGGGGTGTGGACGTTGGCGATATGCTTCAATGCCGACCGCTCCCACAGGACGTCCATCAGGTTGCCCTGGTGCGGGAAAGCGCCCCACTCCATCTGCTCATACTGGTTGTAATAGGTCATGTAGTTGTAGCTGATGATGTTAATGATGGCGGCGGTGGGGATCGCGGCTTTGAACATGTTGGTCTGCGTGATCAGCCACGCGCTCAACTGGCCGCCGTAACTGGTGCCTTCGATGCCGAGGCGGTCGCGATCGATCCACAAATTGCGGCGCATTGCCGCGGATAAGCCATAGAGAACGTCCTGACCTTCATTGCCGTTCTGATCGGCAAAGACTCCATCGGTGAAAGCTTGGCCGTAGCCGGTTGAGCCTCGATAGTTGACCATCAGAGTCGCCCAGCCGTGCGAGGAATAGACCTGGTTCTTGAAGTTGAAGGCAGGACCCTGCTGGCCGTGCGGGCCGCCGTGGATGTTGACGATCAGGGGATACTTCCGGTCGGCGTGGAAATCAGAGGGATAGGTGAGGAACGCCTCCACGGTGAATTTGTTGTCGTTGCTGATGAAGGTGAAGGACTCGACCGGCTCGACGGTCTTGCCGGCGAGGAGGTCGTGATTTATATCGGTGAGCTTCTGAGGCGCGCCGTCGCCGGTTTTGAGGTAAAGCTCAGGTTGATCACCCGGAGTCGCGAAGGCGTAGGCAAGCTTGTCGTCTTGAACGGACCAGGATCCGACGCTGCCCCGATCCTTAACGACGGCCGCTGCTGAACCGCCAGCGGCGGCGATCTTATAGAGGTGGACTTCGCCGCGCTCCTGCATGGTGAAGTAGACGCTGCGCCCGTCGGTGGACCAGCCTGGCTCACCTTGCCGATTGTCGAGAGTCGCCAGCTCGTGGCGATTCTTGCCATCGGCTCCGATCACCCAAACGTGGGTATCTTCCATGGTGGTTTCGAGATCGGTGAGGCCTCGCTTGGTGGCTTCATAGACGATGGTCTTGCTGTCGGGCGACCAGTGGGGGCGATACTCGGCGCTTTCTGTAGCGGTGAGCCGCGTCATTTCACCGGTGACAGGAGAGAGCGTCAGCAGGTCGTAATTGAAGAACTGATCTTCGTTGGGCTCACGATTGGAGACGAAGGCGATCTGCTTTCCGTCGGGGGACCACTCTACTGAATGCTCGTAATGGGTACCGTTGGTGAGCTGGCGGGATTGGCCGCTGGCGACGTCGGCGATGAAGATATGCAGACGCTTGTTGTCGTTGAAATGGCTGTTGCCTTCGCTGGCGGTGGGCTTATAGAGATAGCGGGTGATCACGACGGGATCGCCTGTGGCGTCGGCGGTCTCAGGTCCAGGGGTAGCCGAGACGTAGGCGATCTGCTTCCCGTCCGGCGACCATGTGACGGTTTTGCCGGTGGTAGGGAGGGGCGCGTTGGTGCCTTCGAGCGGGCCAAGGTATTTCTTGTCGCTGCCATCGGGACGGGCAATAATCAGGCCGGATTTGTCGCCCAGCTTGCCCGAGTATGCGATCCACTTGCCGTCGGGCGACCATTCGGGATTGCCGGAGCCGTCCATGCCGGAACTGAAGGCGACGGATTTATGGTCGGCGAGGGTCATAACGAAGAGCTGGCCGATGGCCCGGCGAGGTCCATCGTTACGGGTGATGATGTAAGCGATCCTGCTGCCATTGGGCGAAAGCTTCACGGCGCCCACGGAACGGAGCTTCAGATAATCGGAAGATTGGAAGCCGGCGGAGAAAAGGCCAGGTGCAAAGGCGGCGAGAAGAAGAAATCTGTGCATGTCGGACACAGTATCGGTCGGAGCGGGGGCGCGTCAAGTGCGGGCACATTTACAGGAGCGGGATGATGGACTCGATTCCTATCGATCGCTCGCGCGCGACATCCGCCAGCACACTATGAAGCGTTCCGATCTTGAGGGATTGATGCACCGGAACGGTGACCGAATGAACGGGCGGGCCTTCATGGCGGCGAACGTGACTTCCTTGTTGTCGAAGGATCCTATAGCCGAGACGCTCGAGTGCGCGAATCAGGCGATCCGCAGATACCCCGCGGGGTAGTTTCATGCGGCTTCGACTGGGATCAACTCATCCCTTACGTAGTGCAACTGGATCACACGAGGGCGAAGCGCTTGATCTTCGAAGTGGACGGACACGGCCTCGACTACGTTTTTCCGAAGTTCGTCCCAAGTTTCGGCCTCCGTGAAGATCGCGTGGCCCAGCGCCCGGGCGTGTTAGCCGCTTTCTTCTGCGTCACGAATGTCGAAGATGAGCTCGGTGTTCGAAAGCATGGCCGCGCTATGCTATCCATCATTCTACGCCGAAGGCCGGCCTTGTGTTCGTCGCGGAGCAGCTGTTGTCGCTGATGAACGGATCATCGTTTTTAAAGACCAGGACTTCTTCTATCTCGCGACTACCGTTCCGAGTGGTAACATAACCTCCGATGAGGAATCGATGGCTGGGTTTGTTGTTCATTGCTCTGGGTGCGTCCGGGCAAGATGTAGTTCGCACCGCGGATCCGATCAAGCGGGGGTTGAAAGAGAGCGATTTTCCGCGGACGATCAAGGTCGCGGAGAACGTCTACACCTACGAGGATTTTCATCCCGGCGCGGAGAAGTTCACCACCACGAATATGTTCGTCGTCACCAGCGGCGGCGTGTTTCTGGCGGATGCGCAAACGAGTCCTGAGACTACTGCGGGACTGGTGAAGGCGATCGCCAAGGTGACTTCGCTGTCAATTAAGGATGTCGTGATCTGTTCGGATCATGGGGATCATACCGGCGGGAATGCGTCGCTTCCGGCGGGCGTCACCTTCTTTGTCCATCCCAATTCGAAGGCGATCCTCGATAAGCAAGCAGAGCGAGCCAAGCCAGGGGCATGGAAGCTCCCGGCCGATGCAGAACTGGTCGCGGATAAGAAGACGGTAAAGCTGGGCGGCGAGGAATTTCAGGTTCTGTTCCTGGGGCGCGCGCACACCGGCGGGGATCTGAGTGTATATCTGCCGAAGGAGAAGATCCTGTTTCTGAGCGAGACGTTTTTGAATCGCGTCTTTCCGGCGATGCGATCGGCTTATCCTACCGAATGGCTGCACGCGATGGATCGGGCGGAGAAGATGGACGTGTCGCTGTATATTCCAGGGCACGGGTTCACCGAAAAGTCGGCGGTGGCCAAAGAAGAGCTGCTGGAGTATCACAAGGCGCTGCAGGCAGTGATCGACGAGGCGACGCGGCTGTACAAAGCCGGCGTGCCGGTGGACGAGGCCGTGAAGCAGGCGAATTTCGGGCCGTATGCATCTTGGACGCTGGCAAGCTCACAGGGGCCGATCGCGGTGCGGAAGGTTTACGAAGAGCTCAGCGGCAAATTGAAGTAGTAAATCGACATGATACACAACAATTGCCTCACGACATAGATTTGTATCACAATGAGTTAGAGGGAAACGGGTTCATGTACTCGCAGATACAGGATGCGGTGGCGGAAGCTCCCCCGAATCTACCGGATCAGAGCTTCCAGGCGCGAATCGACAATGGCGCCAAGATCGAGCCCAAGGATTACATGGCGGAGGGATACCGGAAGACGCTGATCCGTCAGATTTCGCAGCACGCACATTCGGAGATTGTGGGGCAGCTTCCGGAGGGCAATTGGATCGGCCGCGCGCCTTCGCTGCGGCGAAAAGCGATTCTGCTGGCCAAGGTCCAGGACGAAGCGGGGCACGGGTTGTATCTCTATAGCGCCGCGGAAACCCTGGGAGTTTCGCGCGAAAGCATGATCGCGGACCTGCATTCGGGCAAAGCCAAATATTCGAGCATTTTCAATTACCCGACGCTGACATGGGCGGACATCGGGGCTGTCGGATGGCTGGTGGATGGCGCGGCGATCATCAATCAGATCGCGCTGTGCCGGTGCTCCTATGGACCCTACGCCCGCGCCATGATTAGGATCTGCAAGGAAGAGAGTTTTCATCAGCGGCAGGGTTACGAAATTATGCTGGCGCTTTCGCGGGGAACGCCCGAACAAAAGGCGATGGCGCAGGATGCGCTGAACCGGTGGTGGTGGCCGTGCCTGATGATGTTCGGGCCGCCGGATGTGGAATCGACGCACAGCGAGCAGTCCGCGCGATGGAAGATCAAGATTGTGTCGAACGACGGGCTGCGGCAGAAATTCATCGATCAGACGGTGCCGCAGGCGGATTTTCTGGGACTGAAGGTTCCCGATCCGGAATTGAAATGGGACGCGGAGCGCGAGCATTACCATTACGGACCGATCGATTGGGAAGAATTCAAGAACGTGGTCCAGGGCAACGGTCCCTGCAACAGGCAGCGACTGAAGGATCGCGTGGACGCGGACAAAGAGGGCGCTTGGATTCGCGAGGCGGCCATGGCTTACGCCCGCAAACATACCAAGGCGGCATGAAATGAACGATTGGCCGCTATGGGAGGTTTTCGTCCGGGGACAGCATGGACTGGCGCATCAACACGCCGGAAGTCTGCATGCTCCCGACTCCGAAACCGCGATCAACAATGCGCGCGACGTGTATACGCGGCGCAGTGAAGGCGTCAGCATATGGGTGGTGAAGTCGTCGGATATTGCGGCATCCAGCCCGAGCGACAAGGGGCCGATGTTCGAGCCTGCCAACGACAAACCTTACCGGCATCCGACGTTCTACGAAGTGCCGGACGAAGTGAAACACCTTTGAGCTTGTTCGAATACCTATTGCGGCTCGGTGATAACGGGTTGATCCTCAGCCAGAGGCTGGGGGAGTGGTGCGGGCACGGGCCGGCGCTCGAAGAAGATATCGCCATCACGAATGTCGCGCTGGATCTCCTGGGTCAGGCTCGGAATTGGTTGACTTATGCCGGCGAGGTGGAAGGGTTGGGGCGGGACGACGATAAGCTCGCGTTTTTGCGCGATGCCGGAGATTTCCGCAACTTGCTGCTGGTCGAGCAGCCCAATGGCGATTTCGGGCAGACGCTGGCGCGTCAATTTTTGTTCGACTCCTGGCATCACCTGGTTTTGGAACAATTAAAATCGTCGACTGATGAACGGATTCGCGGGATCGCGGAGAAGTCACTGAAGGAAGTCACGTATCATTTGCGGCGCAGCTCGGACTGGATGCTGAGGCTCGGAGATGGAACCGAAGAAAGCCACCGGCGCGTCCAATCCGCGATCGATGAATTGTGGATGTACACCGGCGAGATGTTCGAAGTGGACGCGGTGGATGAAGAGATGAAGCGGGCAGGCATCGGCTGCGATCTGGCGGCCGTGCGCGCCAACTGGATGACGAACGTCGAGCGTGTTTTCTCTGAGGCGACATTAAAAATCCCCAAGCAAGCGTGGATGCAGCGCGGCGGAAAACGCGGGGTCCACACCGAAAAATTGGGATACATTCTGGCCGAGATGCAGTTCCTGCGACGGGCCTATCCGGGGGCTGAATGGTAGCCGTCGACAAGAGTACCCAGCAGATCTGGCAGTGGCTCAAAGGCGTGGCCGATCCGGAGATTCCGGTGATTTCGGTGGTCGACCTGGGGATCGTTAGAAATGTCCAATGGTCGGATGACGAACTGGTTGTTACCGTGACCCCGACGTATTCGGGATGCCCTGCGACCGAGGTAATCGCGCGCGATATTCGCGACGCGCTGATCGGCCACGGGATTGAGAAAGTCCGCCTGACCACACAACTTTCCCCGGCGTGGACCACCGATTGGATCAGTGAAAAAGGCCGCGAGCAGCTACGCGAATACGGCATCGCCCCACCGGCTTCGGATTTGATACAAATTCAAAATGTCCGCTGCCCGCGCTGTAATTCGATCTCGACAGAAATGGTCAGCCAGTTCGGCTCGACCCCCTGTAAAGCCATCTACAAATGCCGCGCCTGCCTGGAGCCCTTCGATGCTTTCAAGCGCCATTGAGACGGCATCGAAGAGCCGGTTTTATCCGCTCAAAGTTCGCGAGGTGAAACAGGAAACCGCGGACTCGCTGGTGGTCACGTTCGCGATACCTGCGGAGCATGCCCAGCTTTTCTCGTTCACGCAAGGCCAGCATCTAACGCTGCGTGCGACCATCGACGGCGAAGAAGTGCGCCGATCCTATTCGATCTGCTCGGCCGTGCAGGACGGCGCGCTGCGGGTAGGGATCAAACAAGTTCCGGGTGGTTTGTTCTCGGGCTGGGTGGCGGAAAATCTGAAACCGGGCGAAAAAGTGGATGTCCTGCCTCCGGCGGGGCATTTCTTTGTGCCGCTGTCGCCGGAGCACCGGAAAAATTACGTGTTTTTCGCGGCGGGCAGCGGAATCACGCCGGTGTTGTCCATCATCAAGACCACCCTGATCGCGGAGCCGAATAGCCAGGCTACTTTGTTCTACGGGAACCGGTCGGCGGAGTCGATCATGTTCCGCGAGGAGCTGGCCGACCTGAAGGACGAGTTTCTGGGGCGCTTCAATCTGGCCCATATTCTGACGCGCGATCATCAGGAATGCGAGTTGTTCAACGGGCGCATCACGGCCGAAAAATGCGAGGCTCTGCTGCATCAGACGGGCCCCATTGCCGATATCGACGAGGTTTTCATTTGCGGTCCGCAGGAAATGTCGGAAGCGCTGGCGGTGAAGCTGAAAGCGCTGGGGCTTCCCGAGGAACACATCAAGGTCGAGTTGTTCAACGCGGCTCCCGTAACGCGTCCGCGAACCGTGGTCGCTGCCGCAGTTGCCGCCGAAGCAGATTGCGAAGTGACCATCAACGTCGACGGACGGCAACGGATGTTCTCCATGCAGCGCGGGACCGAATCGATTCTGGATTCGGCGCTGCGGCGCGGGATCGAGCTGCGATATTCATGTAAGAGCGGCGTCTGCGCGACCTGCCGCTCGAAGCTGATTGAGGGCAAGGTAGATATGGAAGTGAACTATTCGCTGGAACCCGACGAGATCCGGCGCGGCTTCATTCTGACGTGCCAGAGCTTCCCGGTGAGCGATCGCGTTAAAGTGGATTTCGATCAGGACAACTAAAGTGGCGCATAACAATATTCTCTTCCAGCTCGACAATGCCATTGCCCGCCTGACGCTGAATCGTCCGGACAAACTGAACAGTTTCAACGTCGAGATGCATCTGGAAGTTCGCGATGCGATCGAACAGGCGCGATCCGGCGGGGCACGGGTGCTGGTACTGACCGGGGCGGGACGCGGATTTTGCGCGGGTCAAGACCTGGGCGATCGCTCGGCGACTGGCGGCGAAGTGGATCTGGGCGAGACCATCGAAAAATATTATGCGCCGCTGGTGCGTTCGATTCGCTCGCTTCCGATGCCCGTGGTTTGCGCGGTGAACGGCGTTGCGGCGGGCGCGGGGGCGCAGGTCGCGCTGGCCTGCGACATCGTGATCGCGGCGAAGTCGGCCAACTTCATCGAGTCGTTTTGCAAACTTGGGTTGGTTCCGGACACGGGGGGTACTTATTTTCTGCCGAGGCTCGTCGGGACCGCGCGGGCGATGGGAATTTCCATGCTGGGAGACAAGATTCCAGCGG
The DNA here is from genome assembly GCA_963705675.1 of Terriglobia bacterium. Lineage (GTDB taxonomy): Bacteria > Acidobacteriota > Terriglobia > Bryobacterales > Bryobacteraceae > Palsa-187. The sequence continues at coordinate 33,239 of CAVPKR010000114.1, forward strand.
AACAAGCCGCGGCGTGGGGCTTGATCTGGCGCTGCGTGGAAGATGCGGAGTTGAGCAAGGCCGTCGACGGAATAGCCGCTCAGCTCGCGAATGGACCTACCAAAGGACTGGCTCGGATGAAGGAAGCGATTTATGCGTCGGCGGGGAATTCGCTCGATCAGCAACTGGATCTGGAGCGCGACATGATGCGCGAGCTGGGCCGAAGCCACGACTATAAAGAAGGCGTCGCGGCCTTTCTCGAGAAGCGGCCGGCGAAGTTCCAGGGAAACTAACGCGTGTTGCCGCAAAGCATCGCAGAGCAGACCGCCGAAAAAATGCTCGCGGCGGATCAGGCGTCGAAGGGACTGGGAATGCGGCTGATCGAAGTTCGCCCCGGCTATGCGCGGCTCACCATGACCGTGCGCGAGGACATGATCAACGGCCACGCGATGTGTCACGGCGGATTTATTTTCACGCTCGCCGACAGCGCATTTGCCTTCGCCTGCAATAGCTATGGAAATCCGACGGTGGCGGCGGGTTGCTCCATCGATTTCTTAGCGCCGGCTGCGTTGAACGATGAATTAACGGCCGAAGCCGTGGAACAGGCGCTTTCCGGGCGCAGCGGCGTCTACGATGTTGCGGTGTCGAACCAAACCGGCCGGCGTATCGCCTTGATGCGTGGACGATCCCGGCAGATCCGCGGCGCGGATCAATAAACATGTCCCGTCGAGGGCATGCGTCCGCGAATCTCGATCCCATTGAACGCGCGAGCCGCGATGAGGTGCAGGCGTTACAGCTCGCTCGGCTGAAATGGTCGGTGCGGCACGCCTACGATCATGTTCCGCATTACAAGGAGTCCTTCGACAACGCGGGCGTGCATCCGGACCATCTCAAGACCGCCGATGATCTGCGCAAATTTCCCTTCACGGCCAAAGCCGATCTGCGGGACAACTACCCTTTCGGGATGTTTGCGGTGCCGCGCGAGCAGGTGATTCGCATCCACGCGTCCAGCGGGACCACGGGCAAGCCGACGGTGGTCGGTTACACGCGGAACGACATCGATACGTGGGCGAATCTAGTAGCAAGATCGATTCGCGCATCGGGTGGGCGTGCCGGCGACGCGCTGATGGTGTCCTACGGATATGGACTCTTCACGGGCGGCTTGGGTGCCCATTACGGCGCAGAACGGCTCGGCTGCATGGTGATTCCGATGTCCGGCGGGCAGACGGAGAAACAGGTGCAGCTAATCCAGGATCTTCGGCCGGCCATCATCATGGTGACGCCGTCATACATGTTGACCATTACGGACGAATTTGACCGGCAGGGGATCGATCCTGTGAAGAGCTCGCTTGAAATTGGGATCTTCGGCGCGGAGCCTTGGACCGGCGCGATGCGGACGGAAATCGAATCGCGCTGGAAGATCGATGCGGTAGATATCTACGGTCTATCCGAAGTGATGGGACCCGGCGTTGCGAATGAGTGTGTCGAATCGAAGGATGGGCCAGTGATCTGGGAGGATCATTTTTATCCCGAGATCGTGGATCCGGAAACCGGCTCGCCGTTGCCGGACGGGACACCGGGAGAGCTGGTATTTACATCGCTCACGAAAGAGGCGCTGCCGGTGATCCGGTATCGCACGCGCGACTTGACCTGCCTGCTTCCGCCGACCTCGCGGCCCATGCGTCGAATGGGAAAAATCACCGGCCGATCCGACGACATGCTGATCATCCGCGGCGTCAACGTATTCCCGACGCAGATTGAGGAGCTGGTGCTGAAGCAGCCCAAACTGGGCGCGATGTATCAACTGGTGGTGTCGCGAGAAGGGCACCTGGACAGCATGGAAGTGCTGGTGGAACAGCGGCGCGAGGCAATTTTATCAGCGGGCGAAATGGATGCGATCTCACGGGAACTGCGGGATCACATAAAAGCGCTGATCGGCATCAGCACTACCGTTCGGGTGCTGAATGCCGATCAGATTGAAAGATCGTTAACGGGCAAGGCGAAGCGAGTGATCGATCGCCGGGTACTTTAGGCCTTCATATTCCGGCCGCTGATCTGCAAATCGAATCCGTCGGGATCCAGGATATGGAAGCTGTCGTCGGTGTCGGGACGATATTCCATAGGGCCGAGACCGAATCCGCCGGATGCGCGATCGTGTTGTTTATAGCCGCGGCGTTTCAACTCGGCTTCAACCTCATTCTTGTTCCACTTATCGATGGTGTACGCCATGTGATCGATCAGTGGAGGCTTGCGAACTTCCCGCGGCGGTGCGGCCGGGCTGACCTTCTTTGCCTTCGGGACGGGCGCGCTGGCTGGGCGTGCGCGCCAGCAGGAACGTGTCCCCGAACGCAAGGTAGCATTGGCCTTTGCCTTCGTCATGCGAAACCTTCATGCCCAGCAGGTCGGCGTAAAAGTCGCGCGTCCGGCCGTAATCGGCCACTTGGTAGGAAATGTGATTCACGGCAACCGCCTGGAATCCTTTGCCTTCCGCAGCGGCTGCCGGAGCGGCGGCCAGCGCGGCAACAGACAGGCTCTGAACCAGTTGCCTGCGATTCATCTTGCCGTGTTCGAAATCGTTAAGGAGCTTATCGACGATATGTTCCAAGTTGTGTCTCCTGGGGATGACCGCCGAGTCTCAATCGAGGGCAGCCGCCCGATAGTATACGTGAGCCAGTCTACGTGAGCCAAATCCCGCCGTCAATAAAACACTTCAGGGATTGCAGCCGGATCTATACTGAAAAAACATCAATATGAAACGATCCACGCAGATCGGGACATGGATTCAGACCTTTCTCTCAGCGGATCCGCCGCGCGCCAAATCGCTGGTGGTGACGATTTTCGGCGATTCCATCGCGCCGCATGGCGATTCCATCTGGCTGCAATCGCTGATCGACCTGCTGAGTCCATTCGGCGTGAATGAGCGCCTGGTGCGGTCGAGCGTGTTTCGGCTGGTGGAAGAGGAATGGCTTGAGGCGGAGCGGCATGGGAGGCATAGCCGCTATGCGTTCACTCCTTCGGGTCGAAAACGCTTCGAGCGGGCGCACGACAAGATTTATTTCCGCACACAAGGTCGATGGAGCGGAGACTGGACTATCGTCATCGCGCCGTCATCTCAAGTCCCCGTGGCTCGGCGAGCGGTGCTGCGGCGGGAACTGTTGTGGGAAGGCTTCGGCGTATTGAGTCCCGGCACCTTCGCGCATCCCTCGGGCGACCGGCGCGCGCTCGAAGAGATTCTGGATCGTACCCGTACCGCGTCCAAAGTCTCGGTTTGCACGGTGCGCGATTCGGGATTTCCCAGCACGCGGCGTCTGCCCGCCCTGGTTCCGCTGCATTGGGAACTGAAGGAGGTGCTGGCGGGTTATCAGCGATTCATCGGCGGCCTTCAGCCCGTGATGGGATTGCTGCTGCGCGGCAAACCTCCGGCTCCCGAGCAGGCTTTCGCGATTCGGACGCTGGTGATTCACGCCTTCCGCCGCGTCCTGCTCCACGATCCTCTGCTGCCCGCGGAGTTGCTGCCTGACGAGTGGCCGGGCAGGAAGGCGTACGATCTGTGCCGCTCGGTGTATCAGATGACCTATCTGGATTCGGAGCAATATATGAAGTCGGTTCTCGGTCCCGCTGCCGTGCCGCAGCCGTCGCCGTACTTTAGGGATCGATTTGGGGGATTGCCGCCGGGCAATCAGTCCGGCCAATCTGATACAGTTTCTGTATTAGTACCGTGATTACGTATCAGGACCAGCAATGCCGGTAGTCGACGTGGTGATGTTTTCCGAACAGAAGGAAGGCAGTGAATCCTTCGTCGGAACCTGGTTGAAACAAGCCGGCGACCCGGTAAGCGCTCACGAACCAATTGTCGAAATCAGTACCGACAAGGTGTCGATGGAGATTGCTGCGTCCTCGGCGGGCACCCTAAAGGAAATATTGAAGGCCGAAGGCGATCCGGTCGCGCCCGGGGAAATCTTGGCGCGCATCGAGATTGGGACCGAAGACGTTGCGGCGCCAGTCGCGCGGGAGGTCCCAAAGCGGCAGGAAGCCGCGGCTTCAACGGCGGACGTCAGCGCGCTCTCACCCGCGGTACGGCGGTTGATCGAAGAACATCAACTGGATGCGGCGGCGATTCCGGCCACCGGGCGGGGAAATCGTCTCACCCACCAGGACGTCATCAACTATATTGAACAGCGGAAGACGCCGGCGAAGAGCCGGATGGTCCCGCATACCGCCATGCGGCGGAGCATCGCGGCGCACATGGCGCGCAGCATGCAGAACGCACCGCATGTCACGTCGGTATTTGAGGCCGATATGACGCGGGTGTTGGCTGACCGCGAGTCGCGCAAGGCCTCCGGACAAGTTCCTTCCATCACTGCTTATATGGTGCGGGCCGCGGTGAAGGCTCTGGCGGCGGTGCCGGAGGCAAACAGCCGCTGGCACGAGCAAGGGCTGGAAATTTTCGACGACTTTAATATCGGTGTTGGCGCGGCGATTGAAGGCGGCGGGTTGGTGGTGCCGGTCATCCGGCACGCGCAAACGTTGACGCTCGAAGAGATCGGCGTTCAACTGCGCGACCTGACCGAAGCCGCCCGGAATGGCAAACTCGCGCCCGAAGATGTCGAGAGCGGGACATTCACTATCTCTAATCACGGCGTAAGCGGCAGCCTGCTGGCGGCGCCCATCATTCTGGCGAATTCCCAGGCGGCGATCCTGGGCGCGGGGAAGCTTCAGAAGCGAGCCGTGGTCGTGAACGACGAGATTCAAATCCGGCCGATGATGTATGTGACGCTTTCCATCGATCATCGCGTTCTGGACGCTCAGCAGACCAATGCTTTTCTGTCGGTATTCGTGGGTGCGCTGGAGGCGGGTGATTAACGTGACACAAATTCCCGCTGACTTGACAAATTCTGTATCGGTTTGATCTCATATGGTTCCAATGCATGCAGGAGATCTCAGCGCCAGTAACTCGCTGGAGCGCGCGCTCAAGCTTCTGGAGATTATTGGCCGCACGCCCGGCGGGCTCAACAACAAGGAAATCAGCAGCCAGCTGCATATCGCCACCAGCAGCAGCTCCTACATCCTCAGCCGCCTGGAACGGGACGGGTATGTCACGCGCGAGGAAAACGGGCGCTACAGGATCGGCCTGAAAGTGCTCGGATTGGCGTCGGGAGTGCTTCGCGAGTTGGGATTTCACCACATCGCCTGCCCGGTCCTGCACCGCCTGACCGAAGCGACGCGGCTTTCGAGCTACATGGGAGTCTTGGAACGGAACCATCTGCTGATTGTCGAAAAAGTCGAGAGTCCTGAGTTCGTCAGGCCCGAGATCGACATCGGCACGGAACTGCCCGCGCACTCGACGTCCATGGGCAAAATGCTGGTGGCGCACCTCCCGCCGAACCAGTTGACCGAACTGGTGGACGGGCTTGAATTGATTGCGCGGACCCCGAATAGCATTCAGTCCAAGCCGGAACTCAAGCGGCATCTTCAACTGGTTCGAAAAGAAGGTTTTGCGATGTCGGATGAAGAGGAGTTCGTGGGGACGCGCTCGCTGGCCGCCCCTATTCTGGACAGCCGCGGAGCCGTTAAAGCCGCGATTGCGGTAGCCGGGACTACCAGCCATTCGGCTTGGCTAGAGCTTCCGAGTTTGGTGGCGATGGTTCAGGTTGCCGCGCGAGACATGTCGAAAAGCCTCCATAATCGGGCCTCAGGCCGTAGCTAAGGCGAATCCCTCGGTGTTAGCGCATTCTCGACTCAATATATTGAGTAAGATATTGCAATAGTGCTATTAATCTCACAGACTAGCCCAAGCTTCAGTTTGTGACTACGTCGTCACAATGGCCGACAGGTTAGGGAGTTCGAGAAAATTTCCGAGGGGGTCTATGCAGATCAAGAGTTGTGCAATTTTAGCGGGGATATTTTTATCCGCTGCAATGTTTGGCCAGCAGTTGGCGACCAACGGCGGCGCCATCAACGGCACTGTAACAGATAGTTCGGGCGCGGCTGTGCCGAACGTGAAGGTGACTATCACCAGCCCGGCGTTGCAAGGCGCCCAGACGTTCACGACGAATGAACAGGGCAACTACCGGTTTCCGGATGTGCCGATTGGGTTATATCGAATTACCTACGAAGCGCCGGGTTTCGCAACCATGGTGCGGGAGCAGGTGAATATTACCCTGGGATTCACGGCAACCATCAACATCAGCATGGCGCCGGCCACTCAGCAGCAAACCGTCGTGGTGACGGGCGAAACTCCGCTGGTGGATACGACCAACGTAACCGTGCAAGGCGGATTCAATCTTCAGCAGCTTAACGAAGTGCCGAACGGACGCGACATGTGGTCGATCATCGGGCTGACGCCCGGAATGACGAATTCGACGCTGGATGTCGGCGGTTCGGCGGTGGGCAACCAGGTTGGTTACACATCGTTCGGCTACGGCGGACAGAACCGAGTCATGGTCGATGGAATCAACACCAGTGAAGGCACCAGCGGCGCCGGGTTCTATTTCGACTACGGCTCGTTTACGGAATTTACCGTCGGTACGGCGGCCAACGACGCGGCCATGCCCGTTCCCGGCAACCAGGTGAACGCGGTGGTCAAGACGGGCACCAACCAGTTCCACGGCGATGCGTACTTCGATTACGAGAACCCGAACTTCCAGGGTCACAACATCAGCCAGGCGCAGATCCTGCAAGGCGCCGGGTTAGGCCAGCGCATCGCGACTTATTACGATCCCAACGGCGACTTCGGCGGCCCGGTGATCAAAGACCGCTGGTGGTTTTACCTTTCGATTCGCGACCAGACGGTAGGCGCCAGCGTGCTGGGCTTTCCGATTCAGGCGCCTGGAACGGTCGCTTCTTACGCTTATGACCGCAACGCTACCTACAAGCTGAACGGAAATCTCAACAAGAATCATCGGCTTTCGAACTTCGTCCAGTGGAATCCGATTCTGAAGCCGCAACGCAGCTCCACGTCGACCTACTACGAAGACGCCATGTACTACCAGAAGGCGGAAGCCTGGGTGGGCAACGTCCAGTACAACGGCGTGTGGTCTCCCAAGTTCTTCACCAACGTTCTGGTCGGAACGTGGGGATATAACTTCCCGCAGGTTCCCTACGGCGCGTTCCCTGGCGATCCGGGCACGCCGACTTGCCCCTGCGCGCAAACCCTGCCCCCGGTCAAATTGGGACAACTGGTCCCGCGCATGTCGGAGTTGGTTTCAGGCACGACGGCCGGGTCCTATCCCGAGGTTCGCCTGGATCCGCGTCGCTATCAGGTAGAGCCGACGGGCAGCTACTTCCTCGATAATTTTCTTCACACCAGCCACCAGATCCGGTTCGGATATATCTACGAGCACGAACTGGAGAACGATCAATATTACGCGCCGGTCGGCGGTGTGACCGAGATTTTCAATAGCAAGACCGCGGCCGGTACCGCCCTGCCTGACTTTTCGACCCCTTACCAGGTCCAGGCCACCAACAATCCGCGAATCGACGTCTCTGTGATCGAGCATCACGGGTTGTACTTGACCGACCAGTTCAAAATCGGCAAGCGGATCACGGTGAATGCCGGTATCCGTTGGGATTATTACTCGTCGGGATACCGCAACGCGGTTCTTCGCTCAGACTGCATATTCTGCGGATTCTTCTACCAGGGTCAATCTCTCGGTGGAGCCACTGTGCCGGTGAACACCTCGCTGAAGAACGGGGCCTTCGCAGACGCGACGGTTTCGACATTCCCGCATGACATCGCGCCGCGCTTAGGCGTCGCTTACGATGTGACCGGCAAGGGCCGCACGATTCTGAAGCTCAGCTACGGCACGTATTACAGCTATCCATCGACCAACATCGCGCTGGCTGTGAACCCGGTTCAAGCTGCTACGGCTACCTTCACCTGGAACAATCCGACCAATGCGGCATTCAACCTCAGCCAGTTGGGCGCGATTGTCGGCTCCCCGTCGATTGCACAGGGTTCGACGGTTGCCCCGAACCTGAAAGATGAACGCTTCGACGACTATGACATCATCCTTCAGCACCAGTTGAGCAACACCCTTTCGATCGAGGGCGGCTTCATCTTCCGCCAACTAAATCACGCGTGGGAGACGATCAACAACGCGTTGCCGGCCAGCCTCTTCACGCTCGCGGTGCCGGAATCAGTTCCGGCCACCTGGGATTCGCAAGGAAATGTCCTCACGCATAAAACCATCACGCTGTACGACGTCCCGAAGAATCTGATTACTTCCTCTCAAAATCAGTTCTCCAGTCCGGCGGGTAATAACTCCATTTATCGCAATCTGGAGTTCACGATCAATAAGCGCCTGTCGCAGAAATTCACTGCGGTGGGAAGCTTCTATTGGACCCACACCACCGCGCCGATCCAGTCGGATTCGAGCAGCGGCTCCGCGACCATCGGTGTCGCGACCAATCCCAATCAGCTCATTAACAACGGCGAAAGCTATAGCTCCTGGACATCCCACGTAACCGGGACTTACTTCGCTCCGTTTGGGATTCTGATTTCGCCGGTGTTAAGAATGCAGGAAGGCGCGCCTCTGCTCGAAACTTATGCCGTGACCGGACTGAATGTCGGCACGCAGTATATCCCGCTCGCGCCCTACGGCGCGTTTCGCAATCCGGATCTGTATGTTTTCGATATCCGGTTCCAGAAAGACCTGAAGTTCAAGGAACGCTATCGCGTAAGTCTGATGTTCGATCTGTTCAATGTCTTCAATTCGAACACGGCGAACTCGGAAAGCGCGGTAGTCTCGCAGCGCTCCACCGTCGTCAACGTTCCTGGGAACGTCGATTTCGGCCAGAAGGAACTGTACGAAGGATTCCAATCGCCGTCGGTAATTCTGCCTCCGAGAATTTTCCGAATCGGCGCGCGGTTCTCTTTCTAAACCAAGCGTAAAGCAGTAAAATTAAAGGAGCGCGGGCCGCAGAAAATTGGCCCAGCGCTCCTTTTTTATTTTCCTAATCTATGAATGCTGCATCGTCCGACCTTACGACTTCCGCAGAAGTCGACCCCGCATTTAACTGGCGGGACATCGCCCGCCTGTTCCTGACCTCCCGCGGCCTTGACGATCTGGAAGAATCGAAACTCCTTCCCGAGAAGAAAATTCTGTATCAGTTTTCGGCCCGCGGGCATGAGCTGGGACAGATCCTGCTCGGTTCGCTGCTGACGGGAGCTCACGATGCGGCCAGCGGCTATTACCGGTCGCGTCCGCTGCTGCTTACGCTGGGGCTGAGCGTCGAAGACTCGCTGGCGGCGGGCATGGCGAAGAGCGGGGGCATCAGCGACGGCCGCGATATCGGCGCGGTTTACAATCTTCCCCGCACCGGTGGAGCGACCTTGCTCCCCATGGCTGGCGGTGTAGGCACACAGTACAGCGTGACCGCGGGATGGGCGCGCGCGATCGTATATCGCCGCGATATTTCCCGCGACGTAGATTGGAACGATTCGATCGCGGTAGTGCTGGGCGGCGACGGATCGGTGGCGACTAACGGATTCTGGTCGGCGCTGAACACCGCGACCACGCTGCGGCTGCCGATGTTGTTCTACATCGAAGACAACGGGTTCGGGCTTTCCGTGCCGTCGACCCGGCAGACGCCGGGCGGAAACATCGCGGAGAATCTGCGGTCATTCCTGAATCTGAGGCTTTTTGAAGGGAGCGGAACCGATCCGGAAGAGGCTGCCACGATTTTGAGTGAAGCAGTGGGCTTGGTTCGCGCCGGGCAGGGGCCCGTTCTGGTTCGCCTCACGGTGCCTCGGCTATGCGGGCATTCGGGCCAGGATACACAGGCGTATAAGAGTCCCGCACTGCTGGCCGGGGAACGCGCCCAGGATCCGCTGGTCAAGCTCCGGAAGTACCTGGTTCCGGCGCTGTTTTCGGAAGGCGAGTGGAGCGCGCTTGAAACTGAAGTGAGCCAGGAAATCGGCGCGGCGCTGGAGCGAGCCTTGGCGCGGCCGGAGCCGGATGTGTCGGGGATTCGCCGCTACGCTTTCGCGGAGGAGCGGTTTCAAGCCACACCCGCCGTAATCGCTGAGCCGGCGCGGATCAACATGCTGACGGCGATCCGTAGAACCCTGGAACATGAGCTGAAGATCAATCCCGATGTGGTGGTGTTCGGTGAGGATGTTGGTCCGAAAGGGCGGAGTCCACGCGGCGACCATGGGCCTCCAGGAAACCTTCGGCGAAGGCCGGGTCTTCGATACCAGCCTGTCGGAAGAAGGCATCGTGGGCGGCGCAGCCGGTATGGCGATGGCCGGACTGAAGCCGGTGGCCGAGATTCAGTTCCGCAAATACGCCGATCCCGGCACTGAGCAACTCAACGACACTGGAACCATACGGTGGCGGACCGTGAATCGATTCGCGGCTCCCATGGTGGTCAGAATTCCAGGTGGTTTCGCCAGGTGCGGCGACCCGTGGCACAGCGTTTCGAGCGAAGTGACGTGGGCGCACGCGGTCGGCTGGCAGGTGGTGATGCCGTCGAATGCGGAAGACGCCGTAGGCCTGCTGCGAGCGGCACTGCGCAGCGCGAATCCTACCATTTTCTTCGAGCATCGAGCCATGCTCGATGCCGCCTGGGCCCGGAGGCCGTATCCTGGCGACGATTTTCTGCTGCCGCTGGGTGTCGCGAAGAAGGTGCATGAAGGCGACCGGCTCACGATCGTGACTTGGGGGGCGATGGTCGAGCGGTGCGTTAAGGCGTGTGCCCAAAGCGGCGCGCCGGCTGAGGTGCTCGACTTGCGGAGCATCATTCCGTGGGATCGCGAAGCCGTGCTCGGGTCGGTGCGGCGGACCCGGCGATGCCTGATCGTCCATGAAGACACCCTGACGGCCGGGTTCGGCGCGGAAATCGCCGCGGTAGTCGCGGAAGAGGCATTCCTGAATCTCGACGCGCCGATTACCCGGCTCGCGGTGCCGGATGTTCCACTGCCTTATAACATCGGGCTAATGAACGCGGTGTTGCCTGGGGTGGATCAAATCGCGGCCAAGATCGAGGATTTGCTGGGGTTCTGAGATGCTATCCTCCGAACATGCGAGTCTTCTTCGCTCTCGCGATGTTCTTTTCCGGGGTCCTGGGGGCCCAGAACGCGATTCCTCAGACTATCGCCGATAGCGTCGGCGGCACGCTCCGCTTGGCCGAAGGACAATTTCTTTCTATCGTCGAAGCCATGCCGGAAGGGAAGTTCTCTTTCATCCCGACCGCCGGCAACTTCAAAGACGCCCGCAGCTTCGGCGAACAGGTGAAGCACGTCGCTTGCAGTCAATTCGCCTTCTTCAATGAGATCGAGGGAAAGACGCCGCCCGATTCCTGTGAGCGCGGAGGGCCGTCCAAGGCACCGACTAAGGCCGATCTGATCCAGTACCTTCGCGACTCTTTCGACTACGGCAACCGGATGCTTGCGGCCATGACCGCGCAAAACGCGCTCGATCGAGTGGAAGGACGTTACGGAGGCCCCAATACGCGCCTGGGAATCGCGGTAACCGCGGTGTGGCATGTCACCGATCACTACGGCCAGTTGGTCGAATACCTGCGGATGAACGGCATTGTCCCTCCGCCGACGCAAAAATACGGCTTGAAGGTCCGTTAGGCCGGTTCTAGAGAGCTTTCGGCGCGGTGCACCGGCAGGATCAGCCAGATCAGCGTTCCAATGATCGGCAGTACGGCGACCACCGTCAACGCGCTCTGATAATCGTGGTGGTCGAAAAATCCTCCCAAGAACGGCAGTATGACGGCCACCGTCGCCGAGAATGATGACGAAGCGATTCCCGCGGCCATGCTTCGCTGATGCGGCGGGTAGGCCAGACCACCCGTGCGCAAGGTCACCACAATCATCCCCGCGGAAGCGAACAACGTGAAGGTTAACAAGGCGATCGCTATGGTCCACGAATGGAACCAGGGAATCGCGACAATCGGAAGGCACAGCGCGGACATGACGATGATTAGCCCCCTGGGACGCGGATGGCCGGGATAGAAGCGATCGGCGATCCAGCCCCAGAAGAAAAACCCGAGTTCCAGCCCAACCGGCGGAATCCACAGCACTTCTCCCAGCTGTTTCTGGCTCAGTCCAAAGGCGCGCGACAGGAGTAACGGCGACATGTAGGTAATCGCACCCACGGGAAACGCTCCGAAGGAATAGCTAAACACCAGGCTCCAGAAACGGCGTTCGAACGGGCTCGGGAAACGAAGCTTCTGGGATTGGGATTTATGCGGGAACTTCGCGGGATCGACTGTAGTGCGCCACACCACCAGCCAGATCAGCGCGAGCACGGGCGTGACCAGGAATGCCGGACGCCATCCGTAAGCGGCAGCGATCGGTATGAAGATGAGCGGAGCCAGAATCGCTCCGATGGACGATCCGCTGTAGGCCAAGGCCAGTCCGCGGGCTTGTTTCGGCGCCGGCAGGGAATCCATCGCTGTGCGGAACCCGCCCGGGAACATGGAGCCTTCGCCGATTCCCAAAACCAGCCGCGCCATCGCGAAGCCCATGAACGTCGAGACCAGCGAATGGCTGGCGCTTGAGACGGCCCAGATGGCGATCGAGATCAGCATTCCCAACCGGAGGCCGATTCGGTCGAGCACCGATCCCCAGATCAGCGTGCTGACCATGTATGCATAGCTGAAGGCGCTGATGGTTTGCGTAAACTGAAGCGCGGTCAAGTGCGTGTCCGCCAGGATTCTAGGGGAAAGCAGCGCGAGGACTTGCCGGTCGAGATAGCTGAGCAGAGTGCCCAGCATCATGACCACAGCGGGCCACCAGACTAGCCATCGCGAAAGAGTAGAGGTCGACGCGGCCTCTGAAGTTACGTTTGAAGCCATGTATGAATGCCGCCGGGCAAGGAACATCCTAACAAGTTCCGGCAGCGGGTGCGAACCTTTTTTATGGGCTCATTATTTTGCTCAACCTATTGTCTTCACGCGCCTCCGGATGCTATTCTTCCACCGCGGGATTTTAAGACAAGGAGACTTATGCGTTCTTATACGTTAGCCGTTGCCGCACTGGCCCTGATCGCCTCCAGCGGATATGCCCAAAGTAATACCGACCTGGTGGATTTCGGGATGATGACGTGGCCGGAGGTGAAAGCCGCGATGGCGGCTGGTAAGACCACTGCCTTGGTGTATAACGGCGGCACGGAGCAACGCGGTCCGCAAAACGTCAACGGCGGGCATACTTTGATGGCTCAGGCGACCGTAATCGCCATCGCGCACAAGCTGGGGAACGCGCTTGCGGCTCCCGTCCTGCCATTCTCGCCGAACAATGCCAGCGCCAAGTTGCCAGGTACCATCGGATTGACCCCGGAGCTGTTCGCGGCGATTAATGAACGGGTTGCCGAGGAGCTGATCAAGACCGGGTTTAAGAACGTGGTCTTGATGGGCGATCACGGCGGGGGCCAGGCCCAGTTAGGCGAGGTCGCCAAGAAGCTGGATGAGAAATGCTCGTCCCAAGGCATCCATGTGGTCTTCTGCGATGAAGTTTATGCCAAGGCCAATGCCGACTACGACAAGTGGCTGGAGGCGAACGGCTACCCGCTCAGCTCCCATGCCGGGATCCCGGATACCTCGAAATGCTCTACCTGGGAGCCGATAAGGGCTCGGCGTAAGGACTTAATCCCCACGGCACTGGGCGATCCGTCAGGCCGGGGCGGCGGCGCCGGCACGCGGGGCGGACGCGGGCGTGGGCAGGCGGCGGATCCGAACGCTCCTCCGCGGATCGACAACGGAATTCAAGGTGACGCGCGAAGGTCGACGGCAGAGCTGGGGAAGCGGATTGGATATGAAGGTGGACTATGCGGTCAATCAGATCCACCAGTTGCTGGGTGCGGCTAAGTGATCGGCCGGATACCGCAGGCACTGTAATTTAGCTGGGATAGAGTAACCCGGCCTCCTTCTGCAAAGTCTTTTCTAAGACAGTCGATCATTAAAGCTGATGGCGGGATTAGCGTAACGGTCACAGCGGTCCGCCACTCGGCATATTGAAGAAAACTGGCGCATTACGTTGCGTGACCCTTGACATGTTTCTTTTGTGCTTCTATACTTCAGGCGGGTACGGTACATGCGTATGCCGGCGGTACGCGGGCGGGTAGGGGTGCGTGTATGGCAAGACGGGTAAGTTTTAACGCGGTTTTGAGGAGAGTTTGATGAGGGGAATCCTGTTCTCTGGCGGTGTGTTGGCCTTGTTTGCGGCAACCGTATTCGGGCAGACTGCCGGAACCTCCGCGGCTTGTCGCCGCAACGCGCATTTCTGAATCAGAACTGCGCTGGATGTCACAACGACAAGCTGAAGTCGGGTGGCATTTCGATGACTAAGCTCATGTCGTGCATCCGGATCAGACTGCCGAACTGGCAGAAAAGGTGATTCGCATGCTCCAGGCGGGAATGATGCCTCCTGCCGGAATGCCTCGCCCCAACGCCGCCGCGCAAAAGACTTTCGTCGCGACGCTGCAGGGTGCCATCGATCAGGCGTCCCTGGCGCATCCGAATCCCGGCAGAACCGCGCTGCATCGCTTGAATCGCACCGAATACGCGAACTCGATTCGCGACCTTCTCGCTGTGGATGTCGACGTATCGGCACTCTTGCCGACCGACGACATGAGCCACGGGTTCGACAATATGGCCGACGTGCTTTCGGTTTCCCCTGCGTTGATGGAAGGATACATCCGGGCGGCGGCAAGATCAGCCGTGAGGCGGTGGGCGACCCCAGCGCGCAGGCGTTGACGACCACATATTCTGTTCCGCGCGTGCTGAATCAGACGCGGCACATCGAAGGAACCCCCTTCGGAACACGTGGCGGCACGGTGGTGAATCACGATTTTCCGGCTGACGGCGAGTACGTTTTCAAGCTTGGCTTCTACTATTCCCCGACCGGTCCCTTATTCGGGTTGAATCAAGGCGCCGGACAAAAAATTGAAGTTGCGATCGACGGTAGCCGGGTGGCGCTGATCGACATCGACCCGCGGATTACGCTGGCGAAAGATGGAATCAAGACTCCTCCGGTTAAAGTGCGCGCGGGTCCGCACAAAGTTTCAGCGGCCTTCATTTCCACCTTCGATGGGCCGATCGAGGATGAGTACCGGCAATTTGATCAGAGCCTGGTGGATGTCAGCGCGGGTACGGTTCCGGGCGTGACCACGCCACCACATCTGCATGAGCTGAGCATCACGGGGCCCACGCAGGTGGCGGGGGTTTCGGATACTCCCAGCCGACGTAGGATTTCTCTGCCGTCCGACTGGAACCGACGACGAGGTTGCGTGCGCGAAGCAAATTCTGGGTCCGCTGGCCAGGCAGGCGTATCGCCGCCCGGTCACGCCGAACGACCTGGAAGGATTGCTGAGCTTCTATCAGCAAGGCCGCAATGGCGATCAGAAACATCCGGGCAATTTCGATACCGGCATCCGGACCGCGATTCAGGCAATTATTACGAATCCGGAGTTCGTGTTCCGGTTCGAGCGCGTTCCGGCAAATGCCGTCCCGGGAACGAATTACCGCATCACCGATCTGGAGTTGGCGTCACGCTTGTCCTACTTCCTCTGGAGCAGCGCTCCCGACGATCAACTGATCAGTCTGGCGGGGCAAAACAAGCTGCGCGAGCCGGGGATGCTCGAAAAGCAGGTCCGGCGGATGCTGCTCGATCCGAAGTCGGAGTCGCTTACCAAGAATTTCGCGGTTGAATGGCTGCACCTTCACGACCTTAAATCGTGGAATCCGGATTTGTTCATATTTCCGAATTTCGATAAGAGCCTGACCACCTCGGCGACCCGCGAGACGGAACTGTTGTTCGATAGCCTGATTCGCGAAGATCGCGACGTTCGCGACCTTCTGACCGCCAATTACACCTTTGTGGATGAGCGGATGGCGCGGCACTACGGGATTCCGAATGTCCTCGGGGAGCGCTTCCGTAGGGTAACCCTGACCGATCCGAACCGGTTTGGGCTGCTCGGCCAGGCGAGCGTGTTGATGTTGACTTCGACGGCAATCCGCACCAAGCCGGTACTGCGCGGATCTTACGTGATGGAAGTTTTGCTGGGGACGCCGCCCCCGCCTCCGCCTCCGAACGTCCCGGCCTTGCCGGAGAACGCGGATTCCCGGACGGGACATGTGGCGAAACCGCTATCGGTGCGCGAGCGCATGCAGGAGCATCGGGCCAACGAGCCTTGTAAGACTTGTCATCAGATGATGGATCCCATCGGATTCTCACTGGAGAATTTCGATGCGGTGGGCGTGTGGCGGACCAATGATAGCGGCTTCCCGATCGATCCTTCTGGTAAAATGTTCGACGGCTCCAAGCTGGACGGTCCGGTGAGCCTGCGGGAAGCGGTTCTGAGACACTCCGATTCGTATGTCACGACCTTTACGGAAAACCTGATGGCGTACGGGCTGGGGCGCATCATCGATTATCACGACGAACCGTTTGTTCGCGGAGTGGTGAAGGATGCCGCGAAAAACGACAATCGCTTTTCGTCGTTTATTTAGGAATTGTAAAAAGCGCGCCGTTCCAGATGCGGCGGGCGGAAGATGCGGGCCGGCGACGGATGTCGTTGCGGTCGCGAACCATTAAGGGTTGAGATTCAGTTGGAGAGATTTTCAAATTCAAAATCACGGGTTTGAAGGAGACCAGGGCGATGTCGTATATCAGCAAAAAGTACCTTTCCCGCCGCACGGTGCTTCGCGGCATGGGTGTTTCATTGGCGCTGCCGTTTCTCTGTATCTGTCTCGAATCGAGAAGGGCAGCGCCAAATAAACACCATGCCGCGAAGCACCGTGCGGCGGGAAAGGTACTTTTTGCTGATATAAGACATGGCCCCGCTGCTCCTTCAAACCCGTGATTTTTGAATTTGAAAATCTCTCCAACTTGAATCTCAACCCTTAATGGTTCGCGACCGCAACGACATCCCGTAACCGCCCACTCGGCAACGCCCCCGCCGCATCTTGGAACAGGCGCGCTTTTTTACAATTCCTAGAATAAACGACGAAAAGCGATTGTCGTTTTTCGCGGGCGTCCTTCACCACTCCGCGAACAAACGGTTCGTCGTGATAATCGATGACGCCGAGCTTACACCATGCAGGTTTTGCCGTTGAAGGTCGTGACATACAAATCGGAGTGTCTCAGGATACCTTTTCCCGCAGGCTCACCGGACCGTCCAGCTTGGAGCCGTCGAACATTTTACCAGAAGGATCGATGGGAAGCCGCTATCCATTGGTCCGCCACACGCCCACCACATCGAAATTCTCCAGTGAGAATCCGAGTGGGATCCATCATCTGATGACAAGTCTTACAAGGCTCGTTAGCCCGATACTCCTCCATGCGCTCGCGCACCAAAATCCTGGGTTCGGCCACGGGTCCCGTCGGGGATCCCGCGTTCTCCGGCAAGGCCGGGACGTTCGGAGGCGGAGGCGGGGGCGGCGTCCCCAGCAAAACTTCCATCACGTAAGACCCGCGCAGTACCGGCTTGGTGCGGAGTTGCCGTCGAAGTCAACATCGACACGCTGGGCCTGGCCCAGCAGCCCAAACCGGTTCGGATCGGTCAGGGTTACCCTACGGAAGCGCTCCCCGAGGACATTCGGAACCCCGTAGTGCCGCGCCATGCCGCTCATCCACAAAGGTGTAATTGGCGGTCGGAGAAGGTCGCGAACGTGGCGATCTTCGCGAGAATCAGGCTATCGAACGACGGTTCCGTCTCGCGGGTCGCCGAGGTGGTCAGGCTCTTATCAAAATTCGGAAATATAAACAAATCCGGATTCCCCGCCGTTTAAGGTCGTGAAGGTGCAGCTTATTCAACCGCGAAATTCTTGGTAAGCAACTCCGACTTCGGATGCGAGGATCACCCGCCGGACCTGCTTTTCGAGCATCCCCGGCTCGCGCACCTTTGGACCGGCAGACTGATCAGTTGATCGTCGGGAGCGCTGCTCCAGAGGAAGTAGGACAAGCGTGACGCCAACTCCAGATCGGTGATGCGGTAATTCGTTCCCGGGACGGCATTTGGGGGACCGCGCTCGAACCGGAACACGAACTCCGGATTCGTAATAATTGCCTGAATCACAGATCAGGATGCCAGTATGGAAGTTGCCGGGAGGGGTGTGAGCGCCAATTTGCGGCCCCTTGTTGATGGAAGCTCAGCGATCCTTCCAGGTCGTTCGGCGTGACCGGGCGGCGATACGCCTGCCTGGCCACGGAGCCGGGAAACTTGCTTCGCGCACGCAACGTCCGTCGTCGGTTCCAGTCAGACAGCAAGAATTACGTCGGCTGAGAAATACGAAACCCCGCCACCTGCGTGGGCCCCGTGATGCTCAGCTCATGCGAATGTGGTGGCGTGGTCGCGCCCGGAACCGTACCCGCGCTGACATCCACCAGGCTCTGATCAAATTGCCGGTACTCATCCTCGATCGGCCCATCGAAGGTGGAAATGAAGGCCGCTGAAAGTTTGTGCGGACCCCGCGCGGCTTAACCGGAGGAGTCTTGAGTTCATCTTTCGCCAGCGTAATCCGCGGGTCGATGTCAATCAGCACCGCCCGGCTACCGTCGATCGCAACTTCAATTTTTTGTCCGGCGCCTTAATTCAACCCGAAAACGGTCGGGGAATAGTAGAAGCCAAGCTTGAAAACGTACTCACCATCAGCCGGAAAATCGTGACTCGCCGCCGTCCCGCCGGCGTAGCTCCGAAGGGGGTTCCTTCGAATATGAAGCGTCTGATTCAGCACGCGCGGAACAGAATATGTGGTCGTCAACGCCTGCGCGCTGGGGTCGCCCACCGCCTCACGGCTGATCTTGCGGGCCGCCCGGATGTATCCTTCCGCAACGCAGGGGAAACGAAAGCAGTCGGCCATATTGTCGAACCCGTGGCTCATGTCGTCGGTTCGCAAGAGTGCCGATACGTCGACATCCACAGCGAGAAGGTCGCGAATCGAGTTCGCGTATTCGGTCGATTCAAGCGATGCAGCGCGGTTCTGCCGGGATTCGGATGCGCCAGGGACGCCTGATCGATGGCACCCTGCAGCGTCGCGACGAAAGTCTTTTGCGCGGCGGCGTTGGGCGGAGGCATTCCGGCAGGAGGCATCATTCCCGCCTGGAGCATGCGAATCACCTTTTCTGCCAGTTCGGCAGTCTGATCCGGATGCACGACATCGAGCTTAGTCATCGAAATGCCACCCGACTTCAGCTTGTCGTTGTGACATCCAGCGCAGTTCTGATTCAGAAATGCGCGTTGCGGCGACACAGCCGCGGGAGGTTCCGGCAGTCTGTCCGAATACGGTTGCCGCAAACAAGGCCGACACACCGCCAGAGAACGGGATTCCCCTCTCGAACTCTCCTCAAAACCGCTTTAAGCCTTACCCGTCTTGCATACACGCACCCCTACCGCCCGCGTACCCCGGCACACGCATCTACCGTACCCGCCTGAAGTATAGAAGCACGAAAGAAACATGTCAAGGGTCTACGCAACGTAATGCGCGAGGTTTCTTCAATATGCCGAGTGGCGGACCGCTGTGACCGTTACGCTAATCCCGCCATCAGCTTTAATGATCGACTGTCTTAGAAAAGACTTTGCAGAAGAGGCCGGGTTACTCTATCCCAGCTAAATTACAGTGCCGGCGTATTCCGCCGATCACTTAGCCGCACCCAGCAACTGGTGGATCTGATTGCCCGCATAGTCCACCTTCATATCGAAAATCCGCTTCCCCAGCTCTGCCGTCGACCTTCGCGCGCACCTGTTCCGTTGTCGATCCGCGGAGGAGCGTTCGGATCCGCCGCCTGCCCACGCCCGCGTCCGCCCGGCGCGCCGGCGCGGCCGCCCCGGCCTGACGGATCGCCCAGTGCCGTGGGGGAAGCCCTTACGAACCCAGCCTTTATCGGCTCCCAGGTAGAGCATTTCTGAGGTATTCCGGATCCCGGCATGGGAGTTGAGCGGGTAGCCGTCGCCTCCAGCCACTTGTCGTAGTCAGCATTGGCCTTGGCATAAACTTCATCGCAGAAGACCACATGGATGCCTTGGGACGAGTATTTCTCATCCAGCTTCTTGGCGACCTCGCCTAACTGGGCCTGGCCCCCGCCGTGACGCCCATCTAGACCACGTTCTTAAACCCGGTCTTGATCAGCTCCTCGGCAACCCGTTCATTAATCGCCGTGAACAGCCCGGGTCAATCCGATGGTACCTGGCAACTTGGCGCTGGCATTGTTCGGCGAGAATGGCAGGACGGGAGCCGCAAGCGCGTTCCCAGCTTGTGCGCGATGGCGATTACGGTCGCCTGAGCCATCAAAGTATGCCCGCCGTTGACGTTTTGCGGACCGCGGCTCCGTGCCGCCGTTATACACCAAGGCAGTGGTCTTACGGCCGCCATCGGCTTTCACCTCCGGCCACGTCATCATCCCGAAATCCACAGGTCAGTATTACTTTGGGCATATCCGCTGGAGGCGATCAGGGCCAGTGCGGCAACGGCTAACGTCAAGAACGCATAAGTCTCCTTGTCTTAAAATCCCGGCCGTGAAGAATAGCATCCGGAGGCGCGTGAAGACAATAGGTTGAGCAAAATAATGAGCCCATAAAAAAGGTTCGCACCCGCTGCCGGAACTTGTTAGGATGTTCCTTGCCCGGCGGCATTCATACATGGCTTCAAACTAACTTCAGAGGCCGCGTCGACCTCTACTCTTTCGCGATGGCTAGTCTGGTGGCCCGCTGTGGTCATGATGCTGGGCACTCTGCTGAGCTCCTCTCGACCGGCAAGTCCTCGCGCTGCTTCCCCTAGAATCCTGGCGGACTCGCACTTGACCGCGCTTCAGTTTACGCAAACCATCAGCGCCTTCAGCTATGCGTACATGGTCAGCACGCTGATCTGGGGATCGGTGCTCGACCAATCGGCCTCCGGTTGGGAATGCTGATCTCGATCGCCATTGGGCCGTCTAAGCGCCAGCATCGCTGGTCTCGACGTTCATGGGCTTCGCGATGGCGCGGCTGGTTTTGGGAATCGGCGAAGGCTCCATGTTCTCGGCGGGTTCCCCAGTAGATTCCTGCAGCGGGGATGGCCTTGGCCTACAGCGGATCGTCCATCGGAGCGATTTTGGGCTCCGCTGATCTTCATACCGATCGCTGCCGCTTTACCGGATGGCGTCCGGCATTCCTGGTCACGCCCGTGCTCGCGTTGATCTGGCTGGTGGTGTGGCGCACTCGAGTGGATTCCGCGAAGTTCCCGCATAAATCCCAATCCCCAGAAGCTTCGGTTTCCCGAGCCCGTTCGAACGCCGTTTCTGGAGCCTGGTGTTGGGCTGCTCCTTCGGAGCGTTCCCCGTGGGTGCGATTGGCTACTCCTGTCGCGCGCCTTTGGACTGAGCCAGAAACAGCTGGGAGAAGTGCTGTGGATTCCGCCGGTTGGGCTGGAACTCGGGCTTTTCTTCTGGGGCTGGATAGCCATCGCTTCTATGCCGGCCATCCGCGTCCAGGGGGCTAATCATCGTCATGTCCGCGCTGTGCCTTCCGATTGTCGCGATTACCTGGTTGCAATCATGGACCATAGCGATCGCCTCTGTTAACCTTCGCGTTGTTCGCTTCCCGCGGGATGATTGTGGTGACCTTGCGCACGGATAGTGTGGCCTCCCGCCGCATCGGCGAAGTAAGGCGGGAATCGCTTCGTCATCATTCTCGCGGACGGTGGCCGTCATACTGCCGTACTTGGAGGATTCTTCCGACCACCACGATTGTCTCAGCTCGCATCGTCGGTGGTCGCCGTACTGCCGATCATTGAGACGCTGATCTGGCTCATCCTGCCGGTGCACCGCGGGGAAACTGTAGAACCGGCCTAACGGACCTTCGAGCCGTATTTTTTCGTCGACGAGGGACGATGCCACTTCATCCGCAGGTCTTCGAGCGGCTCGCCGCAGTGATCGGTGACATGCCACGCCGCGGTTACCGCAACCCCAGGCGCGTATCGGGGCCTCCGTAACGTCCTTCCACTGGAGTGGAGCGCGGTTTGCGCGGGCATCGCCGCAAGCGTCCGGTTGCCATAATCGAAAGAGTCACGAAGGTGCTCGATCAGTCGGCCTTAGTCGGTGCCTTGGACGGCCCTCCGCGCTCAAGGAATCGACGGCGGTTCTTAGAATCATTGAAGAAGGCGATTGACTGCAAGCGACGTACTTCACCTCTTCGCCGAAGCTGCGGGCGCTTTGAAGTTGCAGGCGGTCGAGATGAAAGAGAACTTCCCTTCCGGCATGGCTTCGAGATAGAAAGAATTTGTCCTGCGGCAAAGCTGAGCTGCCGACGACGCTATCGGCAATAGTTTGATGTCGCGTTCTGGGCCAGGACCCCGGAAAAGACATCGCGAGAGCGAAGAAGCTCACATGTTCGAGGATGGCGTCTCAGGACCCCAGCGAATCCTCGATCTTCGCCCGAACTAATCCCTCCAGGGCGACACCGCGTTCATTAGCCCGATATTATAACGCAGTGGAACATCCAGCACCGCGAGCCAGGTAATCGGGCACGTCGAGATTGGAATGCCTCTTCCGCGACTGCCGCGGCCATTTCCGCGCCGAACCCGGCCGTCAGGGTATCTTCATGGACGATCCGGCGTCGCCGGGTCCGCCGCACCAGACCCGAGGCACGGCTTCGCGATCCCAGCGGAATGATGCTCCGCAAGTCGAGCGCCTGCACCAGGGCGCGCCGTTTTGGGCACACGCCTTAACGCACCGCTCGACCATCGCCCCCCGAGTCACGATCGTGAGCCGGTCGCCTTCATGCACCTTCTTCGCGACACCGAGCAGCAGCAGAAAATCGTCGCCGGGATTCGGCCTCCGGGCAGGGCGCATAAGACATGGCTCGATGCTCAAAGAAAATGGTCCAGATTTAGCGCTGCGCAGTGCCGCTCGCAGCAGGCCTACGGCGTCTTCGCATTCGACGGCGTCGCCACCTGCCAGCCGACCGCGTGCGCCCACGTCACTTCGCTCAAAACGCTCTGCCAGGCATCTGGGGCACCTGGCGAAACCACCTGGAATTCTGACCACCATAGGAGAAGCGAATCCATTCACGGTCCGCCACCGTATGGTTCCAGTGTCGTTGAGTTGCTCCGTGCCGGATCGGGGTATTTCCGGAACTGAATCTCGGCCACCGGCTTCAGTCCGGCCATTGCTCCGGCTGCGCCGCCCACGATGCCTTCTTCCGACAGGCTCCTATCGAAACCCGGCCTTCGCCAAAGGTTTCCTGAAGGTCCATCGTCGCCGCTGGACTCCCCCTTCGGACCAACATCCTCACCGAAACACCACCACATCGGGATTGATCTTCAGCTCATGTTCCAGGGTTCTACGGATCGCCGTCAGTATGTAGATCCGCGCCGCTCAGCGATTACGGCGGGTGTGGCTTGAAACCGCTCCTCCGCAAAAGCGTAGGGGCGAATCCCCGACACATCCGGCTCCGCCGCGCCAAGACTCGCTCCAGCGCCGCGCCGATTTCCTGGCTCACTTAGTTTCAAGCGCGCTCCAGTCGCCTTCCGAGACGGCGCCGGACGGATTCTTTCCAAACTGACACAGTGCTGACGACTCCGCCGGCGCTTGCAGGACTCTTATACGCCTCTGTATCCTGGCCCGAATGCCCGCGTCACCGAGGCACGTTCAAAGCGAACCAGACGGGAGTCTAACCGGCACAAACCAGAGCCCACTGCTTCAGCTGAAAATCGTGGCAGCCTCTTCCGGATCGGTTCCGCTCCCTTCAAAAAGCCTCAGACTCAGAATGAAGAGAAACCCGATGTTTCGCCCGGCGGGTGCCCGGATGCGGCACCGGAAAGCCCGAACAAATGTAGAACAACGTGGGCAGCCGCAGCGTGGTCGCGGTGTTCAGCGCCGACCAGAATCCGTTAGTCGCCACCGATCCGTGCGGCCGGCCAGCGCTCCCGCGATCGAATCGTTCCAATCTACGTCGCGGGAAATATCGCGGCGATATACGATCGCGCGCGCCCATGCAGCGGGCAGCACTGTACTGTGTGCCTACACCGCCAGCCATGGGGAGCAAGGTCGCTCCAGGAGTAGAGGGAAGTTTGTAAAGCGCGCCTATATCGCGGCCGGCACTAATGCCCCCGCTCTTCCCTCCCCCCCGCCAAAGAGTCTTCGACGCTAAACCAAGCGTAAGCGGGCGCGGACGCGACCGGTAATAGCCGCTGGCCGCGTCGTGAGCTCCCGTCAGCAGCGAACCGAGCGGGGTCGGTCTAGGCTCATGCCCGCGGGCCGAAAACTGATACAGAATTTTCTTCTCGGAGAGGAGTTTTCATTCTTCCAGATCGTGGCCGGAAAGGAGGTCAGGAACAGGCAGGCGATGTCCCGCCAGTTAAATGCGGGGGTTCGACTTCTGCGGAAGTCGGGGGGGGATGGAGCATTCATAGATTAGGAAAATAAAAAAGGAGCGCTGGGCCAATTTTCTGCGGCCCGCGCTCCTTTAATTTTACTGCTTTACGCTTGGATTTAGAAAGAGAACCGCGCGCCGATTCGGAAAATTTCTCGGAGGCAGAGTTACCAACAGCGATTGGAATCCTTCGTACAGTTCCTTCTGGCCGAAATCAACGTTCCCAGGAACGTTGACGAAACAGGGTGGGGAGGCGCTGCGAGACTACCGCGCTTTCCGAGTTGGCCATGTTCGATTGAAGACGTGAACAGATCGAAAGACGCAATAACTGCTTGAACTTCAGGTCTTTCTGCAAAAATTCGGATATCGAAAACATACAGATCCAGATTGCGAAACGCGCCGTAGGGCGCGAGCGGGATATACTGCGTGCCGACATTCCAGTCCGGTCACGGCATAAGTTTCGAGCAGAGGCGCGCCTTCCTGCATTCTTAACACCGGCGAAATCGGAGGCGCAGACGGAGAAGTAAGTCCCCGGTTACAGTGGGATGTCCAGGAGCTATAGCTTTCGGCCCGTCCTAATGAGCTGATTGGGATTGGTCGCGACACCGATGGTCGCGGAGCTCAA
>CAVPKR010000115.1:0-4197 GCA_963705675.1 Terriglobia bacterium
GTGACCCCCGAAGACATACAGCGCGTCGCCGCCGCCTATCTGAAAAGCTCCAATCGCACGGTCGCGGAATTTATCCCCGATCCAAAGCCGGATCGCTCCGTGATTCCCGCGAAGACTGATTTCGAAGGCGCGTTGAAAGATTACAAAGGCGAGGCCGCGATGTCGCAAGGCGAAGCATTCGAACCGACGCCCGCGAATATCGAAGCTCGCGTCGAACGGAAAAAGCTCCCCAACGGCCTGAAGGTTTCGATGCTCGCCAAGAAGACGCGAGGCAATACGGTAAGCGCGACCCTTCGCCTCCACTTCGGAACCCTGGAAGCCCTCAACGGCAAGAGCACCGCCGCATCGTTAGCGATGGAAACGCTGATGCGCGGGACCAAGAACAAGAATCGCCAGCAGATTCAGGACGAGCTGGATCGTCTAAAAGCGCAGGTCCGCATCGGCGGCGGCCCGACCAGCGTAACGGCGAGTATCGAAACCGTACGCGAGAATCTCCCGGCGGCAATGAAGCTCGTGGCCGAAATCCTGAAAGAGCCCGCCTTCCCGGAAACGGAGTTCGAGCAAATCAAGAAATCGCAGTTGACCAGCGCCGAATCCGGAAAATCCGAACCGCAGGCCTTGGCCCCAGTCGAGCTTGCCCGCGCCATGAATCCGCATCCCAAGGGCGATGTTCGCGCATCGCTTCTGCCGGCCGAGAAGATCGAGGAACTTCAGAAAACCACCGTCGCCGACGCGAAGAAGTTCTATCAGGATTTCGCAGGCGCGTCGAACGGAGAACTCGCCATCGTCGGCGATTTCGATCCTAAGGAAATGCTGAAACTCGCCGGCGACCTGTTCGGGACCTGGAAAAGCCCCGCGCCGTTCCAGCGCCTGAGCGATCCGTATCGTAAGATCGACGCGGTGAACCGCACGATCGAGACGCCAGATAAAGAAAATGCCATGTTTATGGCCGGAATCCGCTTGAATCTCAGCAATACCGATCCCGATTACCCGGCGCTGGAGCTTGCGGATTACATGCTCGGCGGCGGCTTCCTCAATTCGCGCCTGGCGACTAGAATCCGCCAGAAAGACGGCCTGAGCTACGGCGTCGGCTCCGGTTTGGGAGCTTCGCCGATCGAGAAAAACGGTACTTTCCGCATCTACGCGATCGCCGCGCCGCAGAATGTCGCCAAAGTCGAAGCCGCGACCCGGGAGGAGCTCGAAAAAGCCGTGAAGGACGGCTTTACCGCGGAGGAAATCACCGCCGCGAAATCGGGATGGCTGCAATCCCGCAAGGTCGACCGGTCCGAAGATGCCGCGCTGGCAGGGACTCTGGCAACCCGCGATTACGATAATCGCACCATGACCTACGACGCGGACCTGGAGCAAAAGGTGAACGCGCTGACCCCGCAGCAGATTACCGATGCGCTGCGGCGGAATTTCGATGTATCGACGCTGTCGATCGTGAAGGCCGGCGACTTCAAGAAAGCCGCCGTAGTGAAATAGACGGTATTCTAAGGTCTTGTGCCTGACCTTACGCTGCTGGTAACGGGAGATCCTTCCGCTGTTTACTTGAAACCGCTGGACCGCATCGGCAGCGCCGCGCGAATCGTGATCAGCGAAGACCGCGGCCGCGTGATGAGCGTCGCGCCCCAGGCCGATGTTCTGTTGAATGGCGATTTCCGCGATCCCACCATGTTTCTTGCCGCGTTCCCGCACGCGACTCGAGTGAAATGGATCCACTCGCCCGGCGCAGGTGTCGAGAGAGTCCTGTCGCCGGAAATAATCGCGAGCCCCGTGCCTCTGACCAACAGCGCCGGCGTCTTCGCGACCGCCTTGGGCGAATGGGTGATCGGCGCGATGATCTATTTCTGCTACGATCTGCCCCGCGTCCTCCGAAATCAAGCCGCGCGTCGATGGGAGCCGTTCCAACATCCCGAACTGTACCGGCAGACGCTCGCGATCGTCGGCTACGGAGGCATCGGACGTGCGATCGCAGAGCGCGCACGGGCCTTCGGCATGCGAATTCTAACGCTGGGTCGCAAGGACATGGCCAAGCTGACAGAAGCCCTGGCCGAGGCTGATTACGTCGCGGTGAGCGCTCCGCTGACGGCCGAAACACGCGGTATGATCGGCGCGGCGCAAATTGCGGCGATGAAAACCTCGGCGGTTCTGATCAATGTTGGCCGAGGCGCAATCGTCGACGAGCCCGCCTTACTCGATGCCCTGGCGTCGAAACGTCTGCGGGGCGCGGCGCTGGACGTTTTCTTGACCGAGCCTCTGCCGCCCGATCATCCGTTTTACAACCTGGAGAACGTGCTAATCTCCCCGCATTGCGCCGACGATCTGCCCGATTCGAGAGAACGGGCGATCGATTTTTTCGTCGACAATTTCGAGCGTTTCCGCAAAGGCGAGTCGCTCCAGAACGTGGTGAATAAACATGCCGGATACTAAGATCGTTTTCGAAGACATACGCGCAGCCGCGGAGCGAGTCCACCCGATCGCGAAAAAAACGCCGGTGATGACGTCCCGCAGCATCGACCAGGAAGCCGGCGTAACTGCGTTTTTCAAGTGCGAGAATTTTCAGAAAGGCGGCGCCTTCAAAATCCGAGGCGCCTCGAACTTCATCCTTTCAATCCCCAAAGACCAGTTGCAGAAAGGCGTAGTGGCGCATTCCTCCGGGAACCACGCGCAGGCGGTCGCGATCGCGGCGGAGTTCGTCGGCGTCCCGGCCACGCTGGTGATGCCCGAAGATGCCCCGCGCTCGAAGATGGAAGGCACGCGAGCCCGCGGCGCGCACATCGTCACCTATAACCGCTTCACGGACAGCCGCGAAGCCATCAGCGCGCGCATTTCAGCCGAAACCGGCGCGACCATCGTGCCCCCTTACGATCATCCGTGGACCATCGCGGGCCAGGGAACTGCGGCGAAGGAGTTGCTAGAAGAAGTGCCGGATCTGGACGCGCTGGTGGTGTGCGTGGGCGGTGGAGGCCTGCTATCCGGCTCAGCGATCGCAGCGCGGCACCTGCGCCCCTCCATCCGAATCTTCGGCGTCGAACCGGAGCTCGCCAACGATACCTATCAATCCTTCGCAGCGGGGAAACGAGTGACCATCGACACTCCGCCGACCATCGCCGATGGATTGCGATCGACGAGTCCCGGCGAGCTGACGTTCCCCATCCTTCGCAGTCACGTCGAGCAGATGCTGCTGGTGAGCGAGGATGAAATTCGTTCCACGCTGAAGTTCATCCTGATGCGGATGAAAATTGTTCTGAGAGCCCAGCGGCGCTGTTTCCGCCGCGGCGGTCCTTTTCAAGAAACTGCCCCCGGGAATCAAGCGCGTAGGCGTGATTCTATCGGGCGGCAACGTCGACTACGAAAACCTGACGAATTTATGAACGCCAATTTATGAAATGGCTCGCTGTCCTGCTGTTTCTCGCGGCCCCGTTTTGGGAAACCAAAGCACCCGCGGAATGGACCGAAGAAGAACTGCTGCGCCTGTTCACCAATTCCCCGTGGGCGCAGATCGTGGCTGCACCCGGAAAAGGCGATGCGAGAGGGCTCCTCGCGTACCTGGCAACCGCCTCCCCCATGGCGCAAGCCGAGCATGAGCGCGAACTTCGCTATCGCCGCAAGAAACCCAATGAGCCAGAGGACCCGTTGGCGGAAGAGTATCGAGTATGGTTCGAGGACAACCGATCGTCGCAGATCGTTCTGGCGATCAGCATCGAGAAAAACCTGGCATTCGCGGATGCTCAGGAGACGGCCCGCATGCAAGACGAGTGCGTGATGCGCATCGGCCGCAAGAAATACAAAATGACGGGATATTTTCCACCCTCTCCCGGCGACCGTTATCTACGCCTGGCGTTTCCGCGCGAGGTGCAGCCCAGCGATAAATCGGTGGCCTTCGACCTGTATCTTCCCGGCGTCCCGCTACCATATCGCACGCTGGAGTTTAGCGTGAAGGACCTAATGCTGAAGGGCAAACTTGAAATGTGAGTCTTATCGGCGTCCATCTGCACTAATCCGCGGCTACCGTCTCCCAATAGCCGCCAGCGCCCGATCCGCAGCCGTGACGCCGCGATATTGAGCTTCCTCGAAGATCGAAAATCCGCTGAGATCGGAGTTGGCATACAGGACCGGCCCATTTTCATCGGCAAACCTCTTGCGCGTTTGCGAGCCCAGAAACCCCGGCACCGGCCGAGCCATCGCATGCCC